>NZ_JADKYL010000013.1:0-152393 GCF_019633785.1 Bacteroides sp. FSHCM14E1
AGTCGCCGTTTTTTTTAGAGAGTTCATCCCCTCGGGTCAGAAGACACGAGGGGATGACTTGTTTATAGACGTAGGAAAAGAAGGAGGGAGGATAACAACCGAACTGATGCACTCGTTTATAAATAAAATACTACTTAAAATACGAATATTTACTGATAATTTGTATGTTATGAGGATTATTATTCGTATCTTTGTCGCCCGAATTATGTCTACCTACTTAAGATTCAGATGAAAATTAGTTAAGTAGTACATAACGTTTGGGCTTTTTTTGTACCTTTGCAACGATTAAAAAAAAGAAGCTTTGGGAAAGTTTGATAAATACAAAATTGATTTGAAAGGAATGCAAGCAGACTCATGTAAGTATGAGTTTCTACTTGACAATCTTTTTTTCGCTCATATTGATGGCCCTGAAGTTCAGAAAGGTAAAGTCAACGTAGAGTTGACGGTTAAAAAGACCTCTCGTGCTTTTGAATTGAGCTTCCAGACAGAAGGTATCGTATGGGTACCATGTGACCGTTGTTTGGATGAGATGGAACAGCCGGTTACTTCCTCAGATAAGTTGATGGTAAAATTTGGCCGTGAATATGCTGAAGAGGGAGATAATCTGATTGTGATCCCTGAGGAAGAAGGGGAGATCAATGTAGCTTGGTTTATGTACGAGTTTATAGCTTTGGCTATCCCGATGAAGCATGTGCATGCTCCCGGTAAATGCAATAAAGCTGTGACCAGTAAGCTGAACAAGCATCTTAGAACAAGTGGTGATGACGATGCAGAAGAATCTTTTGGCGCTGGTGAGGATATCGTTGTGGAAGATGAAGCGGAGGAACAGATTGATCCGCGCTGGAATGAATTAAAAAAAATATTAGATAATAATTAAAGTTTAAAAGAAAATGGCACATCCTAAGAGAAGACAATCAAAAACAAGAACTGCAAAGAGAAGAACTCATGATAAAGCAGTAGCTCCTACATTGGCTATTTGCCCGAACTGCGGTGAATGGCATGTTTACCACACAGTATGCGGCGCTTGCGGATACTACAGAGGTAAGTTGGCAATTGAAAAAGAAGCTGCTGTATAATTGCAGTCTGAATAAGCTTATACTTATCAAACAGCCAGAGAGCAATGCTCTCCGGCTGCTTTAAGTATTAGATGTATTGCTAAATTAAAACAGAATTGATGGAAAAAATAAATGCAGTAATCACAGGAGTCGGAGGATATGTACCTGATTATGTCTTGACAAACGACGAGATATCTAAGATGGTGGATACCAATGACGAGTGGATTATGACTCGTATCGGAGTAAAAGAAAGACGAATACTGAACGAAGAGGGATTAGGTACTTCGTATATGGCCCGTAAGGCAGCTAAACAGTTGATGAAAAAAACGGGTTCAAATCCTGATGACATTGATTTAGTTATCGTTGCAACTACTACTCCTGACTATCATTTCCCCTCAACAGCTTCTATTCTTTGTGATAAACTCGGACTAAAAAATGCTTTTGCTTTCGATCTACAGGCTGCTTGTAGCGGATTCTTGTATCTGATGGAAACAGCTGCCAATTTTATTCGTTCGGGACGATATAAAAAAGTAATCATTGTTGGTGCCGATAAAATGTCATCAATGGTGGATTACACAGAACGTGCAACATGCCCTATCTTCGGTGATGGAGCGGCAGCTTTTATGCTTGAACCGACCACGGAAGACTTGGGAATTATGGATGCTATATTGAGAACTGATGGTAAGGGATTGCCTTTCCTCCACATGAAAGCGGGTGGTTCGGTTTGTCCTCCTTCTTATTTCACGGTTGACAATAAAATGCATTATATTCATCAGGAAGGTAGAACTGTGTTCAAGTACGCTGTCTCTAATATGTCTGATGTCAGTGCAGCTATAGCAGAAAAGAACGGGCTGACAAAAGATAACATTGACTGGATTGTTCCCCATCAAGCCAATATGCGCATCATCGAAGCGGTAGCTCATCGCATGGAAGTTCCGATGGAGAAAGTTCTGGTGGATATTCAGCATTACGGTAATACGAGTGCGGGTACGCTGCCATTGTGTATCTGGGATTTTGAAGAGAAACTTAAGAAAGGCGATAACATTATTTTCACTGCGTTTGGTGCCGGATTTACTTGGGGTGCCGTGTATGTGAAATGGGGTTACGACGGGAAAAAAGAATAGTAACGAAAGTTGCTAATATAAATCACATAAAACGCATCTTATTTCGATTCGATGCGTTTTTTTGTCTAAATCAATAAATGGAAGGCGATGCATAAAGCTGGTTTTGTGAATATAGTAGGAAATCCCAATGTGGGTAAGTCGACACTGATGAATGTGTTGGTAGGCGAACGTATTTCAATTGCTACGTTTAAGGCGCAGACTACTCGTCACCGGATTATGGGTATCTATAATACGGATGATATGCAGATTGTTTTTTCGGATACTCCGGGGGTGTTGAAACCTAATTATAAGTTGCAGGAATCTATGCTGAACTTTTCGACTTCAGCATTAGCGGATGCAGATGTCTTGCTTTATGTGACAGACGTGATTGAAACTCCTGATAAGAATAATGAATTTATTCAGAAAGTGCGTCAGCAGACTGCTCCGGTTTTGTTATTGATTAACAAGATTGACTTGACTGACCAGGAAAAGCTGGTGAAGCTGGTGGAAGACTGGAAAGAGTTGCTTCCACAAGCTGAGATTATTCCGATTTCGGCAGCTACAAAGTTCAATGTGGACTATGTGATGAAGCGGATCAAAGAACTTTTGCCTGACTCACCTCCTTATTTTGATAAGGACCAGTGGACTGATAAGCCGGCCCGTTTCTTTGTCAACGAGATTATCCGTGAGAAGATCCTGTTGTACTATGATAAAGAGATTCCGTACTCGGTAGAGGTGGTGGTGGAGCAATTCAAAGAAGATGCGAAGAAGATACACATTCATGCCGTGATTTATGTAGAGCGTGATTCTCAGAAAGGGATTATTATAGGAAAACAGGGTAAAGCCCTGAAGAAAGTTGCTACAGAGGCACGGCGGGATCTGGAACGTTTTTTCGGAAAAACTGTTTTTCTGGAAACCTATGTGAAAGTAGACAAAGATTGGCGCAGCTCTGACAAGGAATTGCGGAATTTTGGTTATCAGTTAGATTAAAAAAAGAAAATTCATACGACTGTGATAGTCGCAAAAATAAAGTGTGTAAACTATGGGAAATTTAGTTGCAATCGTAGGACGACCCAATGTGGGCAAGTCTACCTTATTTAATCGTTTGACGAAAACCCGTCAGGCAATTGTGAACGATGAAGCGGGTACTACCCGTGATAGGCAGTATGGTAAATCCGAATGGTTAGGGCGAGAGTTTTCTGTTGTTGATACCGGTGGATGGGTAGTAAACTCTGACGATATATTCGAAGAGGAAATCCGCAAGCAGGTATTGATGGCAGTGGATGAAGCGGATGTGATTCTGTTTGTGGTGGATGTGACAAATGGAGTGACAGATTTGGATATGCAGGTAGCTGCCATATTACGCCGTGCCAAAAGTCCGGTCATCATGGTGGCCAACAAGACGGATAATCATGAGCTGCGATACAATGCTCCTGAGTTTTATCGGTTGGGATTGGGCGATCCTTATTGTATCTCTGCGATTAGTGGTAGTGGTACAGGAGATCTGATGGACTTGATTGTTAGTAAATTCAAGAAAGAATCCGATGAGATTCTGGATGAAGACATCCCTCGTTTCGCTGTGGTGGGACGTCCTAATGCCGGTAAATCGTCTATTGTGAATGCTTTTATCGGGGAAGAACGTAATATTGTTACAGAAATAGCCGGAACAACCCGCGATTCTATTTACACTCGTTACAATAAGTTTGGCTTCGATTTCTATCTGGTAGATACAGCCGGCATTCGTAAAAAGAATAAGGTAAACGAGGATCTCGAATATTATTCGGTTGTCCGTTCTATTCGTGCCATAGAGGGGGCCGATGTATGTATTCTGATGGTGGATGCGACCCGTGGTATAGAAAGCCAGGATTTGAATATATTCTCGTTGATTCAGAAAAACTCAAAAGGGTTAGTGGTAGTCGTGAATAAGTGGGATCTTGTAGAAAACAAGACTGATAAAGTAATGAAGACTTTTGAAGAAGCCATTCGTTCACGTTTTGCTCCTTTTGTTGATTTCCCTATTGTGTTTGCATCGGCATTGACAAAACAGAGAATTCTCAAGGTGCTTGAAGAGGCACGTAAAGTTTACGAGAACCGTATGATTAAAATTCCGACAGCTCGCCTGAACGAAGAGATGCTTCCGTTGATCGAAGCTTATCCGCCTCCTGCGACTAAGGGAAAATATATCAAGATTAAGTACGTTACTCAGCTGCCTAATACGCAGGTACCCTCGTTTGTCTTCTTTGCTAATCTTCCACAGTACGTGAAAGAGCCTTATAGAAGATTCCTGGAGAACAAGATGCGTGAAAAGTGGGATCTGAGTGGAACGCCTATCAATATTTATATCAGACAGAAGTGATTTTTGTGTCGAATAGTATTGATATATAAATGTAAAAGCCGGATTATCATAATTCCGGCTTTCTTTTTGCCCATCATTTTTGAAATAATTGATTCTTTTTGTTTCTTATATAACTCTTTTTATTTATATTTGTACAGAGCAAAAAGAAACAAACCATAAATACAGACAGAGGCTACATGGAAACGAAGGCAGAAATACTATTGGTTGACGATCATGCACTGATTCTTGAAGGGATGCAACGCATGCTTGAGTTAGTGCCGGGGGTTAAAGTTGCCGATGCGGTGACTTCGGGAACGAGAGCTGCCGAATTGATTGGGGAGAGAGACTACGACATCTATGTTTTGGATGTAAGCCTCCCCGATATATCAGGATTCGATTTGGTTGATATGATTCGTGAGATTAATGAGAGTGCACGTATTATTATTAGTACTATGCATGAAGAAATCTGGATTATCAACCGTTTGATTCGTCAGAAAGTGAATGCCGTGATCCTTAAATCATCCGAAGCTATGGAAATAGGAAATGCCGTGAAGAGCGTGCTTGCAGGTGATTCTTATGCATGTCCGCGGTTTAAGTCCATTCGTCAGAGGTTAAGCCTCAGTCCTGTACAAATTCATCCTAAAGATATACCCACAAAGCGCGAGCTTGATGTACTGAAAGCTGTCGCAAGGGGATGTAATACGCATGAAGTTGCGGCTGAATTGAAGATTTCAGAAAATACTGTCGAAACATTTCGTAAAAGGCTAATACAAAAGTTTTGTGCAAAGAACGCTATCGATATGGTAGTGAAAGCTATGGCAAAAGGATGGATAGAGATTGGATGATTCTATTTATTTCAATTTGTCACGGTTTTCGGTGATGTTTTGCTGCATTTTTTTTGTTATCTTTGATGTGTAATTGGAATTATTCTCTTTTTAAGTTTTATTGAGAACTTTGGGACAGTCAATATGTCGTGATGATATATGTCGATTCTATTAACTGGTTTTTTTATAACAAAAAGTGGGCTCATGAGTTGCGATGATTCATGAGCCCTTCTATTTCAATCTGTTGAGAAGATCAGCCTTCGAGGTTTTGTATTTCTACATCCTTTACTTTACGTAGCAGGTCGGAAGCGAAAATGAAATTGTTCAGCTGTTCGTTGGTCGAAGTGAAGATGTCGTCTTTCGTACCTTCCCACTCTTTGGTTCCCTGATAAATATAGATAATCTTTTCGCCAATACCCATTACCGAGTTCATGTCGTGAGTATTGATGATGGTGGTCATGTTGTACTCCCGGGTAATATCGTGAATCAGGTCGTCTATTACCAAAGAGGTTTTCGGGTCGAGTCCTGAGTTCGGTTCATCGCAGAAGAGATACTGCGGGTTCAGCGCAATGGCCCGTGCGATAGCTACACGTTTCTGCATACCGCCACTGATTTCGCCGGGAAATTTATCTTTAGCTTCTGTCAGGTTGACCCGATCGAGGCAGAACATGGCCCGTTTGGTTTGTTCGCGCAATGTATCGGTACCGAACATGTTGAGAGGGAACATTACGTTATCTAAAACGGACATGGAGTCGAACAAAGCCGCGCTTTGGAAAATCATTCCCATTTCGCGTCGCAAATGTTTCTTTTCTTTTTTACCCATTGCCAGAAAGTTGCGTCCGTCATAGAGTACTTCGCCCTTTTCCGGTGTCAGCAATCCGACGATGCACTTCATCAATACCGTCTTACCCGAACCGCTCTGACCGATAATCAGGCTGGTTTTTCCGTTTTCGAAAGAGGCATCTATATTATGCAATACCGTTTTACCTTCGAATGATTTATAGAGTCCTTTTACTTCGATCATCCCATTAAAAGTTTAGTTAATACCAGGTCGGCAAACAAAATCAGTACGCTGCTGGAAACCACCGAATCGGTAGATGCCTTTCCCACTTCTATCGAGCCGCCCTCTACGGTATAGCCGAAAAAAGAGGATACACTGGCAATGATAAAGGCAAAAAACAGTGACTTGATGATGCCGCACCACACAAACCATTCTACAAACATATACTGGAGTCCGTATTCAAGGTCGGTGGCCGTCATAATACCGCCGAACCAGCAGGTGGCGAATGCTCCGATGATACCTGCAAAGATGCTGAAGGTCACCAGAATAGGAATCATGGTAACCATTGCCGTGATTTTGGGTAATATCAGATAGTTGGCGGAATTCACTCCCATGATTTCGAGTGCATCAATCTGCTGTGTCACACGCATTGTACCCAGTTCGGAAGCGATGTTCGATCCCACTTTACCGGCCAGGATCAGACACATGATGGAGGAGGAGAACTCAAGCAAAAGAATCTCACGAGTGACGTATCCCACCGTCCAGCGGGGCATCCATGGGCTTTCGATGTTTAGTTTAATCTGGATGGTAATCACCGCGCCGATGAAGAATGAAATCAACAGCACGATGCCGATAGAGTTTACCCCCAGTTGCTCTATCTCTTTGATATATTGCCGGAAGAACATACGCATGCGCTCGGGACGTGAAAAAGTCCGTCCCATAAGCATCATGTATCTGCCGACGGTTCTTAATGCTTTAATCATAACTCGTATATTTGTTTGCAAATGTACGTTTTTTCGGCTTATTTTTGCTACATTTGCCGCAAAATAACAAAGGATATGAAAGAAAGCAAGATGGTGCTTCGTACCGAAGACTTGGTGAAAAAGTACGGTAAGCGTACGGTAGTGAGCCATGTTTCCATCAATGTGAAGCAGGGTGAGATTGTAGGTTTGCTGGGGCCGAATGGTGCCGGTAAGACCACTTCGTTCTACATGACCGTAGGATTGATTACCCCGAATGAAGGCCGTATTTTCCTGGACGATCTTGAAATAACGAAATATCCTGTTTATAAACGTGCCCAGACCGGTATCGGATATCTGGCTCAGGAGGCTTCGGTCTTCCGCCAGATGACGGTGGAGGACAACATTGCTTCCGTGCTTGAGATGACTAATAAACCTCTCGATTATCAGAAAGATAAGCTCGAAAGTTTGATTGCCGAGTTTCGTTTGCAGAAAGTGCGGAAGAATAAAGGTACCCAGTTGTCGGGTGGTGAGCGCCGCCGTACGGAGATCGCGCGTTGTCTGGCTATCGACCCCAAATTCATCATGCTCGATGAACCCTTTGCCGGGGTAGACCCGATTGCCGTAGAAGATATCCAGCAGATTGTATGGAAGTTGAAAGATAAAAACATCGGTATCCTGATTACCGACCATAACGTACAGGAAACATTGAGTATTACCGATCGTGCCTATCTGCTGTTCGAAGGAAAAATTCTGTTTCAGGGTACCCCTGAGGAGTTGGCTGAGAATAAGATTGTGCGTGAGAAATATCTGAGTAACAGTTTCGTTTTGCGGCGCAAAGACTTCCAGTTGAAAGATTAGTCTGCTGTTTCCGTTCTCCTGTGTATCGGGGGGAGCCGCTTGAACATAGAATACATAAAAAAAACCTTTTACCGGTTCTTCTGGTAAAAGGTTTCTTTTTAATTCTTTCTCCTATCGTTAATCTCTCGGTCTGGCTTCTTTGAGTACCATAGTACGGCCTTCGTATTCCGCTCCGTTTAATTCTGCGATAGCTTTTGTTGCAGCTGCATCGTCATCCATTTCTACGAAACCAAAACCTTTTGATCTGCCTGTTTCGCGATCGATGATTACTTTACAAGAAGTTACTTTTCCGTAGTCTTCCATAACTTGTTGCAGATCTGCTTCCTTAACACGGTAGTTAAGGTTTCCAACATAAATGTTCATAATGAAAATGATAAAAATAAAATAAATGAAATAAAAAACTCTCCGGAAGATGATTTAATAATAAAAAGATTAAAGAAACAGAGAGTTTACAAAAGCGTCTTGTCGACGGGAGTAAAAACCTTGTAATCGAAATCGAGAAACTAATCGATCATCTTTCCGCAACAAAGAAACACATAAAATCCGGAATTGCAATAACTTTTTCTCTTTTTTTGTGTGCGAAACCTATGAAATTTAACGGATTGGAGAGATATTAGGATGAAGTTGGAAAACATAAGTTGTAAAGAAGATACTGACTTCCCGGTGTTACGGTGAAGGTGGCGGAAGTTTGATAGCATTTTGTCAAAATGACAATCGTATCCTCTCATATTTGTTTATTTCGGAGGACCATTCGTCTAGGTCAGAAAAAACGTCTTCCAGCCAGTTTAGCCATTATCTTTTTGTTTACCCGATGACCGGTTTCTGGACAGACTGAAAGAGAAACATATCCTCTTGATGCATCATGTACTTTTTTATGTCAAATACTTGTTCTTCCGATAGTCCGGCCGCGTCGTTTCGCGGAGAGCAACCAGAGTGAAAAAAGAGTTCGGAAGCTTCTTTTTCCGAAACAATATATGCAATTGGGGAAAACATTTAAAGAAATCCGGAAAAGAAGTAAGCGTTTTCCGGAAATGCTAACGTCTTTCGGGGCAAATGTACCCGTCTTTTCCGCAAAAAGAAGCTTGCTTTTCAGTAAAACACAGGTTTTGTTTCCGGAAGAGGCAGGCTTTGGGAGGCAAAAAGCCACCTTCCGGAGCTCTATTTCCTCCGGATGGAGCGGAGAAACGAAAAGCCGAGTCAGCGGAAAGAAGGATTTTTGATCCTTTTGACAGTATAATCTCCGATTGTTGCTATAATTGATATTTGTGGTAGCACTCCGTAAGCAATGAACCGGTTTCCGACCTCCTTATCCACATCCGGTTGTGTTGAACTTTACTGCTTTGCCGGCCTCTGTTCCGGACTTTTCCGTCCGGGTCTGTCTTTTTGTTTTCTTCTTTTTTGGTTAATAAAAAGTAAAACGGGTTCTTTTGAAAACGGATTAATGTCTTTTCTGCCGTATGTCCGGCTGCTTTCGTCCGAAATGGCGATTCTCTGCAAATGAAATAATTCTGCAATGTTTTTTGAAATTTGAAAGATTAGCACTAATTTTGCACCCTCGTTTGAGTATAGAATAAAGTATAAATCAAATAAATAATTGTCAGAATGAACGTTTCATTACAAAACATTGACAAAGTAAGCGCATTGCTTACCGTGAAGCTTGAAAAAGCTGACTACCAGCCTCAGGTAGACAAATCGTTGAAGAACATCCGTCAGAAAGCTCAGGTTCCGGGATTCCGTCCGGGCATGGTTCCTATGAGCTTGGTGAAGAAGATGTATGGTAAGTCAGTCATTGCCGACGAGGTGAACAAATTGCTTTCTGAGAAAGTATACGAATACATTAAGGAGAATAACGTAAACATCCTTGGCGAACCGATGCCTAACGAAGAAAAGCAGCCGGATATCGATTTCGATACAATGGAAGAATTTGAATTTGTATTCGATATCGCTTTAGCTCCGGAGTTCAAAGCTGAGGTTAGCAGCCAGGACAAGGTAGACTACTATACAATCGAGGTAACTGACGAAATGGTAGAAAACCAGATTAAAGCTTATACTCAACGTAACGGAAAATACGAACAAGTAGAGGCATACGAAGAAAACGATATGCTGAAAGGTCTGTTGGCCGAACTTGATGAAGAAGGCAACACGAAAGAAGGTGGTATTCAGGTAGAAGGTGCTGTAATGATGCCTTCGTACATGAAGAACGACGAGCAGAAGGCTATCTTGGCAAACGCTAAAGTAAACGACGTACTGGTATTCAATCCGGATGCTGCTTACGAAGGCAATGCTGTTGAAATCGCATCACTGCTGAAGATCGACAAAGAAGCTGCTGCCGAAGTAAAATCGAACTTCAGCTTCCAGGTAGAAGAAGTGACCCGTTTCGTAAACGGTGAACTGAATCAGGAACTCTTCGATCAGGTATTCGGCAAAGACGCAGTGAAGACAGAAGAAGAATTCCGTGCTAAAGTAAAAGAAAGCATCGCAGCCCAGTTCGTTGCCGATAGCGATTATAAATTCCTGATCGATGTCCGCAAGGTATTGGCAGACAAAGTAGGTAAGCTGGAATTCCCGGATGCACTGCTGAAACGCGTTATGTTGATGAACAACAAAGACAAAGGCGAAGAATTCGTAAACGAAAACTACGATAAGAGCATCGAAGAACTGACATGGCACCTGATTAAGGAACAGTTGGTGAAAGAAAATGATATCAAGGTAGAGCAGGACGACGTGATCAACATGGCGAAAGAAGCTACAAAAGCTCAGTTTGCTCAATACGGTATGCTGACTATACCCGATGATATCCTCGAAAACTACGCAAAAGAGATGCTGAAAAAGAAAGAAAGCATCGACGGTTTGGTGAACCGCGTAGTAGAAACCAAATTGGCCGCTGCACTGAAAGGCAAGGTTACATTGGAGAACAAAACCGTTTCAATGGAAGAATTCAATAAGATGTTTGAATAAGCTCTTCTTTTGAACAGGACATAAAGTCACAGAAACACAGAGTTTTTATAGAATTATAACTCTGTGTTTTTTTGTGTCTCTGTGTTCTTTTTTGTTTCTTTGCAGTTACATTATTAATAATAGAAAGGAACGTAAAACAATGGATGATTTTAGAAAATACGCAACCAAGCATTTAGGTATGAATGCAATGGTGCTGGACGATGTGATTAAATCGCAAGCCGGGTATTTGAATCCCTATATTCTGGAAGAAAGACAACTGAATGTCACTCAGCTCGACGTGTTCTCACGTCTGATGATGGACCGCATTATCTTCCTCGGTACACAGATTGATGACTATACGGCCAATACGCTGCAAGCACAGTTGCTGTATCTTGATTCGGTAGATCCGGGTAAAGATATCTCAATCTATATCAACTCTCCGGGCGGATCGGTTTATGCCGGGCTGGGTATTTATGATACGATGCAGTTCATCTCGAGTGATGTGGCTACAATCTGTACCGGTATGGCAGCTTCTATGGCTTCTGTACTGTTGGTGGCCGGTGCCAAAGGCAAACGTTCGGCGCTGCCTCACTCACGTGTGATGATTCATCAGCCGATGGGTGGCGCGCAGGGACAAGCCTCGGATATTGAAATCACTGCCCGCGAAATACAAAAATTAAAGAAAGAACTTTATACCATTATTGCCGATCATTCGGGTACTTCTTTTGACAAGGTATGGGCCGATTCGGACCGTGATTACTGGATGACCGCCCAGGAAGCAAAAGAATATGGTATGATTGACGAAGTGTTGATTAAGAAATAAACATGGCTGAATCAAAGAATAATAAAAAAAGGTGTAGCTTTTGCGCCCGTTCGGAGAATGAAGTCGGATTCCTGATTACAGGGATGAACGGCTACATTTGCGACAGCTGTGCGACCCAGGCTTATGAGATTACTCAGGAAGCCATGGGAGCCGGCAAACAGAGCGCGGGAGCTACCCGACTCAATTTAAAGGAACTACCCAAACCGGTAGAAATAAAGAATTTCCTCGACCAGTACGTGATTGGCCAGGACGATGCCAAACGTTTTCTTGCCGTATCGGTATATAACCACTACAAACGTCTGTTGCAGAAAGACAGCGGTGATGATGTGGAGATTGAAAAGTCGAACATCATTATGGTGGGCAGCACCGGAACCGGTAAAACCCTTTTGGCGCGTACCATAGCCAAACTGTTGCATGTACCCTTTACGATAGTGGATGCGACCGTGTTGACCGAAGCCGGTTATGTAGGCGAAGATATCGAGAGTATCCTCACCCGTCTGCTTCAGGTGGCCGATTACAATGTGCCCGAGGCAGAACAAGGCATTGTCTTCATCGACGAGATAGACAAGATTGCCCGTAAGGGAGACAACCCCTCCATCACGCGTGATGTCAGCGGTGAAGGCGTACAGCAGGGATTGCTTAAACTGCTCGAAGGCTCTGTGGTCAACGTCCCGCCTCAGGGAGGACGTAAGCATCCCGACCAGAAGATGATTCCCGTAAACACGAAAAACATCCTTTTCATCTGTGGAGGAGCGTTTGACGGCATCGAGAAAAAGATTGCCCAGCGTCTCAACACCCATGTCGTAGGATACAATGCTTCCCGTAAGACGGCTACTATCGACAAAAACAACATGATGCAATACATCGCACCGCAGGATTTGAAGTCATTCGGACTGATTCCGGAGATTATCGGCCGTTTGCCGGTGCTGACCTATCTGAACCCGCTCGACCGGAATGCACTTCGTGCCATTCTGACCGAACCCAAGAATTCCATTATCAAACAATACATCAAGTTGTTCGAAATGGATGGTGTGCAGTTGACCTTCCAGCCCGAAGTCTTCGAATATATCGTCGACAAGGCAGTGGAGTATAAACTGGGTGCCCGCGGATTGCGCTCTATCGTGGAGACAATTATGATGGATGTCATGTTCGAGATTCCTTCTGAAAACCAGAAAGAATATGAAGTGACACTGGATTATGCGAAGCATCAGCTCGAAAAAGCAAATCTTGCGAGATTGCAAACTGCTTAAAATCAAAAGGTAAGGGCAATAATGGAGGTGAGGTCCGTTTTTTCTTGAAAAATATTAGTCTGATTATGCTTGATATTTAAGAAGTTGTTTATAACTTTGTTAGAGCGCTTTCCAAGCAAAGCGAGTGTTTTTAAGTTAAACCATGAACTGAATAAAACAACCTATATTAAGATGGCAGGGAAGATTAATTTGACAGACCAACTGAAAAAGTATTTCGGATTTGATAATTTCAAGGGGAACCAGGAGCCGATCATCCAGAATTTGCTTGATGGTAATGATACCTTTGTGCTGATGCCTACCGGCGGTGGAAAATCTCTGTGCTATCAGTTGCCTTCTTTATTAATGGAAGGTACGGCCATTGTGATTTCTCCGCTGATCGCGCTGATGAAGAATCAGGTAGATGCGATGCGCAACTTCAGTGAAGAAGACGGTGTGGCTCATTTCATTAATTCTTCTTTGAACAAGGGTGCGATTGATCAGGTGAGGTCTGACATTCTTGCCGGAAAAACAAAACTGTTATACGTTGCTCCCGAGTCGTTGACGAAAGAAGAGAATGTGGAGTTTCTGCGGTCAGTAAAGATTTCATTCTATGCTGTCGACGAAGCACATTGTATTTCCGAATGGGGACACGACTTCCGCCCGGAATATCGCAGGATACGTCCGATTATTAATGAAATAGGAAAAGCACCTCTTATTGCGCTGACCGCAACGGCCACGCCGAAGGTGCAGCACGATATTCAGAAGAACTTGGGAATGGTGGATGCACACGTCTTCAAGTCTTCGTTCAACCGTCCGAATCTGTATTACGAGGTACGTCCTAAAACTCAGAATGTAGATAAGGACATCATAAAGTTCATCAAGAACAATCCGGAAAAATCGGGCATCATTTATTGCCTGAGCCGGAAGAAGGTAGAAGAGCTTGCTGAGATACTTCAAGCCAACGGGATCAATGCCCGTGCATATCATGCAGGTATGGATTCGGCAACGCGAACGCAGAATCAGGACAATTTCCTGATGGAAAAGATCGACGTAATTGTAGCTACTATCGCATTTGGAATGGGAATTGATAAGCCCGATGTGCGATACGTCATCCACTATGATATACCAAAGAGCCTGGAGGGGTATTACCAGGAAACAGGCCGCGCCGGAAGAGACGGCGGAGAAGGCCAGTGCATTACCTTTTATACAAACAAAGACTTGCAGAAACTCGAGAAGTTCATGCAAGGCAAACCTGTGGCAGAACAAGAAATTGGCAAGCAGCTTCTGTTGGAAACTGCTGCGTATGCTGAATCTTCCGTTTGCCGCCGTAAGACATTACTACATTATTTCGGCGAAGAGTACACGGAAGAAAATTGTGGAAATTGTGACAACTGTTTAAACCCTAAAAAACAAGTGGAGGCTCAAGAATTATTGTGTGCTGTGATCGAAACAATCATAGCGGTAAAAGAAAATTTTAAGGCAGATTATATTATTGATGTCCTGCAGGGACGCGAAACGTCTGAAGTTCAGGCACACTTACATGAAGATCTGGAAGTGTTCGGATCAGGAATGGGAGAAGAAGACAAAACCTGGAATGCCGTGATTCGTCAGGCGTTGATAGCCGGTTATCTGAGTAAGGATGTAGAAAACTACGGTTTGCTGAAAGTGACCGATGCAGGAAAGAAATTCCTTAAACATCCCAAGTCATTCAAGATTACCGAGGACAATGACTTTGAAGAAGTGGAAGAAGAAACACCGGCAAGAGGTGGAGGTTCGTGTGCAGTCGATCCGGTTCTTTATTCTATGCTGAAAGATCTCCGGAAAAAGTTATCGAAGAAACTGGAAGTGCCTCCTTACGTGATTTTCCAGGATCCCTCTCTTGAAGCGATGGCTACTATCTATCCTGTGACGCTCGAAGAACTTCAGAATATCCCGGGCGTAGGTGCCGGAAAAGCCAAACGTTACGGCGAAGAATTCTGCAAGCTGATTAAGAGACATTGCGAAGAGAATGAGATTGAACGTCCGGAGGACTTACGGGTACGCACTGTCGCCAACAAGTCGAAGATGAAAGTGGCCATTATTCAAGCCATCGACCGTAAAGTGGCTCTGGATGATATCGCGCTTTCCAAGGGCATTGAGTTCAGCGAATTGCTGGATGAAGTGGAAGCGATCGTTTATTCGGGTACTAAGTTGAATATCGACTACTTCCTGGATGAGATCATGGACGAAGATCACATGCTCGACATCTACGATTACTTCAAAGAGTCGACAACAGATAAGATTGACGACGCTCTTGATGAACTCGGGGACGAATTTACCGAAGAAGAAGTCCGTCTGGTTCGTATCAAGTTTATCTCCGAAATGGCTAATTAAAAAGCGAAAAAAAACTTGCGTGTACTTATGCAGTCTTGAATAAAAACTGTATATTTGCACGCAATAATTTTTAAACGCATAGCCCTATGTCATTTATTGCCGATAAGATTGTAATGGATGGATTAACTTATGACGACGTATTGTTGATCCCCGCTTATTCTGAAGTTTTACCACGCACTGTCGATCTCTCGACAAAGTTTTCAAAAAACATTGAGTTAAAGATTCCGTTTGTAACTGCCGCCATGGACACGGTTACCGAAGCCAAGATGGCCATTGCCATTGCGCGCGAGGGGGGAATTGGCGTGATCCATAAGAATATGTCCATTAAGGAACAGGCTAAGCAGGTGGCTACTGTGAAGCGTGCTGAAAACGGTATGATTTACGATCCTGTGACTATTAAGCAAGGGTCTACCGTACGTGATGCTCTCGCCCTGATGTCCGAATACAAAATCGGCGGCATTCCGGTAGTGGATGACAATAGATATTTGGTTGGTATTGTAACGAATCGTGACCTTCGTTTCGAACGTAACATGGATAAACGTATCGACGAGGTGATGACAAAAGAAAATCTGGTTACCACCAATCAGTCTACCGATCTGGAAGCAGCTGCGCAAATTCTGCAACACCATAAGATTGAGAAGCTGCCGGTAGTCGATAAAGAAGGAAAACTGATCGGGCTGGTTACTTACAAAGATATTACAAAAGCCAAAGATAAACCTATGGCTTGCAAAGATTCGAAAGGCCGTCTGCGTGTAGCTGCCGGTGTAGGTGTGACTGCCGACACTTTCGACCGTATGCAGGCGTTGGTGGATGCCGGTGCGGATGCCATCGTGATCGATACGGCTCACGGACACTCAAAGGGAGTGATCGACACCTTGCGCGAAGCGAAAAAACGTTATCCCAATATTGATATTGTGGTTGGTAACATTGCTACGGGCGATGCAGCCAAGGCCTTGGTGGAAGCCGGGGCTGACGGTGTAAAAGTAGGTATCGGCCCGGGTTCCATTTGTACGACACGTGTGGTTGCCGGTGTAGGCGTACCGCAACTTTCGGCTGTTTATGATGTAGCCAAAGCCTTGAAAGGTACAGGTATCCCTTTGATTGCCGATGGCGGACTCCGCTATTCGGGTGATGTGGTGAAAGCTCTGGCTGCCGGAGGATACTGTGTGATGATCGGTTCATTGGTTGCCGGTACAGAAGAAAGTCCGGGCGAGACGATTATCTTCAATGGACGTAAGTTTAAGTCATACCGTGGTATGGGTTCTCTCGAAGCGATGGAAAATGGTTCGAAAGACCGCTATTTCCAAAGTGGCGAGATGGATGTGAAGAAGTTGGTTCCGGAAGGCATTGCTGCCCGTGTGCCTTATAAAGGAACTTTATATGAAGTGATTTATCAGCTGACCGGTGGTTTGCGTGCCGGTATGGGATATTGCGGTGCTCCTGATATCGAGAAACTGCATGATGCCAAGTTTACTCGCATCACCAATGCCGGAGTAATGGAAAGCCATCCGCACGATGTGACGATTACAAGCGAATCGCCTAATTACAGTCGTCCGGAATAACAGCCTGTTTATCGGGCGTTTGGCCGTTGCCGTCTGGTTGCTGTTCCACCACAGATTACACGGATTAACACAGAACTTTTTAATCTTCAATATCAATGAGATAAATTATCAATCTGTGTTAATCCGTGTCCTTTGTAGTGAACTCGATTTATTTTATTCCGATATGAATATCTCAACGTAGAATGGTATGAAGAAGATTCTGGTTGGTGCACTGACCTGTTTGTTTGGGTTTATTGCCGGCTATGCCCGGCAAGATCCTGTGTTGATGCGGATCAATGGACAAGACATTTCCCGCTCGGAGTTTGAGTCTTTCTATCATCGGAATAAGCCTTCGGGAGTATCCGGGAAAGAAGCCTTGAAGGTTTGTGTTGATCTCTTTGTCGATAAGAAGTTGAAACTGCACGCGGCACAGAGAGCGGGGTTGGATACTCTCTCTGCCTTTCGTGCGGAGATGGACAACTACCATCGTTCATTATCTAAATCCTATCTTACAGATTCGTCTGCAGAGGAAGCCTGTGCCAGAAAGCTTTACGATCAGATGAAGAGCCGCTCCATAGCCGGCGAGGTCCGGGTTATGCATATTTTCCGTTATCTTCCCCAGACGGCCCTGCCCCATCATTTGCGGGAGGCGCAGGCTTTAATGGATTCTCTTTACAATGTATTGAAGACAAATCCCGATGCCGATTTCAAGACTCTGGTAGACCAATATTCTGATGATAAGGCAGAATCCTGGATCAGTTGGTTGCAGACACCACAGGAATTTGAGGAGGTCGCTTTCTCTTTGAAGGATGGCGAATATTCCCAGCCGTTTTTTACTCCTAAAGGACTTCATATCGTCAAAGTAACGGGCAGACGCGAACTCCCTCCATTTGAACAGATACGGGACAGACTAATCCGTAAACTGTCCCATCGTCCGGGTGCGGATAAAGGAACCGAAATCCTGGTAAACAAACTGAAGGAGAGCTATCGGTATACTCCGGACAAAGCGGCGATGGAAGAGTTGCTTTCTCAAGGCAAGACCTCCCGTACTCTTTTTACGCTGGACGGTAAAAACTTTACAGGGAAGGACTTTGAGCGGTTTGCCGCTGCCCATCCCATGGGGACAAAGAGGCAGTTGGATGCTTTTGTGGTAAAATCAATTCTCGATTATGAGAACAGTCGCCTTGAGCAGAAACATCCTGAGTTCCGCAGGACACTGCAAGAACATCGTGATCATTTGCTGCTGGCCGCTATTACCCGCCGGGAAACCCATCAGGTCAGCCTGGCAGATTCTGTTGCACTGAAGAACTTCTTCAAGGAGCACCGGACCGATTACAACTGGGATTCACCCCGCTACAGAGGTGCGGTGTTGCACGGAACCCATAAGAAAACGCTGAAGAGCGCCCGTAAATTTCTGAAAAAACTTCCGGAAGAAGAGTGGAAAGATGCCATTCGCCTGACATTTAATACCTCTGCTTCACCGGCTGTCATCCGGATAGAACAAGGGACCTTTGCCGAAGGTGACAATGTTTTTGTCGATAAGTTAGTGTTTAAAAAAGGAGACTTCGAACCATTAAAGTCCTATCCTTTTACCGTTGTTTTGGGTGAGAAAAAGAAAGGTCCGGAGTCCTACAAAGAGATTGTTTCCCGTTTGATCGAAGATTATCAGAATCATCTGGATGCACTTTGGGCAGAGCGTCTCAGGGCTTCCGCTAAGGTTGAAATTAACCAAGAGGTTTTAAAAACGGTTAATAATCACTGAAGCAACGAATTATTGTATTATCTTCGTACCTTAAATTAAGTATAATTCAGTTGACAATGCGAAAAACGGGCCTTCTGCTAATCTCTCTCCTTTTCTGTGTGTCGTGTACTGACAAGCATGATCACAAAGGACAGACTCCTTTGGTAGAGGTCGATGGAAACTTTTTGTACAAAGAGGACCTTCAGGCCGTGTTCCCCGCTGGTTTGTCGAAAGATGACAGTCTTCTTTTCGCCGAGCACTACATTCGTAGCTGGGTTGAAGACGTTTTGTTGTTTAACCAGGCGCAAAGCAATATCCCTGACAACGGCGAAATCGATAAGTTGGTCGCAAATTACCGGAAAGCATTGATCATGCATACTTATCAACAAGAACTAATCAGCCAGAAATTGTCGGGCGAGATCCCCGAACAGGAAATAGCAGACTATTACGAAAAGAACAAAGAACTGTTTAAACTGGACCGTCCGTTGATGAAAGGTCTGTTTATCAAGGTTCCCCTTACCGCTCCCCAACTGGGAAATGTCCGTAAGTGGTATAAGACGGAGACTCAGGATGCCGTTGAGCATTTGGAGAAGTATAGTTTGCAGAATGCTGTGAAGTATGAGTATTTTTATGATAAATGGGTGCGGGTGGCCGATGTACTTGATATGATCCCGTTGAAAGCGGAATCCCCGGAAGCCTATATGGATAAGAACCGTCATATCGAACTGAAAGATACGGCATTCTACTATTTTCTGAATATCAGCGATTTTCGTGTGGCAGGCGAACAGGAACCTTACGAGTTTGCCCAACCGAAAGTTAAAGATATGCTTGTCAATATCAAGCGGGTTGATTTTATGAAACAAGTAAAGGACGACTTGTACGAACGTGCAGTAAAAAGAAAGAAGATTATAAATTATTAAATACACAGAATGAAGAAGTTTGTGAACTTTAAATTTGTTGTTATGTTTGCCCTGGCACTGGTTGCTAACGTGGCATCCTATGCGCAGGACAATGTGATTGACGAAGTGGTTTGGGTCGTTGGTGACGAAGCCATCCTGAAGTCCGATGTGGAAGAAGCACGACTGGCCGCTTTGTATGAGGGGCGTAAGTTTGATGGTGATCCTTATTGTGTGATTCCCGAAGAGTTGGCGGTACAGAAACTTTATATGCACCAGGCTGTGCTCGATAGTATCGAAGTTCCTGAATCGGAAGTGATACAGCGTGTCGATTATCAGATCAATAACTATATTCAGGCTTTGGGTAGCAGAGAAAGGATGGAAGCTGAGTTTAACAAGACTTCTACGCAGATCCGCGAAGCCATGCGCGAGAATGCCCGTGACGGATTGATTGTACAGAGAATGCAGCAGAAGCTGGTAGGTGATATCAAAGTGACTCCGGCCGAAGTGCGCCGCTACTTTAAGGATCTTCCTCAGGACAGTATCCCTTATGTCCCTACTCAGGTAGAGGTGCAGATCATCACACAGCAACCTAAAGTGCCCATCTCTGAAATAGAGGATGTGAAAAGACGCTTGCGTGAATATACCGACCGTATCAATAAAGGCGAAAGTGATTTTTCTACGCTTGCCCTGTTGTATTCCGAGGACCGCGGTTCTGCCATCAAAGGTGGTGAAACCGGTTTTATGGGTAAAGGTCAGATGGTGCCCGAATACGCTAATGTCGCTTTCAACTTGCAGGACACCAAGAAGATATCTAAGATCGTAGAGTCCGAGTATGGTTTCCATATCATCCAGTTGATCGAGAAACGTGGCGACCGTATCAATACCCGTCATATCCTGTTGAAGCCCAAAGTATCGGATAAGGAGTTGAATGAAGCCAATGCACGTCTTGACTCCATTGCCAACGATATTCGTAGCGATAAGTTTACATTCGATCAGGCAGCCGCTGCTTTGTCTCAGGATAAAGACACACGCAACAATCACGGTCTGATGCAGAATCCGATGAATCAGACTGCTAAATTCGAGATGCAGGATTTGCCGCAGGAGATAGCTAAAGTGGTAGATAAGATGAATATCGGTGAGATCTCCAAAGCCTTCACTATGGTCAACCCCAAAGATGGTAAGGAAGTTTGTGCTATTGTTAAGCTGAAGGCACGCATCAATGGACACAAGGCCACTATCACCGATGACTACCAGAACCTGAAAGAGATTGTGCTCGACAAACGTCGTGAAGAGGCGTTGCAAAAATGGATTGTTGAAAAACAAAAACATACGTATGTGCGTATTAATCCGGCATGGCAGCGTTGTGACTTTAAATATCCGGGCTGGATTAAAAAAGACTGATCCTGATTTGATATGTTTAGATTAAACAAAGAACATAAATTCCACGGCAGGCATAGATTTCTCTTAGCGGGTATTCTATGCCTGTTTGCCGTATGTTTTCTGGTGGCCCAGGACAAGAAACCGCAGCACGACAAGAAGCCACAACAGGAGAAGAAGGCTGAACCGGAAAAGCCAACGGGAAATAAAAAGACCCGTGTCGACTTGCTCCATGCCGATCAGGGACAAGCTGATAAACTGGCCCGCCCTGATGTACAGGTGTTGATTGGCTCGGTCAAGTTGCGTCACGACAGCATGTACATGTATTGTGACAGTGCCTTGATTTACGAAAAAACGAATTCATTCGAAGCATTCAGCAATGTGCGTATGGAGCAGGGAGATACTCTTTTCATCTATGGTGACTATTTGTTTTATGACGGCATGACTCAGATAGCGCAACTGCGTGAGAATGTGAAAATGATCAACCGGAATACTACCTTGTTGACAGACAGCCTGAATTATGACCGTTTGTACAATTTGGGTTACTATTTTGATGGGGGTACGTTGATGGATGAAGAAAATGTGTTGACTTCCGACTGGGGTGAGTACAGTCCTGCCACTAAACTTTCTGTTTTCAACCATGATGTCAAGCTCGTGAATCCCCGTTTCGTGCTTACTTCCGACACCCTGAAGTATAGTACGAATACTAAGATTGCCACCATTCTGGGACCCTCCAATATTGTCAGCGATCAGAACCATATCTATTCCGAGCGGGGCATTTACAATACCGTTTCCGGACAAGCCGAACTGCTCGACCGTTCGGTTTTGACCAATGAAGGTAAGAAGTTGACCGGTGACAGCCTTTTCTATGACCGTAAAGCGGGTTATGGTGAGGCGTTCGATAATGTCCAGATGAACGACACTGTCAATAAGAACATGCTTACCGGTGATTATTGTTATTATGACGAGTTGAAGCAGAATGCTCTTGCCACCAAGCGAGCTGTTGCCGTGGATTATTCACGGGGTGACAGCCTCTTTATGCATGCCGATACGTTACTGATGAATAGCTATAATCTCGACACCGACTCCCTTTTCCGTGAGATGCGCGCTTTTCATAAGGTACGTATGTACAGCGCTGATCTGCAAGGCGTTTGCGATTCTTTGGTCTTTAATACGAAAGACTCTTGCCTTACCATGTATCGCGATCCTATTATTTGGAACGAAGGGCAACAACTGCTGGGAGAAGAGGTTAAGGTATATATGAACGACAGTACGATTGATTGGGCTCATATCATCAATCAGGCGCTCACGGTGGAACAGAAAGACTCCATTCATTTTAATCAGATCTCAGGAAAAGAGATCAAAGCCTACTTTGCCGAGGGTGAGGCACGCAAAATAGATGTGATAGGGAATGTACTATTAATTTATTATCCCGAGGAAAAGGACAGTACGATGATTGGTATGAATACCTCTGAAACAAGTTTGCTTAATTTGTTTCTTAGAGATAGAAAAATGAAAAAAATGGTTATGAGTCCTCAGTCTAATTGCGTGCTTTATCCAATGGATCAGATTCCGCCCGACAAAATGAAATTGCCCACTTTCAGTTGGTTTGATTATGTCCGTCCCTTGAATAAGGAAGACATTTTCAACTGGAGAGGGAAAAAGGCAGGTGAGGCTTTACGTAAAACAGAGCGCAAGGTCATCAGTGGTCCTAAACGTGAAATAATTAATATGAAATAGCTATGGGAATGTTCAATGTACGAAAGCCGCGTGGATTCAATCATCAATATATCTATGTGGACGAGCGGAAAGAAAAATTGACGAAAATGGAAGAAGATGCCAAGCGTGATTTGGGAATGTTACCCGAAAAAGAATTTTCTCCGGAAGATATTCGCGGAAAGTTCATCGAAGGCACCACACATCTGAAGCGTCGTAAGGAGAGTGGGCGTAAGCCTGCTCATTTGGGTGTCATTCTGGCTATCATT
The DNA here is from genome assembly GCF_019633785.1 of Bacteroides sp. FSHCM14E1. Classification (NCBI taxonomy): domain Bacteria; kingdom Pseudomonadati; phylum Bacteroidota; class Bacteroidia; order Bacteroidales; family Bacteroidaceae; genus Bacteroides; species Bacteroides sp. FSHCM14E1. Next base: position 22,824 of record NZ_JADKYL010000013.1, read on the forward strand.
GCCCTGCTTATTTTTCTATGGCATTATTTGCAGACCGGTAGCTGGTCTTTCTAAGTCCTATAAATTAATCAGTCAAAGCTAAATCTATTATGAGCGATATCATTCATTTATTACCCGATTCGGTTGCCAACCAGATAGCTGCCGGAGAGGTGATACAACGTCCGGCATCTGTCATCAAAGAGTTAGTCGAGAATGCCATCGATGCTGAGGCACAAAATATTCATGTATTGGTTACCGATGCAGGCAAGACCTGTATACAGGTGATTGATGACGGTAAGGGAATGTCCGAAACCGATGCACGCCTCTCTTTCGAGCGGCATGCCACCTCAAAGATCCGCGAGGCATCCGATCTGTTTGCTCTTCGCACGATGGGCTTTCGTGGTGAAGCGCTGGCTTCCATTGCCGCCGTTGCTCAGGTAGAGCTGAAGACTCGTCCCGAATCCGAAGAGTTAGGGACCAGGATTATCATTGCGGGCTCCAAAGTGGAGAGTCAGGAAGCAGTGTCTTGTCCCAAAGGAAGCAACTTTTCCATTAAGAACCTTTTTTTCAATATTCCTGCCCGGCGTAAGTTCCTGAAGGCCAACTCTACCGAGTTGAGTAATATTCTGGCCGAATTTGAACGTATTGCCCTGGTACATCCTGAGGTTGCTTTCTCACTGTATAGCAATGACTCCGAACTGTTCAATCTTCCCGCCTGCCATTTGCGGCAACGTATTCTTTCTATTTTTGGTAAGAAGCTCAATCAGCAATTGCTCAGTGTGGAAGTGAACACTACGATGGTGAAGGTTTCAGGTTATGTGGCCAAGCCCGAAACAGCCCGTAAGAAAGGTGCCCATCAGTATTTCTTTGTGAATGGCCGTTACATGCGTCATCCTTACTTCCATAAAGCGGTGATGGATGCTTACGAACAGTTGATTCCCGCAGGCGAACAGATTTCTTATTTCATCTATTTTGAAGTCGATCCTGCCAACATCGATGTCAATATCCATCCTACCAAAACAGAGATCAAATTTGAGAACGAACAGGCTATCTGGCAGATTCTTTCTGCCTCGGTAAAAGAGTCGTTGGGCAAGTTCAATGCCGTCCCTTCTATCGATTTCGATACGGAAGACATGCCTGATATCCCTGCATTTGAACAGAACTTGCCTCCTGCGCCGCCTAAGGTGCATTTCAATTCCGATTTCAATCCATTCAAACCTTCGGTGCCCTCTTCCGGCGGTGGCAATTACTCCCGTCCGAAAGTGGACTGGGAAGATTTGTACGGTGGTCTTGAGAAAGCCAGTAAGATGAATCAGCCTTTCGCCGAACCCGATCCCGAACCGGAAGAATTTGCGGTAATTGAAGAGGAAAGTATTGTTACAGCCGCTCCTGCAACTCTTTATGCCGGTGAGTCGGCCATAATGGAGAAGGGGACCCAGCACTTGCAGTTCAAGGGACGTTTCATTCTTACTTCTGTAAAGTCCGGATTGATGCTGATCGATCAGCACCGGGCCCATGTTCGGGTGCTCTTTGACCGTTATCGTGCCCAGATTCAGCAGAAGCAGGGATTCTCACAAGGCGTTCTCTTCCCCGAAATTCTGCAACTTCCGGCTTCTGAGGCAGCCGTATTGCAAGACATTATGGACGATTTATCTGCGGTAGGTTTCGATCTCAGCGATCTTGGTGGAGGCAGTTATGCCATTAACGGAGTACCTTCAGGCATCGACGGACTGAATCCGGTCGATTTGGTGCGCAGCATGTTGCATACCGCTATGGAGAAAGGCAACGATGTCAAAGAAGAAATTCAGGATATCCTTGCGTTGACCCTTGCCCGCGCGGCTGCCATTGTCTATGGGCAGGTGCTGAGTAATGAAGAGATGGTCAGTTTGGTCGATAATCTGTTTGCCTGTCCTTCGCCCAACTATACGCCGGATGGTCGTGTGGTGTTGACTACCATAAAAGAAGAAGAGATCGATAAACTTTTCCGGTGATCATCATTCTTCTGTACTTATCAGAGTAAGTATTACGTCGACTCCACTCTGTCTCACACGATCGACAGATTTTATCTGTTTATTACATCTCTTTCCTAATAGATTAATAACCAGCAGAATATGCTATTAATATCCTCCCTGTACGAAGTTAACTTTAACACAATGTTAAAGTTAACTTCGTACAGGGAGGATATTAACTTCGTACATCCGGGAAGTTAAGAACCTGTTCGCACCCTATTCATCACCTGAAAATCTTGTTAATAGTGTTAATAAACATGTTCCTAAAAGAATAACACTCTACGAATAGTTCGTATATTTCAGCATGCTTTTTAGAACAGTATGTTTTTGTTTTAAACTAAAATCTATTTTATATGAAGGCAAGATATTTTTTTTATCCGTTTCTCTTTCTTTTTTCGGTTGCAATGTTTGCTTCCTGCTCTTTATCTGTACCCAAAGAGAGGGATATAATAGAAGATTCCGCCTTTCGTTCTGTTGATTTGCGTATAATAGAGAAGACAAAAGGGACAGTGATGTCTTTGGGTGATTTAATGGAATCATACGAAATCATTAGATTGGACAATAGGGATGAGGCGCTTATTAAAACCTATCCATATGGTGTATATGTGACGGATAATTATATCTTGTTGCGACCTGCTGACGTTGTATCTCCTGTTAAGCTATTTACGCGCAAGGGACGATATGTGGCTGATATTGGCGGAGTAGGTCAAGGTCCGGGAGAGTATTTATATTTATTTTCATGGTTGGTGGATGAGAAAGAAAACCGTATTTATTTGGGTCCGGGAAGAACCGACAAGGTGCTTGTCTATGATTTAAAGGGGAATTATCTGCCGGATGAGGTTATTCGTTTCGGGGAAATAGTACATAAGTCTCAGATATGGGTGGACTATGATAAAAAAAACGTAGTTGTGGTTACTTTACCCTTTTCTGCTAATGTGAACTCGAACTTTGCAATTAGTAAGAATGTGTGCTGGGTGCAAAATAGGGAGGATGATATCGTGCATCGGATTCCTGTAAATCATTACGGTTTAATTGGAGATTACAGTAATGCTTTAGTGGCACGTCGGAATGTGGATGCGATTTCTTTTTCTATTTCTGAAGTACCCATGTTGCGTACTCGTCCTGATACTTTGTATCACTATGATGCGGTAAAGAATATAATAACTCCATGCTTTACAATAGATCATGTTGTTTCTGAAAATCAAAGTGCTTGCACTGTTTTATATGAAACTTCAAGGAGTTATTGGGCGCAAGTCACTTTATATCCTAATAATCTTTCCTCAAGTGTTTCTTCTGTTCGTTTACCAGCCTTTAATGTTTGCGTTTCGAAAAAAGATGGCAATGTACGGCGCATTGATCGCTTTACTGATCCTCTTTTAGGTTTATCTCATCTTTTTTTGATGATGAATAATGGATATATTTGTATCTCTTATGATCCTCTTGAACTGATGGATGCTTTAGATAAAGTTCTTACCCAAACAGATTTGGAGTCTGACGTACGTAAACGGGCCACCGATTTACGAAATAGTCTGCACGAGAATGATAATGACATTCTTATCATTGGAAAACTGAAACAATAACTATAAGTAATTTATAAATTTCGATTGTATCTCTAAATGCTATCAGGCGAACCACTGAAGGTTCTCAAGTATATGTGATATTGATAGATCGTGCAAAATGTCCACGAGGATGATAATCCAATTATTGCCATTTACAAATTGAAAGACTGAAGAATTTTGAAGGAGATGCTTTTTAACATATCCTTAATAGAATAACATTCTACGAATAATTCGTATCTTGTAGTATGCTTTGTGAAAAGTAGTTTTTTACTTTCAGCCAAAATCTATTTTTATATGAAGACAAGATACCTTTTATATCCGCTTCTCTTTCTTTTTTCGGTTGCAATGTTTGCTTCCTGCTCTTCATCTGTATCCAAAGAGGGGGATATAATAAAAGATTCTACTTTCCGTTCTGTCGATTTGCACATGGTGGAGAAAGCAGAAGGGACAGTGATGTCTTTGAGTGATTTAGTGGAGTCATATGAAGTCATTAAATTAGAGAATAGGGATGAGGCTCTTGTTAAAACTTATCCATTTGGGATCTTTGTGACAGATAATTATATCTTGCTGAATCCAGACGCTATATCTCCTATTAAGTTGTTTACGCGTAAAGGTCAATACGTGGCGGATATTGGTGGTATAGGACAGGGTCCTGGAGAGTACAAAACGATACATTCCTGTATGATAGATGAAAAGCAAAAACGTATTTACTTAGGTGCAGGAAGAGCAAATAAAATACTTACTTATGACCTGAAGGGGAATTATCTGTCAGATGAAGCTATCCATTTCAAGGAAATAGTACATAAGCCTTGTATTTGGATGGACCATGATAAAAAGCATGTAACTGTAGTGGGTTTGCCATTTTCTGAGAATGAGAACTCCAATTTTGCAATTAGTAACAATGTGTGCTGGGTGCAAAATAGGGAGGGTGATATCGTGCATCGGATTCCTGTAAATCATTACGGTTTAATTGGAGATTACAGTAATGGCTTAGTGGCATGTCGGAATGTGGATGCGATTTCTTTTTCAATATTTGAAGATCCGGGGTTACGTACTCGTCCTGATACCTTGTATCATTATGATACTAAAAGGAATATAATAATACCTTGTTTTACATTAGATTATGTTGTTGCTGCAAATCGAAGAGTTGCGACTATTTTATATGAAATACCCCAAAGCTATTGGGCACGTGTTACATTATATCCTAATAATACTTCTTCAAGTGCTTCTCCCGTCCGTCTGACTACATTTAATGTTTGCGTTTCGAAAAAAGATGGCAATGTACGGCGCATTGATCGCTTTACTGATCCTCTTTTAGGTTTATCTTATCCTTATTTGGTAATGCAGAACGGTTATGTCTGTATCTCTTACGAACCTCTTGGACTGATGGATGCTTTAGATAAAGTTCTTGCCCAAACTGATTTAAAGCCTGAAATACGTAAACGAGTCACTAATCTAAGAAATAGTTTACACGAAAATGATAATGACATTCTTATGATTGGGAAACTTAAATCCAACTATTAGTAACCTATAAATTATCGTCCTATGAAGTTAGATTGTATCGCATTGTTTTTGGTATTGTTTTTTCTTGCTGCTTGTGGCAGCAAGCCTTCTTCTCCAGATATGGTGGATGATAACGCTTTATCGGCTGAGGAAACCTTTAAAGACATTGATCTTGCTAACAACCTGAAAGATTGTGGCAAGCCTTTACTGCTGAGTGACATCGTGAAAGATGTAGAGTATGTGAAGCTGGAAACGCAGAATAATATATTAGTCGGTGATATAAAGCAGCTAAAGCGGACGGAGAAGTTTGTCTTTATTTATTCAAGAAATCAGAATCATGTCATGATGTTTGATACTTCGGGAAAGTTTATCCGTAAAATCGGTCGTGTAGGTCAGGGCCCCGGAGAGATAGCTAATATTGACTTTTTCACAGTCAGTGACAGTTTGGTATTTATTTATCCGTTCAGCCGTAATGGTAGCCTGACAGTCTATGATATGCGGGATAACAGCTTCGTCAAGGAAATTCCTTTAAAATGGCCTGTTTTTTTTAGTAGGGCCATCGATGTAGTGGGAGATTGTTTGGTTTATTATCCCGGTACTGTTTATTCGCCTGATAATAGTAAGACATTCATAAGTGCTTGTGTTGCGAATGGAAAAGGGGAGACATTGATGGAGCAAATCCCTTACTTATCTTCTGGTGATAAGGAAATAGTACAATTATCTTCTGATCCATCTTGGCTCTATCGTGGAAGAAGTAACGTTTATTCGTTTATTAATGATACGATCTACGGCATTACTTGCGATTCTATTTTTCCCCGTTACCATCTTTCTCTTGGAAAATATAAATTGCCTTCCGGAAGATATGATCCTACTCGTGATTATGGTTGGGGAGATTTTGTTCTAATGAAAAGTGTTTATGAAACTAAAGAATGTCTTCTTTTTAGCTTTTGGTTTAATAAAAAGATGTGGTTCAGCCGATACGATAAAAAAACGGAGAAGATCGATTCTTGGGAGCAAACTCCTTTTAAAGCTGTCCATTGGTACATACTTGATGCACAGGGAATAACGAATGATGTTGACGGTTCTCAATCGTTCAAAGACTTCTATAATGTAGGCGAAAACTGTCTTTACTTCGCAATCACACCGGACAATTTGGATCAGGTGAGGCGCAACATCGCTGAAGCTAAGGTCAAGTTCCCTGAGAAGCAGGCCGAATTATTGAAGCTTCTTGATGAAATGGGAGAGGATGACAATCCGATTATTGCTTTCTATAAATTGAAAGACTGAAACGGAATATATTTTAGACGAAAGATCTGGTATAACGGTATGTAACCTGAGATTCTTTGGATGTAATCAGTAAGTATAATAATACTTGTAAAATTTAGGTTTATGGATAAAATCTATTTATGGCTTCTGCTTCTCATTTCATGTAGTTGCTCTCATACTAAAGAAAAGGTTTCTAATGACATGGATTCCTCTTTGTGTGTCATAGATGTTACTTGTGAATATCCTGTTGAGAAAGTGAATATACATGATGTTGCCGATGTAGAGTATGTTCCTTTAGAAACGACACGAAATTCACTGCTTGCGTCGGATTGTTCCGCTTTTCGGATTTCAGATGATTATATAACTGTCGCAAGTGGTGTTGATAATGGCAATATCTTTTTCTTTAATAGAAAAGGGAGGTACTTGTGGACTTTTAACCGGCGAGGAGGATCTGCTGAAGAGTACAGTTCTATAACCGCATGGGATGCCGATTTTGGCATGCAAGAAATATACATCTATGATTCGTTCAGGAAAAAGATATATATTTATTCTTTTGATGGACGGTATAAACGTAGCCATGCTTTGCCTATGAAGGATTGCACATTTATCGATCTGTATAATTATGATAAGGATTATCTGATAGGTTATAATCGGTTTTATGACTTTCGCAAAAAGAAAAAGGTGGATACGCATCCTTACTATCTGATCGATAAACAGAGCGGAGAGATGTCTTCCATCGGGATTGCTGTGGATAAACCTATCAGTGAGAAGGTGCATACAGAGATCGTCAAGTTTCCCGGAGGTGCTTATAGAGATCAGGTCCTTTTTCTCATAACCCCGTTGATAAAAAATGGAGATGCTTTCTTGATTGCCGACTATGCTTTGGATACTATTTACAGCTATCGTCATCACAAGCTGGTTCCTATCGCCGTGCAGACTCCTTCGGTATATGCGTCAGATTCACCGGTCATTGTCGCTTGTGAATTATACACCGATTCATACTTGTATTTTAGAATAATTCCGATGTATTATAATCCTTCTGCTCCCATGTCTCCTATGGCGGATGCTCCTGAGCTTGTGTTAAACAGGCATACAGGCAAGATTGCGGAATGGAGAATGTATGATTCTAATTATTCCTCCGATATAGAAAGGCCTGTGCCGACTATGATGCTTCAGTCTGCTGATAGAGAAAATTATGGTATAAGTATGTTTGGGGCGGAAAGGCTTATTGAGCAATATCAAGCGGGCGGGTTGAAGGGGGAGCTGAAGGATATTGCATCCCGATTGAGTATAGATGACAATGATATATTGATGATCTGTAAATATAAATAAGTAAAATCAATGCAAAGTTAGAGAATATGGTTTGGCCATTATGATAAAGAAAGGCTAAAATCGATTCTTGACAGATAAGGATTTTACACCTTGGAAGAAATTTCTTTTATAAAGATGCAGAATGTACTGTTTGGGGCGTTCATGTTTTGAAGGATTAGATTACGATGTTGATTAGTGATTTTTCATAAACGATATGAATTAATGATATGCATAAGTCTTTGAGTTGTATATTAGGTCTGTTTTGTATCTTTATTGCTTGCCAGAGCAGGAAGAACAATGATCAATCATCTGTTGCCAGTGATACGCAGTTCCACGTAGAGGCCTTTCGTGAAATCAATTTAGCTGATCATCTTTCCGACTGTGGTGAAGAGCTGTCGATGAGTCTGTTTATGGAGGATGTGGAATATATTAAACCTGAAACAACCGATCAATCGCTGATAGGCTATATTTCTAAAATACAATTAACTCCTCACTTCCTTTTTGTAAAGAGTGATGGAGAGAATTCTTTAATAAAAATGTTTAGTAGAGATGGAACTTATATTCGTTCACTCGGAAAGTTGGGACAAGGGCCGGGAGAAACAAATACAATACTTGGTTTTTCAGCTACGGATAGTCTTGTATATGTAAAAGCTGCTTATCGTAGTGGTTTTTTTGTATATCGGGTACATGATAATCAATTTATTCAAAAGATAGTTCCGTCCAAAGATTTTGAGGCATTGATGAGTGCATCTGCTGATTTTGATCTTTTGAATAATAACATTGTTTGTTATCCTGGTTTTATACCGGAAGGTCAACTCTTTCCTCAATATGTTTCTACTGTTTGTATTGTAGGAGCTGATGGTACTGTTGTGACAAATCAAAGCCCTTATCTCGGATCGAGTTTTTATACGAATTGTCCTCAGTTTGTGATGATTGATAGACCACGGCATTGGTTTTATGATAATTCCTATAATGCTTATTCTGTAATTAACGATACAATCTATGGAGTAAGTCTGGACTCCATCTTTCCCCGTTATCATTTAAATTTGGGACGGTATAAGTTACCTGTTTCCGAGTATCAAATAAGTCGGCAAAGCAGGCGAGAAAACTATGGCTATCGCAGAGACCAAAGATTTTTTGTTGCTTACTTATGTTTATGGAAAAAGGTGGTGGTATAGTTTCTTCAATAAGCAAACGGGAGATGTGAAGAGTTGGAGCCAATCTTCTGATAAGATAGGTGGTTGGTTTGCACTATATACTCCCGGGATAACAAATGACATAGACGGTGGTGTTAATATGGGCGGATTCCGCTATATTGATGATCGACATGTTTATTCGATTATTGATGTAGTTCAGGTAGATAAACTGAAGGCAACGATAAAAGATGCCAAAGTTAAATTCCCGGAGAAGAAAGTCGAATTAATGCGTCTTCTTGATGAAATGGGAGAAGATGACAATCCGATTATTGCCATTTACAAGTTAAAAAATTGAAGGGGAGCTATGATGGGCTGGTCTGGCAAAAGACTACTTAATTATGAGATAGCAGTAAATAGGCATGTATTGCGAATAAATACATCAGATTAAGCACCTTTCTTAGTTGTTAAATTGGCGAGTATCTCTTTTATGTCCTGTTTGCGAATTTATTAGAATATAGAGTTTTTTAAAACTCTATTATATTAAAAATCAGTTAGTTTACTCTATTTGTTTTGGGCGATTAGAAGAGCTGTTTTAACACACTGTTAAAGCAAGTCTTTTGATGATAAGGAACAGCTCTTTTAAATGCAAAAGACTTGTTCTTTGCATCCGAGAATAGAATGCTCTAAAAAATAGCATTAACAATGTTAATTGGGATGACAGTCTGGGACTATATGAAATCTGTTTGTTTGATTATTACTGATGGCTGTTTTCTATTCTTTTCTGGAAAGCGTTTAAATATGCCTTATTGTGCTATTTTAACTTTTGGCTTTGCTTTTAATGACATGTATGATATTAATGACTTTTATTTAGTCGATATTTGTAATATATCTTTGAGAACGAAAATATATACATTAGATTTCTGAATAACTATACTTTTTTGTGTTAAAACATAGAATTAAATATCATCTTTATGAGTATTGAAAGGGTCTATTATGGTATGAAACGATATAGAAGCGGAATCTGAAAAGCTAAAAGAGTAAGAGTAATTTTGTATTGTTTACTTATGAAAAAATTAAAGAAATTAACATTGAAGAAAGAAACGATCGCGAAATTGGATCAACAAAATCTATCTGATTTAAAAGGAGGATATACGACTTCAACCGTATGTGGTAATCCAACTACTGAAACAGTTGCTTGCCTTACACGAGGAAATTGTGATATTCCAACTATTGGTCATGATGATGGTCCAAATTGTCTAAGTAAGAGTGATTCTTGGTGTTGGTGTTATGGTATTTAATAAAGTTCCTTAGAGTAGGCCGTTGTCTATTCTAAGGAACTTTTATTTTTCCTTTTACTTAGAATTATGAAAAACATAAAGAAAAGATATGTATTTATTCTAATATTGGTAGGTTTACTTGTAATTCCTATTTATAAATATGTTCGATGGTTGAATTTTTGTTATAGGTTTAGCTCGGAAATAAATTTATATACTGATTCTATATTTAAAGAAAAAAAAAGAATAGATAGCTTTGTGCCAACAGTCTTTGATGCTAATGCCCGCTTGTTTTATTTGTGTAAAATTTGGGGATTTATAAAGTATTACCGTGAAGATGCCCGTCTTTCTGTTAGTCAAATGGATAGCCTGTTACTTGCTAATATTCCCAGGGTGAAAAGGGCGGATTCTAAGGATAAATATTGTGCAATATTGGATAGTCTGATTGAATACCCAGCGATTTCTCAATCGAAAAATAAAAATCCATATCCTGATTTAAATGATTATGTCTTAATAAATAACGAATGGATGGATGATACTATATGTCTCGATTATAGAATTAAGAAAAAACTTGAAGCCATGTTTTATTCTCACTCCGGACGTAGAAATCGCTTTGTTTTTAATAAATCTATCGGTAACATTGCCCTAATTGATGAATTGGAATATGCCTCTTTCCCTAAAAGAGATATGCGTTTGGTTGGACTCTTTCAATATTGGAATTTGATAAACTATTTTTATGTTTATAAAAATAGTATTGAGGGTGACTGGGACCGAATCTTATATGAGTCTATACCACTTTTCGAAAAAGCGGATTTGCCCAAGAAATATCATTTGGAAATATATCGATTAACCAATCGGCTACGTGACACCCATGCTTCTTATCCGGCAACAATTGATGGACTTGTATTTGGCCCCTATCGACCTAATTTCAGAATGAGTTTGATTAATGATACATTTGTAATCAATCAAATCCGGATTCCGGCTTACGATAAAGGTGCTTTTGAAATCGGTGATATTGTTTTGAAAGTTGACGGACGGGATATTCATCAGTTAGCTGATAGCCTAAAGGAATTTGTTTGTGGAGGAAACTATTGGTCTGACCAAATGTTTATTTGTAATGCTATTTTGTCTCAATATGATTCTGCTACTGTATTCACGTTGCTTAGAGATGGGGAGACTTTAAGAACTAAATCAGACAACTATTCTGCATACGATTTATTTCAAAAAGAAAGACTAATTGATAGGAATAATGAAAAGCTTCCATTGTATCATTGGGTAAATGATAGTATTGCATATTTGAATTTACGTTCCGCTTCTGTTGATAATATTTATGATAATTATGATGCCATTAAAACTGCATCTGCCATTATTCTAGATTTGAGATCTTATCCTTATACCGATATAATTTCGCCATTAACTAAAATGTTTGTTCCTCCCAACTCATTTTTTGCTTATTCAACATATTCGGATACTCGTTTTCCAGGTATGTTGAGGTATCACCGATCTTCTTCCAGCAAAATAGGTAGTGAGAACTATTATAAAGGTCGAATTATAATTTTAGTCAATGAATGGACACGAAGTTTCTCTGAATATTTAACGATGGCTTTACAAGTTAATCCACGTTCAATAACGGTTGGCAATTCAACTTCGGGGTCTGATGGCAATGTTTCACTTTTTACATTTCCTGGAAAGGTGCTAACTACTTATTCTGGGATAGGGATTTATTATCCGGATTTTTCTCCAACTCAACGAGTTGGAGTACGTATTGATTGTATTGCAGAACCTAGTATTCAAAGTATTAAAGATAGAATTGATGTTGCGTATGAAAGGGCTGTTATTATCGCAAAAGGTGGAACTAACTAGACTTTTGCAATTAAAACTTGATGATATAATTCAATATTTGCTTAATGTTAACGACGAACATTGTACATCCCCAGGACTATTGACAGGTAATGCAGGGATAGCTGTCCTTCTATTTCATTATTCAAAGTATAAAGAAGACGAATTATATGCAGATAAAGCTATGGAGTTTTTATCTCGCTCTGTAGATGGTATGAACGATTATTTTTATCCTGCTTTTTGTGGTGGTATCAGTGGAATTTGTAGTGCCGTTTTGCATTTGGTTAATGAAGGTTTTATAGATCAAGAGAATATTGAATTAATTGAAAAATTTGATAATTACTTGTGTGAACAAGCTTTGTTTGAATCTTCAAATAATTATTTTGACTTTTTACATGGCTCTATAGGAGTGTCTAATTATTTGTTGCGTAGATCGGCTAAAATAAGTGTTTTAGAAGTGCTTAAGCAGGTTGTTGAAATATTGAATTATAGTAAGATAATTGTGAATGATACATATACCTGGGAATATAAAATTGGTAATAAATATAATATTGGATTAGCTCATGGGATGTCTGGAACCAGTCTGTTTTTATCGAATGCGTGTAAGTTGGGGATATGTGATCCAGTAATTTCTCAGTTGTTGGAAAAGAGTACATGGTTTATTCTGTCTCAAGAAATAAAGAATAATAATAGTATATCATTATTTCCTACTTTTGCTTTACCTCAATATACTTTTCGTCAATATCCCGTTGAAAGTCGACTTGGTTGGTGTTATGGTGATTTAGGTGTTGCTTTAGCTCTTTGGAAATATTCTCAGGTTACAAAAAATACTGTTGTAGGGAATAAGGCAATTGAGATTTTTAAGTTTTCGGCAAATCGAAAAGACTTAGAAGATAACTATGTAATTGATGCGAGTATATGTCATGGTACTGCTGGAATAGCCTTAATCTTTAAAAAAATGTATCAAGAAACTCATTTGGATATTTTTAGGGAAACTTCATTATATTGGTTAAGTGAAACTTTAAATATGTCAAAGTATGAGGATGGTATTGTTGGTTATAAATCAGACGGAGAAAAAAAATCTTTGGATTTATTGAATGGTGTTGCAGGCATAGGCTTGGTTATATTATCCTTTTTATCAGAACAGGATATGTCTTGGGAAGATTTACTTTTATTGGATTGAAATGTATAGATGTTTTAATAATTTTGTGTTGCGCACTCCTTTATGCTATTTTGATTGTGTGAGGGATAATTGGATTGTAAAAGTACAGGACAAGTTAGTCTTGGAGTCAATATATTTAGCATCGCCAATTCTTTATGACGAATTATGTAAGTTGTTGGATGGTAGTATCGATAAAGGGAAAGAATATAATCGGATCAGATATTCTATAGAACGTTATTTATGTCGAATGATGACTCGTTGTACTCCTTTTGGTTTATTTGCAGGCTGTAGTATAGGAGAGATTGGAAGTGAGACAAGTATTCAAGTAGACAATTCTTTGAAACGGAAAACAAGATTGGATATGTATTATTTGTCTTTGTTATATAACACTTTGCTGAGACACAGCTCTATTTCTGAAGGCATTTATTATTATCCTAATAATAGTTTATATCGTTTAAAGCATAAATATCGTTATGTAGAATGTTTCCATACGGATGGAAATCGTAAATATCAATTGCAAGAAATAGATAGTACCTCTTATTTGAATAAAATCTTGAAATTATCTTCTAATGGAATTAAGTTGAATGAACTTATTGCGAGTCTGGTGTGTGATGAAATAACAAATGAAGAGGCTCGGCACTATGTACATGAGTTGATTAATTCGCAAATACTTGTTGGGGAACTATATCAATCATTAACTGGTGATGACTATTTTAAACGTATTATTAGCCTACTTGAATCAACGAATTGCGAAGTTTCCTTGTTAAATAACCTCAAAGGTTTAAAAAGGCGACTGGATTCAATGGATTTGAATGAGAGTGTGGAAATCAGCACATATGCTGAGATTATTAATAATATAAAATTGATAAATGTACCTTATGAAAAACAATATCTTTTCCAAGTTGATATGGTAAAGAATCTATCGCAGTCTATCTTGGGAGAGAAAGTAATTGTAGAATTAAAATCAACTATGGAGTTTCTTAATAAACTAACTCCTTTACGTCAGAATGAGGTGCTGAAGAAGTTCCAAGAAGACTTTTTTTACAGATATGAAGAAAGAGAAGTTCCTTTAATGGAAGTATTAGATCCGGAGTTGGGCTTAGGGTATCCATCTAAAAGTATGGATGGTGATGAAGCTCCTTTGATAGAAGAACTTGAACTGCCATTCCTTAAAAATACCTTAGGAAATGCTTCTATGAGCTCATTGGAGATATTGCTACTTGGCAAGATGGTAGAAACTTTGACGAATGGTGGAAAAGAGATTGTGCTTATAGATAAAGACATTGACGGTACTCCTAATTGGGATGATTTACCATCTACTATGTATACTATGTTTAATATGATTCGTTCAGAGAAAAATGGATTATTAATACAGGCTAATTTCTTTTCAGGTAGTTGTGGAGCCATTCTTTTGTCTCGTTTTGCTCATGTTGATGAAAGAATAAAGGGCTTTGTAAAAAATATTGCTTGTGAGGAGCAACAATTGTCGCCTGATAGTATTTTGGCTGAACTAGTTTATTTACCGGAATCTAGGACAGGAAACATTTTGATGCGTCCTCATATTCGTGAGTATGAATTGGCTTATATGTCAGACTCTGATTTACCTAAAGATAAGATGTTATATGTGTCAGATTTATTACTTTCTGTGAGAAATGGGAAGTTGCATCTTCGCTCTAAAAGATTAAATAAAGAGATTGTGCCCCGTTTGACAAATGCGCACAATTTTCGGAGTCATTCAATGCCTGTTTACCGTTTTTTGTGTGACATGCAGCATCCTTATGGCCGTAATTCTTTGTTTTTTAATTGGGGAATTTTAGAAAAACAACTGCCTTTTCGCCCAAGAGTAAGATATAAAAATACAATACTTTCATTAGCTTCTTGGAATATAAAAGTGGTAGATATAAAATATCTTTTTAAAATAGCAGATGAGGCTTTATTGTTAGACGAAATTATACGATGGCGTACACAAATATCACTTCCGGTTTATGTGGTAATGCCAGATGGAGACAATGAATTGTTTATTGATTGGGGTGATCTTGTCAGTGTGAAATCACTTTTTATGATAATAAAGCACCGTGATATTATTAGCTTAAAAGAATTCATTTTCGAGCCAGAAAATGCAGTTGTTAAAGGAGAAAATGGAGTGTATGTAAACGAATGTATTGTTGCATTTTATAAAAGTTAAATATATTGATGGTACAAAGACTTTTTATTCCAGGCAGTGAATGGGTATATGTGAAAATATATACAGGAGCTAAAACAGCTGATAAATTGTTGTCGCATAGTCTATTTCTCTTTATTAAAGAGCTCAAAAGAAACAAACTGATTAAAAAGTGGTTCTTTATTCGTTACGTTGATGAAGATTTTCATTTGAGATTAAGGTTGCTTGCTGAAAAAGAGGATTGTGTAGGAATAATTTTATCTTTATTTGCAAATCGATTTTCGAATTTGATAGAAGATGGAGTGATTTGGAAGATCCAGTTAGATACTTATAATCGTGAGTTGGAACGATATGGAAATTCATTGATTGAAATATCTGAGTCGTTTTTTTGTTTAGATAGCGAATGCGCTTTGTTTGTTGTTAGAAAAATCAATGGCTATTCAGATGAAAATTACAGATGGATGATTGCTTTGAAAATGGTAGATAAATTTATGACAGATATGTTGTTGGATACTATTTCAAAACAGAGTCTAACCCAACGGATGGCTGGCTCATTTAAGAAAGAGTTTGGTTTTAATGAGTATAATTCGAAACAGTTGAATTCTCTTTTTCGTTCTAAAAAGAAGGTTGTAGAATCTGTATTAAGAGATGAAATTAATGATAGAAAATTTGCGGACTTATGTTGTTATGTTGAAGAAAGGTCTAAAAAGTTAAAACCTTTGATAGATTTGTTCTATTTGAAAATTAGTAAGGAAGAGAATGTAATTTACTTATTTACAAGTTATATTCATATGATGCTGAATAGATTGTTTTGTTCTAGGAATCGTTTACAAGAGTTGGTTATTTATGATTTTATGAATAGGTTCTATTGTAGTGAGATTGCAAAAGAGAAATATAACAGAAAGTGATTGTAAAATTATGAGCTTGTTGGGAGATTTACTTTGTTTATATAGATTGTTTTTTAGCTATCTATAGTGGATATGATAATTATGCGCTTGATTGTTAGGATTTTTTATTTTAGAAGTGAATTGTTTATGTAAGTGTTTGTTGTAGTCTGAATTTTTTATAGCTTTCTTTATTGTCCTCCCCCCCCCAAAAAAAAAATTTGGGGGACTATCAATGCTGAAATATTTATTATATATTTAAATTTGAGGTTGTATTGTTTATGATGATTTATACCTTTTCTTACTAATATTTCATTGGTTTTAGTTAATAATTTCTAGCTATTTTATTCCATGTTGATATGTATTGTAATAATTCTTGCTTTGTCATGTTCGATATTTTTAAAAATTCACTTCTGTTTTGTATTTCTATTTGCTCATTGTAGAACCGTGAATTTTCATTTCTTGGATGGTATAGATGAAATAATTTACCTTTAGCCCGATATATAGGATATCCCAATATTTCTATTCGTTTTACCCTTTCTGCGTCTTCCGGCCCCCAACCATAGAATTTTTCATTTTCTCCTCCTATATTTAGATATGCCGTCCTGTTTACAAATAGAGCTCCACCTACAGCATATAAACCTTGAGGTAATAGATTTTGAGATTCTTTTTTTAATAGACTAAAAGAACGGCTTGTAATAAAGTTGATAGTTGTTTGAGGTGGGATCATATGAAAATTTCCCTCATATGGAAAACTTAGAATAGCTTTTGACTCACGAATGGCATTGATTGCGATGAGTATTTGCTTTTGTGGGATTATAACATCCGCGTCCCAGATTCCGATAATTTCTGTTTGTGCAATTCTTAACATTAGATTTAAATATTTGGTTCGATGAAATACTGGGTTGGTATCTTTAACGAATTGATATGTGACATTGGCTATTTGAGGCGGGATGTATCGAGGAGTACAATCTCCTTCGGTAATAATGATCCTCGTATTCTGTATTTTGGATAATTCATTTAGTACCATGTCTAAATTTCTTTTTCTTTCATCAGAATCAATTCGAATTGGGATGATAAAAGTAGTACCTTCACATGCTGATAATGGTTTAAGTTGTATCGTTGATATTACTTGGTTATTAATATCTGTTTTAAAAGCAACTTTAGTCTTTTCTGGATATATTTTCATTTTATAGAGTTCATAGAGTTCTGCTCTTATGGATTTATTTAATTTTTGTTTGTTTATTCTACGCATCATACTATCTATTGCATAGATAACGTGTTGTTGAAATATGATTCTATTTTTACTTTCTTTGTAGCCTTGTAATCTTAAACGTGAATATCGCATAATTCCATACCAGTCTATTTTTTTATTACTGCTTTGATAAAGTAATTCATGGACCATGGAATCATCAACTTGAGATAAAATATCATCTTCTTCTCCTTCGACTAGGTTATTTCTTAATAAATAGATAATTCCACAGCCAATACCTAATAATCCATACTCTAATGTAAGAGGAAGTGTTGTAGTGATATTGTTGAACAATTTATCGATTAAGGTATCTGCCAATTTCGCATATTTATGGTTTGACGTGTATTGTGTAAATGTATACAGTCCGATTATTCTACCCATTTTAGGAAATCCCAGATCACTCTCCATTATTGGGAATTGATTTTCTACTTTATATTTATTAGTGAATGTTTTTTGATATTGTTTTCGAATGTGGTAATCTTCTATTATATTTCTTTTTTCATAATATGCATGTATACTTAGAGGAAGTGTGAGAATTTCTATTTTTCCGGCTTCTACTAAGCGGCAATACAGGTTGTAATCTGCAGAATGTTTGTATACTTCATTGTATCCCCTAAGTTTATATATTATGTTTGTCCTTATCATTAGTGAGGAGATTGAAATATGGTTATTCTTTAATAAATGAATTTGTATATCACTGTGTGATACTGGTGTGTATTTTATAAGTTTATTATCTTTATTGTAGAAATTGGATCCTACGGCTATTAATTCATTATGCTGCTCTAAGTAGTCGTATTGAATTTGAAGTTTATTGGATAGAGCTATATGGTTACTTCTTATTATTGTTATATATTTTCCTTTTGCCCGTTTTATTCCGTGGTTGAGAGATGTATAATAGTTACTATGTTGTGTGGTGTTTAGGATAACAATGCGTTCATCATTGCAGGTTTGAATATATTGATTAATCTTTTTATTAGAAGGAGTAGTGATGATAATAAATTCAAATTCACTAAAAGATTGTGATAATATACTTTTGATGGAAGCTTTTGTCTGTTTGCTACTGTTATGTACATGTAGTATGACTGATATTTTTTTATTTGTGTATTTCATAAATAGATTTTTATTAATGAGTTGATTTATCGAGGTTATTATTTTATATAATACCCTTCGTTGGTTATTGTCTCTATTGTAAGATATCCGTATGTTGTTAAATACTTGCGAATACTTGAGATTAGATTATTGAGGCTACCGTCTATACCACCGTTACCATTGGGCCATAGTTCGTCCATTATTTGATTACGGCTTAGCACTCTTCCTTTATTTAAGTATAATAGCTTAAATAGGATAACTTCTTTGTTTGAGAATCTGGCGATTTTTGCTGTTTTGAAAAAAAAGTCTCGTGTGATTAAATTTAGTCTATACCCTTCTTTGGTCAGAAACCATTCTTGTGGATTTGGTAGTAGTTTGTTTATATAGGCTTCTAATTCATCAATATCGAGAGGTTTCTTGATATAATGTTCTCCTCCTGCTTCTATGGCTCTTTTTATTTCAGATCCTTGTGTATGTGATGAAATGAATATTACCGGGACTTGTGGAATTATCTTTTTAAGTTCAGGCAAAAAGTCGATGCTATTCTTATTGCCTATTTTCACATCTAATATTATAATATCCGGTGTCCATTCATTTATTAAACTCTTTATTTCTTTTAAAGAGTTCAAAGATTCTGCCTCATATCCATTTTGTTTCAGTATATAAGTATATGTTTGGGTTATAAGTCCATCGTCATCTACTAACAGAATTTTCTTTTTCATATATTAATTATTAATTGATTGGTAATTTGATTAGAAAAGTTGTTCCTTTCTGGGAATTATTCTTTAAACTGATGCTTCCATGGTGTGCTTCAATTATCTTTTTTACGTATGCTAAGCCAATTCCATAACCATCATTTTTCCGCGAATTCGGAGTTTGATAGAATTGATTGAATATTTTTTTATGCTCTTTTGCGGGTATTCCATATCCGTCATCACTAATGTCAATGTATAATTCGCTAAGTGACGCTGATAGAGTTATATCTATTTGAGTATTATTATCGGAGTATTTTAATGCATTTTCGATCAAATTGGTAAACACACTACTTATTCCAATTTCATCGACATAAATATTAGTTTCTTTTAGATGATTGTTGACTTTAATATTGAATTGCTTGTTGATGAAGCACAATTTGATATCTTCGATAACCTTATAAATAATTTGAATTATATTTATTTCCTTTTTATTTATAACTATCTCTTGTTTCTGGCTTTTGGCTACTAATAGCAATGATTCAATAATATTTCCTAGTCGCTCAATGCGTGCTTTTCCACTTTTTAATAATTCCAGTTTATCTTTATTTTCTTCAACTTGTGCAAAGTAAAGCAATATAGCGTGAGTGGCATTTAAAGGTGACTTTAAATCGTGAATAACTCCATTAATGGCGGCAGCGCGTTTATATAATAAATTGTCTCGTCTTCTAATGATAATTAATTGGTATAGTAGACATGCTATAATAAGGATAGCCAATAGAAAAGAAATAATGAGTGCACTGGCCATTCGGTCTAATATTAAGTTGGGTGGTAAGTTTACCAATAGTTTTAGGCTCTGTAGTGATTTTGCTCCAATAGGTTGTATTGCGCTTAGGATATGGGTATTTCCTACAAATTGCAAGGTGTCTCCTGAAAAGGAGATGCAACGTCCTTCGTTATTGTAAAGTATGAATACATGTTGCGTTTGTAGCTTCTGTTTTTTAAGTTCTTGTTCGTAAATTGAATCTAAATCGTTGATATTGATAAATTTTCCTTTTGTTATTAATACGGTTTGATAAATTTGGCTGAATATTTCGGCAAAGTTATTACCAACGTTTTGCTGAATTGCATCTGTTAGCTTAATGGTATCCCCTGTATATTCATGTAGCTTTTTTGTAGGAATTACTTTTTTAGGAGTAAATTCATACATTTGTTCTTTGGCTTTGGCAGAGGAACGCATTCCTAGTTCCAATTCTATAGCTAATTGGTATTTTGATAGCATTTGTTCGCTTACATCTTTGCGATATTGTGTGTACATATTCATAAGCCAAAATCCTTGTAATATTAGGATAGCCAAGGTGCCAATGGTTACGACGCAGATTACTATTTTTTGCTTCATCTTATATTTGCTTTTCTCATATTGTAAAGATAGTTTTTGTATTTGATTTTTATGGAAAGAATTATTGTAACTTTAAGTAATTGTTTTTAAATTTATATTTATTAACATAATAGTTCGTTTTTCGTGAGATACGTGATGTAAATATGTCTGCTTTTTGTGACCTTTGAAAAAATCTTAAAAACAAATATTATGGATAAATTAACAACAGATGAAATGCAGGTTATTAAAGGTGGAGGAGTATGGGTTGAAATAAATGGTGAATGGATTTGGATTGCTAGTATAAAAGCTTCTGAAGAAGATCCCATAGATTCTCCTAAGTAACTCTATATAAATATGCAAAATCAGATATTTATATCTGGTCAAGGGTATTTACCTATAGAGGATCTTATTCAGGTAGGACGTAGAACGTCCTGCCTCGGACTTATTAACGGAAAAATGGGGATCGCCATTGCTCTTTTTCGCTATGCACGCCTTTCCGGTGAGTTGACATGTGAAGATGTTGGTTGTGAACTCCTTGATGAGATTTATGAACATCTTGATTCGTCTATACCTATTTCTTTTGGTAGTGGTTTATGGGGGATTGGTTGGGGGATTGAATATCTGATTCAAAATGGTTATATGGAAGGTGATGCTGATGAAGTCTTAAAGGATATAGATCAATGTGCTGCACGCTGTATACATGCCTATGGTATGTCGGGACTTTCATTAAATAACGGAATTGTAGGTTTAGGACGATATATTCTAATTAGGATTATTCCAACATTTTTGAAAGGTGATACGGTTTCAAGTGCTTTCCTGAAAGAGTATCTTATTTATTTGATTGATTGGTTGGAGGAAAGATTGGAATATACAAACGAATCTATTGATGATTTACTTGATTTTTTGTTTGACTTATACCCTACAGGTTTTTATCGGACAAAAGTATCAGTTCTAATCGAAAAATGTATGAATAGGTACAATCTATGAGTTATTTGGAGCAAATTACTATTGGAATTCCTGTGAGGATAGACAGTTGGGAGAGGAAGAGAAATCTTTTAGCCTTATTACACTATATATCCTCGTCTGGGATGAGGGTACATGTTTGGGATGCAGGAAGTGAAGAGTGTCAGTTCCCTGATGATATCTGTAGTAAAATTACTTATACTTATGAACGTGATGAAAATTTAGTTTATCACAAAACGAGGTATGTTAACTTATTATTAAGAGAAATTTCTACTCCTATAGTTGCTATTTGGGATGCTGATA
Organism: Bacteroides sp. FSHCM14E1; assembly: GCF_019633785.1. Classification (NCBI taxonomy): domain Bacteria; kingdom Pseudomonadati; phylum Bacteroidota; class Bacteroidia; order Bacteroidales; family Bacteroidaceae; genus Bacteroides; species Bacteroides sp. FSHCM14E1. The sequence goes on from NZ_JADKYL010000013.1 coordinate 44,584, forward strand.
TTATATTTTCTTTGTCGCAGTTGGAGGCCTCAATACAAGCAATTATAGAACGAAAATATGTGATGAGTATACCATATAATGGAGTGGTAAAAATGCTTTCAAAAAAACAAAGTGAAGCATATATACTTTCTGGACAAAGGTATGATCATTTAGTTTCGCATGATGATATGTATGCTCGTTTGATGTGGCGTCCTTCCTGTGGGGGAGTTTTTGTTGTAGATCGTGAAAAGTATTTGAGATATGGGGGAGATAATGAACGTTTTATCAGTTGGGGACCTGAAGATGCTGAGCGTATTCGAAGGATGGAAATATTGGGAGAATCTGTACATTGGACAAATGGAGGACCATTATACCACTTATGGCATCCTAGGGGAGAGAACTCCAGATATTCTATAGAAAAGTTAGCTTTTATTAATCGAATGGAATTTATAAAAGTTTGTAGCATGGGTCAGAATGAATTACGTGCATATGTTAAATCCTGGTAAAAATATAGTTGAGATGAATGGACAATTATTGAGACAAATAGCTAATTATCAGATACTATATAGTGCCTGTTGTAAGGATTTAGGGCTATTGCGTGGCAAAATAGGCATTTCACTTTTCTTTTTTCATTATGCTCATTTTTGTGGAGATTCGCTTTATAGTGACTATGCAAATGAACTGATTGGGGATGTGTATGATGATATTAGAATAGATACTCCATGGGGGATTCGAAATGGCTTATTAGGAATTGGATGGGGATTAGAGTATTTTATGCAGAAAGGATTTGTTGAATGTGGTTCTAATGATATCTTAACAGAACTTGATAATAAAATAATGGAACGTGACTTACGACGTGTAAAAGACTATTCATTTGATACGGGGATAGAAGGGTTGGCGTGGTATGTGTTAATACGCTTATTGTCATCTGAGAGATATTTGCAAAAACCATTCGATAAGATGTATTTGGATGATTTAAGAGGTGTTTGTGAGAATGTTCCGAATAAAGTCTGCCATCCTGGAATTTCTTTATTGTTAGACTATTTAGTGGGTAAACAAATAGATGATTGGTATCTCGTTGTTCTGGGAAAGATAACGTCACAGAGAACTGGCGGAGAGAAGAAAGAAGCTTTGTTGTGGGTTGAAGGATTAAAATACTTATTGCGATGAGGCATATATATTTGATAAATAGTGATAGTCGTGCGGCACAATATGGTATTGGGACATATATAATTCAAGTTATAAACTGTCTTAGCAGTATTGATTCTTTGCGTTTGACTGTAGTTAGTATGAACTCAGAGGATGGGATACTTACTGAAAAAAAAGATAATAATGTTCGTTATCTAACTTTTCCTAAAGTGTATGATTGGAGGAGTGAGAAAGAAATTCAACGATATTATAGAAGTGTTGCTTTCTTGTTGGCATTGTATGTAGATTCAAGTGAAGATAATGTATTTCATTTTAATTATTTACATCATGAACCATTGGTTGACTTGTTGAAGAAAATATATCCTACCAGCCAATTTGTGTTGACTTTACATTATTTGAACTGGTGCTTCACTTTGAAAGGGAATATAAAGAGGTTACAAACTGTTTTGGATAAAGCTGAGAACGATAGAACTGAGGAAGAAAAATACATATATGACGAATATAAGCAAGAAGTATCTCTTTACAGAAAAGTAGATAGGATAATATGCTTGGCTCAATATACTAAGATGTTGCTGAATGAATTTTATGGAATTGAAGAATGTAAACTAACGTTGATATACAATGGTTTAATTGATCAGGCTATCTTCTTGGATGAAGTGGAGAGAATGCAAAGAAAAAGAGATTTATTTTTTGGAGAAGGAGAGAAATTAATTCTATTTGTAGGACGTTTGGATGATATAAAAGGGGTTGACTATTTGATAGAAGCTTTCGCAAAGGTGATAAAAAAGAGTTCGAACACTCGTTTGTTAATAGTGGGAGACGGGAATTATAGTAGGTATTTACAGATGTCTGCAGACATTTGGAGTAGGATTACTTTTATAGGGAAAATTAGTAAACAGAAATTATATGAATTTTATCAAATTGCAGATGTTGGAGTGATGCCGTCTTTTCATGAGCAATGCAGTTATGTAGCCATAGAAATGATGATGCATGGATTACCATTAATTATCACTAATACCACAGGATTGAGTGAAATGATTCATCATCAAAATGTAGAGTGCAGATTGATATTAAAGGAAGATCAAAATGAATTAAGGTTATCAGTTGAAGAACTGTCGAAATGTTTATTGAAAATAGTAACGGATGATTGTTGGGCGAGAGAGGTTGGTAAGTTAAATAGGTGTCGATATAAAGATGCTTTTTCATTAGAAAAAATGAGGATGGCATTTGAGTCTTTTTATAGTTAAGAATAAATTGCTGTCTTTGATTTAGTTTTTTGAATACTATTATGTGGTGATCTTGTGACGATTCAAAATAGAAATTAAAAAAGAATGTATATGAGAGAGTTGACTTATGTTTTACGCTTTACTTTTTCCATCACAATCTGGATGTTGGGGAAAAATAATTTGAGTTACTAAGGTATTTGTTTGGCTCTTTTTCTTCGTTCTAACAAATACCTGTAACATTGGAAATCTATGTGATTTTTACGAAGAATATTAAATGTTGATTTTAAAATGATTAAAGTATGAAATTAAGAAAACTAAAACTGAATGAAGCTTCAAAAGCTGAATTGAATGAACGTGAGATGTGTCGTGTTTTGGGAGGTGGTACTCCTGGGTGCTGCCAATGTGGTTGCAATTATGAAGGTAAACCCGGTGGCTCTAGTACTAGTGCTAATGATAGTGCCAATAATGCTCATGGGTATACATCAGATGGTTCTCATCCATGTTGTTCTACTACTGACCCCAAACCGGAATTTCCTGAAATAACATCACCGCCATTTTGGAATCCCCAAGATGCTCTTTGTGGACATTTTTAAATAGGGTAAAATAGAACGGTACTGTTATATGAAATATTTAATAGTACTGTTCTTAATAATTATATGTTTCCAATGAATAAAGGATTGTGTTCTGTATTTTTGTTTTTCATAATTTGTGTGAGTTGTGGTTATCCTCAACAATATACAGAGATTATAAATGGTGGGGGAAAGGTATATTTTTGTATAAATCCAAAAGATAGGCAGATAGTTTTACCTGTGCAATTGAATGACAGTATCACGGCTCGCTTAGGATTTGATACTGGAGGACAATTTGTGTTAGACTCGATGTTTTGTGCAACACATTCTAGTATTAAACATCGTTTGTTTTCAGATGCGCAATTACGAAATGGCTCTGGTTGGGCTAACTTTCTTGTCACTTGTTCTATTTATTCTAATGCCCCAATTGTTAGGGTTGGAAAGGTGTCTTTGAAATATGATGTTACTCAAATTATGAATTGGAAATGGTATATGAATAGTTCTTCAGAAGGAATGTTTAATATCCCTCCTAACGATACTATGCATGTGTGGGAGCTGAACTTTGAGCATAATTATATGGAGATTCATTTGGCGCAGAATTATCGAATGCCTGATAATAGTTTGATATTTCCATTAGTTAGAAAAAAAGAATATCCTAATTTACTCTATGTCAGATTACCTATTAAGATGGAATGTGCTAGTAGTGACACATTAATGATAAATCGTATGTTCATGATAGATACGGGAATGGCTTGGGATATCGTCTTAATGCAAGAAGCTAATGAGTTTTCTTTCTTTAATAAACAGGAGGATGTTGTTTGGACTAAATATCTAAATAGATATCATCGCTATTGTCCTGTAGATGCTATTTTAGCTGATACTTTGAGAATGGATTCATTACGAGTTTATACTTTTGATTTTATTAATAGAGCGCCATCTAATTATTTGATTGGGCAGAATTTTCTTAAAAGATTTAATGTTTTCTTTGATATGAAACATCAAAGAATTGGTTTTCAGCCAATACCTAATTTTACTCGTGTTGTTAATCCTTTGCATCAGCGATTTCATATTTTGGTTGAAAAAAATAGATATGGGAGGTGGATCATTACTAGGGTCGCTGATTCTAAGGACAATTATTATAAAGCTGCTGGGTTAAGAGAAGGCGATGAAATTAAAACTGTGAATGGAAAAAATTATGAAGATTATCTTTATAAAAATCATCGTTTGTTTGAAAAGCAAGATACATTATTATATGAAGTTATTCGTAAAGAGAAGATTCTTAAAATAGTTGTAGCTGTTAATAAAGAAGAAATACAAGGTGATTGAAATATATTGTTGAATATGGCTTGTTTGTTATATATTGGACTATTAAGTTTCTTTCTTTTTTGTTCTAACAAATACCTGTAACATTGGAAATCTATGTGATTTTTACGAAGAACATTAAATATTGATTTTAAAATGATTAAAGTATGAAATTAAGAAAACTGAAACTGAATGAAGCTTCAAAAGCTGAATTGAATGAACGTGAGATGTGTCGTGTTTTGGGAGGTGGTACTATTGGGTGCTGCCAATGTGGTTGCAATTATGAAGGTAAACCCGGTGGCTCTAGTACTAGTGCTAATGATAGTGCCAATAATGCTCATGGGTATACATCAGATGGTTCTCATCCATGTTGTTCTACTACTGACCCCAAACCGGAATTTCCGAAATTTCCGGATTTTCCTGTTATGCCTCAAGATGCTCTTTGTGGGGCGACTCAAGGACACTCGTGTGGTATATGAAAATAATTGATTGGGCGTTTATATTTGTTTGTATGAACAATTGAGCGTAGTCCTTTATTTTGTAATACTGCTGAAATTAACTTTCAGCAGTATTACTCTTGTGGAAAGCTAAATTAAAGAATATGAAGTTAATTATAGGCAATGGGCTGATAAAGTGTATTGTTTTTCTTTTTTTGCAAGCTACTGTTTTAGGTAGTTGTACGAAAATATCCAAAGGGAATAAAAGAGATGCAAGAACTTACTTTACAATTGATTCTTTAGATAGAAAGATAGTGCTTCCCGTGTTATTTAATGATAGCATTGTTTCAAATTTGGCATTTGATAGTGGGGCTTCTTTGGGAGCTTTTATTGTTGACTCTACTTTTTGTTCAGCTCACCCTTCTATCTTATCGAATTTGTCTCCTGACACTATTGCTCCATATGGGTGTGCATGGTCTGTATTACGTATGCCCGCATCTATGTATACAATTGTTCCGACTATAAAAGTAGGGAATTCCAATTTGATATATGATAAAATGTTAGTTTATAATTGGAGAGATTACATGGGAGGTACTCAATCAGATGGTTTGTTTAATATTCCACAAAATGATACTGTTAATATATGGGAGTTTAACTTTGAACATAATTATATGGCTATCCATTCATTTCAAGATTTTATTATGCCTAAGAATTGTATTCTGATTCCTTTTGTAAGAGGAAATGATAAAAGCTCACTTTTTTATGTTAATCTGCCTTTAAATATTAGATGTGCTGATGGAGACACACTGATGCTTACTCATACTTATCTTGTAGATACAGGTATGCCACAAGACATAGCTCTGATGGCTCAAGCTTCTGAATTGTCCTTTTTTTCTAAGAAAAAGAATGCCGTTTGGACGCAGGCACCATCTGGATATTATAGTCATCATAATGTAAATGTTACTTTGTTTAGTGGCATACAACTTGATTCTTTGCGGATTTATATATTTGATCAACCTAATCAAGTACCTTGTGATTATCTTATTGGTCTGAATTTTCTTAAAAGATTTAATGTTTTTTTCGACATGAAATCACAAAGATTAGGTTTGCAGCCAATAAAGAATTACGAACGAGTGGTCAACCCTCGGAAGAAACGATTCCACATGTCATCCCGTATGAATAGCCATGGAAAAATTATTATTACTAAAATTGCCGATTATGAAGGTAATTATGTTAAAGAATCTGGCTTGTTAGAAGGTGATGAAATTATTGCTATAAATGAAATTCCTATTAAAATGATCTCTTTGGAAGAGGATGCGGAGCTAAGCCGGCAAGACACATTGATATACGATATTGTCCGTCAAGGTAAATCTTATAAGATACCGGTGGTTATTGATAAAAAAGAGGTTCAAGGTGATTGAATGAAATAATAATATTAGATAGGTAATGATATGAATGATAAAGCTAGTAGATACAATATTGAAATAGAATACTATAATGGAATCCTGCTCTATAATTCGCTTACTAACAGGATACTACCAATTAGTCTTAAGGATTATTCTATAATTGAGACTTTGATGGAACATTTGCCTACATTTCGACAGAAATTTCCTGAATTGTATTCTGCTTTTCAGAGGTCAGGATTTATTATAAGTCCAGATTTTGATGAGTTGGCGTATTTGAAATTACAAAATAAGCGATGTATATTTATGAATCGGGATTATCATCTTACAATAAATCCGACTTTAGATTGTAATTTAAAGTGCTGGTATTGTTCTGTTGCATATGCTGGGGCAAAATATGATAGAGAACGAATGAGCGATGAAATAGTTGATAATTTGATTAAGCACATTAATTTATTAGTGACACAAAAAAAAGCAAATTCAATTTTATTGGATTGGTTTGGTGGAGAGCCCCTAATGTATTTTGATGAAGTAATCAAAAAGATATCAGATTCAGTATTCCCAATTTTATTACAGAATAATGTGAAATTTAGGCAACAAATTACTACTAATGCTACTTTATTGAGTGAAGATAGAATTCGATATATGAAGGACATGAACTTTGATTTCTTTCAGATATCTATTGATGGTAATGAGTGCCGCCAGAACCTGATTAAACGTTATTCTGATAAACATGGTACTTATAGAGATGTGGTTGACAATATTAATTTGCTTTCTGAGGTAATTCCAGATGTTTCAATTTGTTTGCGTGTAAATTATGATAAACAAACTTTGAAGAATATAAAAGATATAATAAATGATTTTACGGAAAAAAGTATAAAGTGCATTACTGTAGATTTTCAGAGAGTGTGGCAGATTTCATGTACAGAAGAAATGCGAAAGTTATTAGAGAAGGCAAAAGTTGAATTTGAGAAGGCTGGTTTTCGTTCGCGTTTTTGGGCATATAGGCCATTTAGATATAAGTGTTGTTATGCGGATAGTATCAATCATTATGTTGTCAATTACGATGGTAGAATTTTTAAATGTACAGCACGTGATTATGGGGAAGAACTAACTCTTGGCCATTTGTTAAAATCTGGAGAGATTGATTGGAACGATGGAATATTGAGTAAGATGTTTGTAAAGGCTACATTTGAGAATGAACGTTGTGAAAATTGTCGAGTTTTACCTTTGTGTATGGGACCATGTATACAAAAAAATTACGATGCACTTATAAATTGTAAACAGCTTACTTGTGTATATGATAACGTTGAATACAGTTTGTCTTCTTTTGTAATAGAAATGGCAAAACAAAGAAATTTAATATAATCGATGAAAAAAAAATATATTACAGTTGATGATATTAAGTATCAATTAGCTAACCTGCGTCAGCTGACTTTTGAAGTGACAGATGCTTGTAATCTGTGTTGTAAGTATTGTGCGTATGGTGAATTTTATAATGATTATGATAAGCGTGAAAATAGCACAATTAGTTTGTCCGCTTCTTTGAAATTAATTGATTATTTAGTTGATTTATGGGGCTCAGAATATAATACGTCAGCTAAACGTAACGTATATATCAGTTTCTATGGGGGAGAACCTTTATTAAATATGCCATTTATTGAATCGGTGGTGACGTATATTGAAAAACTGCATTGCCAATATCGCAATTTTACTTTTTCAATGACAACGAATGCTTTGTTGCTTGAACGTCATATGGATTTTTTGGTGGCACATGATTTCAATTTGCTTATCAGTTTGGATGGTGATGAATATGGCACTTCCTATAGAGTGAATAAGGTGGGTGATCCTGCATATCCCAATATTATCAGAAATATAGATGTTTTACGAAATAAATACCCTGAGTTCTTTGAAAGAAAAGTAAATTTTAATGCTGTATTACATAATCGTAATTCGGTTACTTCTATTTATCACTTCTTTAAAACTCGTTACAATAAAGTACCCAGTATTGGAGAGTTGAATAATATGGGGATTCGACCGGATAAGGTAGAACTTTTCCAAAAAACGTATCGTAATTCACAAGAAAGTTTACACCAAGCAGAGAATTATGAAAAAATAGAGCAGGATATGTTTCTAAAATCAGCTACTTATCAGACTCTTACCAATTTTCTCCATCAGTATAGTGGGTTTGTTTTTCGAAGTTATGTTGATTTGCAATATGGTAAACCTAAAAAAACAATTCCTACCGGTACTTGTATCCCTTTTGGTAAAAGAATGTTTGTCACTGTTACTGGTAAGATTTTACCTTGCGAACGCATAGGACAACAATTTGCATTGGGAAAGGTAACGGCAGATAGCGGTGTTGAACTTGATTTAGAAGCAATTGCAGATAAGTATAATACTTATTATGCTAAAATGGAAAATCAATGTAGTAAATGTTACAAAGCAGAATCTTGTATACAATGTATTTTCAATCTTAATAACTTGGATACTTGTCCTGTTTGCTATGGATTTACTAGTAAACAAGCTTTTGAAATCTATAAAACAAAACAAATAGATTTTCTAAGAAAGCATCCGGAAGAATATTATCGAATTATGGAAAATGTGATGGTTGAATAAAATAGGGTATAATATGTTTCAAGTAGATAAGAATTATTGGCTGGTAATTGCGCCTTATGTATATTGTTGTATAAAGGGTAAGAAGGCTCTATTATATAATACTAAGAATTGGGAGTATTTAGAGGTGGAAAATGAGAATGTAATAGGGCTATTACGACAGTTACATAAAAGAGATAATCTTGGTGCGGTGTTTTGTGAAGGGAAAATGTTGACAGAGCTATGTTACTCAAATTTTATATCTGGTTTTGTGTTAAAGGAAATGGGAGGTGTTATAGATGTGGCATCTTTTCCCGATAAACCGATACAAATGATGCCTATTCTTAATTTACAATGTGATGTGGATAAATTACAGCAAATAGAAGATAGGGGTATAGGAGAAGATATTTTGTTTAATTTGTTAGAAATAAATGTTTTTCTTTATAATGTTTGTGATCATCATTGTTTATATTGCAGTAAATATTCACAGCAAAATTTGTGCTGTCGCGTAGCAGAAACAGAGACGTCTCAAGTTCTTGATATCTCTGCTTTGAAGTCTATTATAGCACAAATTCGATATGGAGTGGTAGGTCGGTTGAATTTATTTGGTGGAAATATTTGGAAGTATCCTAATTATAATGATATTCCTTTTTTATTATCAGGTTTTAAAGGTCAAATTCATATTTGGAGTCATTATGCTGATTTTGTGGGTAATAAAATCTTAGATTCAGATTTTTTTTATGATGTGATTGTTCCTTTTCCCATGGAAGAAGAATTACTGCGAAATTGTATCTTTTTATTAGGAGATTTACAAATAAAGATTCATTTTTATGTTACGCAAATAGATGAATATGCTAAGGCGGAGGAGATTGTACATAAATATGCTATTAATGACTATTCAATACATTCTACCTATGTAGGATGTAATTTGGATTATTTTGAAAAATATGTTTATATGGATAAAGGGGATATCCTGCAATCTCAATACTCAATGAGCCAAATTTTTGCTCATCAAAAAATGAATTCACATTTTTTCGGTTCGTTATCAATCTCTGTTAATGGAGACGTATATGCTAATTTGAATAGTTTAGTTTTGGGAAATATCTATAAAGATAGTTTGATTGATATTGTTAACAAAGAAATGCTTGATAATACAGCATGGCGGAAAATACGAAATGATTATCCTTGCTGTGACTGCATTTACCAATGGCTGTGTCCTTCGCCCTCTAATTATGAATTGGCTATTGGAAAACCGAACCTCTGTCATGTGAAACCATAAATGATAATAGCTTATGAATCGTACTTTCTGTTTTGTTCCGGTTCGCAAAGGGAGTAGAGGTATCCCCGGTAAGAACCTGCGTATGCTGGGAGATAAACCTCTGGTATGTTGGATTATCGATACCATCCTTGCTTCCGGCATAGCGGACGAGATATGTGTAGCGACAAATTGTGATGAAATGGAAAGTTTGATACGAGGCCGTTACAAAGAAGTTGTACGGATATTCAGGCGCAGTGAGTGGAGTGCAAGGGATGAGGCTCCCAGTCTGGAAGTTGTACAGGAATTTTTCTATTTTTGTAAGCCGGACCGGAATGATGATTTTATTTTGTTACAGGCTACTTCTCCTTTTACGACTGCACAAGAACTAAGGGGGCTTGCAGAAGAGATGAAAAGGGGGGAAGCGGATTCCTATGTTGCCTGTTGCCGTTTGAAGAAGTTTCGTTGGAGTGATGAGGGGAGACCTTTGGACTATTCATTCGAAACCAAACCTCGCCGGCAGGAGTACAAAGGTTTTCTGATAGAGTCGGGAGCTTTCTATGCTTCTACGGTGGGGAGAATACTGGACTCCGGGCAGCTTCTTTCGGGAGTTGTGAAGGTGGTGGAGGTCGGTCCTGCAGGGGTGATAGATATTGATGAAGAAGCGGACTGGAGACTGGCTGAACATTATATTGAAACCGGGCTTTAATAAAAAAAGATATGGATAGACGGGACTATTATGTGGAGTATTATGAAGTACTGGATAGGGTGCTGTCTGACTACGTGAACCATTTGAGGGAAGAGAAAGAGTATTGGCTGAAAATGGGGAGGCATGATGTGGGCGTGCCTTTGATCAATTTACTATTCTGGCAGTTCACATGGCATAGAGAGGAGTACGACCGGTTACGTAAAGAAGGAAAGAGCTGTGGGGAAGCATTGGGTAGCGTAAAGGAGATACTGGCAGATAAGCAGGTGGAAGAATGGGAGCGACAGGAAGAGGAATACAAAATCTACGACCATGAATGGTATGAAGCACTGGCACCTTATGGCGGGCAGTTGGTGATCTATATTTATAATGCCCGTCAATTGGCTTATCTGACTCCGTTGATTGAACGTCTGGAAGAACCGGTGTTGCTCTTGTCGGAATATGAGATTCCGGATGAAACGGAGTTGCCGGACTTTGTAACGGCCATTACTCTTGAATTTACCAAAACAGCTCCATTGGTTAATCCATTCCTGAAAGAGTGGTTTCCCTTGATTTTTCAATATGCGAATACATTTGATATATTGATGAGGATCTTGCAACCTAAAGGATTGATTTTTCTGGAAGGCTGCCATTACCAGCAGTTATTGCTTGCCACCATAGGACGTGATTATGGAATACCGACCTTGTGTATCCAGCAGGGATGGCCGTCATTGATGCACACTGCTTTCAGGAGGATGCCTTACCGGTACTATCTGATGTGGGGGGAAGGCTTCCGGACTTTGTGGGAGAAGCATAATCCGCTGCCGGACTTTGTTCCGACGGGCTATATGTATCAGGTGGAACCACGTAATGAGACGAAAAAGGAGTGTGTTACTTTTTTCTTGCAGGGACCTTTTTTTCTGAGTGACAAAAAGTATCTTCAAGAGATGATCTGTCTGATAGGGACGGTTGCTGCGGAATTTCCCGCCCGGCGGTTTCTGGTGCGTGAACATCCTGAGTTCAGGATAGGTGAGGAGGTACGCATGGAATGGGAGCAGATTCCTAATATAGAAATGGTAACGGATAGAAAGCTGGCAGAGGTATTTGCCCGCACACGGGTAGGGGTGGCACACTATTCTTCTTCTTTAATGGAGGGAGTGGCGCATGGTGCTGTCCCGTTGGTGTACGATCCGACCGAGGGATCGCGGTATTCTCCGGATGTGGAAGCCGAGGGGCTGGGGATGATAGCGAAAACGAAAGAGGAGTTGACCGGCGGTTTGTCCCGGATACTGGAGAATTATGGAGATTTTGAACAGAGGATGGAGAAGGGGCAACCTCTGTGGTTTCAGGCAACAGGAGAAGAAACTCTCCGGAATATGGTAGGGTTTATTAAAGAAAAAATGCCTCCTGTTACGTTGAAGGAGATTTATGTGGTTGATGCGGATACGTTGACACGCGAACGGCCCGTCGGGGTATCGGGGTTATTGCGCTGTAAGAATTGTGAGGATTTTTTGGAGATGTGCATTGATTACGAATTGCGTTGTGGACACATGCGTTGTATGCTTCTTATCTGGAGAAGATGATCATTCGGTATAAAGTGCCTGTCTCGATGTCGGGCATTAACTTGTTCCGGAAAGACCGGGAGTGGATGGTAGGGTTGGGGCAGGAACATCCGGAGCCTGATAGCAAAGAGATACTCCCTCCGTTTAATGGCGTGCGTGATACTTTCTTTTTTGAGGTGTCTGCGGACCGGATATTCAGGTATGTGACGGAAACGAAGCCGGATGGCCGTCATCGGGGACTGGAAGTGATGCGCTGTCCGAATGAAATATTGGATGTCGGCTTTTGTTGGTTTCATTTGCGTGCCCTGATGAAGGAGCATGAAGAGGGCTATCGGCAGTCTTACCGGAAACATCCGGAGCGGTTTATACCTTTGGGCACCTTTGTGAAGCTGTCGTACAGGAGTTTACAACAGAGATATAAACCTTTTGTTGCCGTACGTTGGGCGGAACCGGTATTCGCTTATTTCTTTATGGCGGGTAAAGGAAGGATTCCGTGGAGGATGTTGAAAGGGGGAGGACGAGTAGTGGCAGATAAATGTGTTTCGCAGCTTGATAAAAGATAGATGGTGGATGGATATATTGATTCCCCAAAAATACACGAACTAAAATTGAGAGGGATATGAAGGAGGTAAAAAGACCGGTAGTTTCGGTGGTGGTTCCGGTCTATAATACGGAACTTTTTCTGGAGGAATGTCTGCACTCTTTGGAGAAGCAGACTTTGACGGATATTGAGATCATTCTGGTGAACGACGGATCGACGGATAATTCCGGAGAGTTGCTGCGGGAGTATGCGGGTAAGGATGCTCGTTGCGTTTATGTGGAACAGGCGAATCAAGGACTTTCTGCTGCACGGAATACCGGAATAGAATATGCATCCGGGCATTATCTGGCATTTCTGGACAGTGACGACTGGCTGGCAGAGAATGCTTTGCAGGTGCTTTGTACTATAGCTGCGAAGACCCGGTCAGACATTGTCTCAGGAAATACATTGGCGGTACATCCGGATGGGCAGGTGCGAAGTTGGGAAAGAAGGAGCAGGGAGTTGTTTGCGGCGGGAACCGTGGTGTCTGGAAGTACGTATTTCTCAAGAGTGATGGATTGCAGATGTTATGTCCCTATGGTGTACAACTATTTATATCGGAGAGATTTTATTGAGCAAAACGGTTTTCGCTTTGAGCCGGGGCTGATTCATGAGGATGAATTATGGACTCCGCAGGTGCTGACAACCGCTCAGAAAATGACGGTTGCCGATATTGATTTTTATTATTACCGGCAACGGGAAGGATCGATTATGACAGCGACAGCAGCGGGTAGGCGGATTGCTTCCATTCAATTGATTATTGAGAAGTTACTGGAATATAGCCGTAAACATTTGTTTGAGAAAAAACATAGAGAGGCAAAAGAAGCGCTCTATGTAAGGTTGCTGCAGATATATTCTACCGCCTGTACATTGCATCCGGACGGAACTTATACTACTTTGTACGATAGGGCGGGAGAAATGCTTCGTGTTTGTGAGGAACTCAGTCGGCAAGAGTCTCTTGGAAGATGGTATAGTGAGGAGATACTGAACAGGATGAAACTGTACTATGACCGGCTCCAGACGATGGAAGGATAAGGGGCTATGGCAGGGAACTGAATCACTTTATTGTATGTATGTTGGACATCGAAAATCGTAGTATATCATGAAAGATATTGCAATGCTAAACAAAGCACCATTAGACTTCTTCGGATGTAATTTTTGTCTTGTAGAGAAGCATCGTATGGCTTTTGTCCTTATCTCGAAATGTGGACTCACTTTTTTGGAGAATATAGCTATCTATGCGTCTATAGGTATGATTCCTGATACGGAAGATCAGACTCATTTTTATATCGCCCGGGTAAAACCCGAACGTTTTTTGGTACCGGTTTCTGAGATGTCCGGTTATGAAAAGGAGCATAAATCGTATTTGAAGGTAGCGGTTTGGAGGGATCCGGTGGAAAGACTGATTTCTGCTTATAAATATTTTATACTTGAACGTACTTTTAACCGTTATATGTATATGTGTAATCTTTATCAGGATCATTCTTTTGAACGCTTTCTTTCGTTTGTTGAGTTTGAATTGGGGAAGACAAATCCGTTGTGGCAGGATGAACATATACGCAGGCAATCTGATTTTTATACTTCTGCTGATGTGGACTGTATCGTACCACTCAGTAAATTAAACTGTTTCTTAGAAGAGAAAGGAGTTGATATACCTGAGGAGAGGTCGAATGCGACATCCGTTCAGTTTGAACTGAGAGATGAGAAACAGATAGCACGGATAAAAGAACTTTATCGCCTCGACTATGAAATACCTGTCAGTTATTAAAAAAGAAATGTTATGGATGCACAGATAGAAAAGATAGCAAAATCACTTTATTTCTCCTACAGACAAACTGACATAGGGCTGTTTTATGGAAAGATGGGATATTGTCTTTTCTTTTTTCATTATTCTCATGTTGCCGAATCGCGAATTTTTGGAGAATTTGCCGAAGAGTTGCTGGATGAAGTGATGGAGTATGTTCGCTTGGGTATGCCGGTCGGTCTGTCTTTCGGATGGGCTGGCATAGGTTGGGGGGTAGAATATCTTGTCCGGTACGGATTTGTGGAAGATGCCGGCAATGAAGAACGGAATAAGATTGATAAGAAAGTGATGGAATATGATGTCAGGCGTTTGGATGACTACTCTTTAGCTACGGGACTGGAGGGCATTGCGTGGTATGTCCTGCTTCGATTGTCTTCGGGGGATAAATGTGTACGGATCAGAGAAGAAACCTATTTGTTTGATTTGAGCAATGCTTGCGAAAGAGTTTTAAAGAAAAGGCAGTATAAGGGCATGCTTTTGCTGCTGAATTTTCTGAACGGGAAACAGATAAATTATCCTTTCAGGGAATTTTTTTCACAAATTCCGGGAGAAGCGCATTATATTCCGGATATGTGATGTATTTTTGCTACGTAGACTAATATTATGAATAAATGAAGCTAAGTTCTTTTCCTCATTACCTCCAGTTGGACGCTATGGATTGCGGCCCTTCCTGCCTTCGCATGATTGCGAAGTACTATGGTAAGAGCTATTCCCTGCAGACCCTCCGTGCACGTTCTTTTATTACCCGTGAAGGAGTTTCCATGTTGGGCATCAGTGATGCGGCGGAATCCATCGGTTTCCGTACTTCGGGGGTCCGTATCTCTTTGGAGCAATTGAAAGAGGACGTACCGTTGCCTTGCATCCTGCATTGGAACCAGAACCACTTTGTGGTCTGTTATGATATAAAGAAGAAGCGCAGTGGCTACCGTTTCTATATCGCTGATCCGGCACGTCAGTTGATTTCGTACAGTGAGGAAGAATTTAAAAAGTGTTGGTTGTCTACCAAGGTGAATGGAGAAGAGAAAGGAGCTGCACTTGCGCTTGAACCGGGCCCGGAATTCCAAGGGCAGGGGGACGAGGAAGAGTCCGGCAGTCGCAGTCTTCGTTTTTTTCTTAAGTATTTGTCTCCTTACCGTAAACAGTTGATACAGCTCGTTCTGGGAATGCTGATAGCGAGCTTGCTGCAACTTATCTTCCCATTTCTGACACAGTCGTTGGTGGATGTGGGTATCCGTGACGGTAACCTGAACTTTATCACTCTGATCCTGATTGCACAGCTGGTGATCTCCGTTTCGCAACTTTCGGTCGAGTTTATCCGTAGCTGGATCATGCTTCACATGAACACACGTATCAACATCTCGCTGATCTCTGACTTCCTGGCAAAGTTGATGCAACTACCGCTCCATTATTTCGATACGAAGATGATCGGTGACATTATGCAGCGTATCGGTGACCACGGACGTATCGAGAGCTTTCTGACAGGCTCGTCCATCAGTACGCTTTTCTCTTTCGTAAACTTCTTTATTTTTGCTTTTGTGCTGGCTTATTATAATCTGGGTATTCTTGCCATCTTTCTGGTAGGCAATTCACTCTATATCTGCTGGATTCTTGTGTTCATGAAGTACCGGCGTGAACTGGATATCCGGCGTTTTGCCCAGGCGGCGGGCGAACAGAGCAGTTTGATTCAGCTGGTGACTGCCATGCAGGAAATCAAGCTGAACAACTGCGAGAAGCAAAAGCGCTGGCAGTGGGAACGCATTCAAGTGAAGCTTTTCAAGATCAGCGTGAAGGGACTGGCATTGGGGCAGGTTCAGCAAGTGGGTTCTGTGTTTTTTAATCAGACAACGAATATCGTAATTTCATTTATTGCTGCCAAATCGGTTGTGGAAGGGGATATGACTCTGGGTATGATGATGTCTTTGACGTATATCATCGGTCAGCTGAGTGGCCCCATCGGCTCTTTTATCGGCTTTGCCCAACAACTTCAGGATGCAAAGATCAGTCTGGAACGCTTGAACGAGATTCACGGTCAGAAAGATGAAGAACAGGATATCACTTCAAAACTGACGGTTCTTCCGGATCGGCGTGATATTCGTATTGAAAATCTGTCGTTTAGCTATGACGGGGCGGACCGTGACTATGTGCTGAAGGATGTGAATCTGGATATACCCGAACATAAAGTGACAGCGATCGTGGGGGCGAGTGGTAGTGGTAAGACTACACTGATTAAGTTGATGCTCGGTTTTTATACTCCGAATAAGGGGGATATCAAAATAGGTGAGACTCCTCTGGATGTGGTGAATCCGCATCTCTGGCGTGCGAAGAGTGGTTCGGTGATGCAGGATGGCTTTATTTTCTCTGATACGATTGCGAACAACATTGCTGTTGGTGAGGAACAGGTGGATGTGGAACGTTTGCGCCATGCTGTGACGGTTGCCAATATCCGTGATTTTATCGATTCTCTTCCTTTGGGCTATAATACGAAGATCGGAATGGAGGGGAACGGCATCAGTCAGGGACAGCGACAGCGCCTGCTGATAGCCCGTGCGGTTTATAAGAATCCGGAGTTCCTGTTTTTCGATGAGGCGACGAATGCACTGGATGCCAATAACGAGCGTGAGATTATGGAACACCTCCATACATTCTATCGGGGTAAGACGGTTGTAGTGGTAGCACATCGTTTGAGTACGGTTCGTGATGCGGATAAGATCGTGGTGCTGGATAAAGGTGCTGTGGCTGAAGAGGGCACTCACCGGGAACTGACGGAGAAGAAAGGATTGTATTATCAGTTGGTGAAGAATCAGCTGGAGTTAGGAAGTTAGGTATGGAAAAGGAGCACACACATAAAGAAATCGAGCTTCGCAGTGAAGAGGTACAGGAGGTGATGAACCGTGTTCCGGCGTGGATTCTGCGTAGTGGCATTACGGTATTGTTTATCATCGTAGTGGTGTTGGTGGCAGGCAGCTATTGGTTTAAATATCCGGATGTGATAACTGCAGAGGTGACGGTGAGTACACAGGAGCCTCCATCTTATGTAATGGCACGTTCGGCCGGTAGATTGGCGGACCTGTATGTACAGAACGGCCAGGAGGTGAAGCCGGATATGAATTTGGGTGTAATAGAGAATACGGCTCGTGCGGTGGATGTGTTTTCTTTGAAGGGGAAGATGCAGAAGTGGAAGCAGGAAGGATATACACCGGAATCGGGGAAAAGTCTTTTTCTGCTTTCGGAGACCGACCGCTGGCGGCTGGGTGAGATACAGTCGGCTTATGCAGGATTTGTGAGTACCCTCTCCGAGGTGGTTCGTATGAAAGAGTTGGGATATTATGCAAAGAAGTTGCAGTCACAGAAAGAATTGCTGGCTACACAGAAGAAATATTATGATCAGGTTCGGAGGCAATATTTTCTGATAGAGAAAGAATATGCTTTAGCTCATGCCTCATATGCAAGAGATTCGATTCTTTATCATCGTAAGGCAATGATTATTACGGAGTTTGAACAGTCCGGCAGTCGCTATCTGCAGAGTCTTCAGTCAAAGGAATCGGCCCGTATGCAGTTGACTCAGGTAGATATGCAGATAGAGCAATCGGAAGAGACATTGCTTGATCTGGAAAAACAGGCGTTTGAAGAGCAGCAGACGCAGGAGGTGAATCTGAGAAATGCTACGGATCAGTTGTTGGGTCAGCTTGCGGCGTGGGAACAACATTACCTGCTTCGAAGTCCGGTCGGAGGAAAAGTTACTTTTCTGAATGTGTGGAGCGTGAATCAGTATGTGGAGTCGGGGGCTACCGTTTTTGTGGTTGCCCCGAAAGAGGAATCCTTGCCTGTAGGGACGGCATTGCTGCCTTTACAGGGATCGGGTAAAGTAAAGGCCGGACAGCGTGTAAATTTGCGTCTGAATAATTATCCGGATCAGGAGTTTGGTTATGTAAGGGGGGAGGTGAGAAGTGTTTCGCCTCTGCCGACGGCGGAAGGCATGTATGTGGTCGATATTGCTTTGCCGGATGGGTTGACAACCAACTATGGAAAGATGCTGCCGTTGACTCGTGAGATGAAGGGAAGTGCGGAAATTATCACGGACGATCTTCGGCTGCTGGAAAGATTGATTATGCCGCTACGAAAAATTTTCATGGAACAAAAATAGGTCAAAGTAGCTTTGGAGCTATATATAATAAGGTGTATCTCCGGATCTTTGTAGAAAATGCTTCGGAAATTTTCATTTATCCAAAACCTTTTAGTTTCGTTGGTGTTATTTAAATAGTTTCAATAATAAATAGGAAGATTTGTAATAACCACTTTAACTATTAAGGTATATGAAAAAGATTCTAATGCTGCTGGCTTTAGCCGGCGTTACATCTGTTGCTTCAGCGCAACAAACTACGATTACGGGATACGAAGTTATCCAGGTACAAGACAAATATCAAGTAATCACTAACTCCTTCTGGGATAACTGGTTCTTTTCTATCGGTGGCGGTGCCGAAGCCATGTTTGGTGACAACGACCATGCCGGAAAGTTCAGAGACCGTATCAGTCCGACATTGAATGTGGCTGTCGGTAAATGGTTTACTCCCGGGTTGGGATTGCGATTGCAGTACAGTGGCTTGCAGGGGCGCGGCTTTGCCCATTCGGAAACAGCCGATTTTGTGAAGAGTGGTAAACTGGCCAATGGGTATTATAAACAGAAATTCAACTATATGAATCTTCACGGTGACGTGATGTTCAATTTGAATGCTCTGTTTGGCGGATACAACTCTCACCGTGTATATGAAATTATCCCTTATTTGGGAGCCGGTTTTACTCATTCATACTCTAAACCTCATCGTGAGGCATTTGCTATGAACGCAGGTATTATCAACCGTTTCCGCGTATCGAGTGCGGTAGATATCAATATCGAAATCGGTGGTATGCTGGCTGAAGATAAGTTTGACGGAGAAATTGGTGGAAAACATGGGTATGATGGCGTTGCCAGCCTGACTGCAGGTCTGACTTACCGCTTCCCGGCCCGTGGATTTGCCCGTCCGATGCCACAGATTATCTCTGAAATAGAATTGGCCAATATGCGTCGCCAGATGAATGAAATGGCTGCTGCCAACCAGTCACTGCAACAGCAGTTGGTTGATGCACAGAACCAGCCGGTGGCAGAAGTTGCCGAACAAGTAGTTGTAACGGATGCTAATATTGCTCCGCGTACTGTATTCTTCACAATCGGTTCTTCTGAACTGTCTCCGCGTGAAGAGATGAACTTGTCTTATCTGGCTGCTAAGATGAAAGAATTCCCGGATACACAATATACCGTATACGGATATGCTGACTCGGCAACCGGTACTCCTGCATTCAATAAGGAGTTGAGCCAGAAACGTGCTCAGGCTGTTGTCAATGCATTGGTTAAGAAATACGGAGTAGATTCCAGCCGCTTGAAAGTTGATGCCGGAGGTGGTGTGGATAAATTCGGTAAACCTATTTACCTAAACCGCGTTGTATTAGTAGAGTCTGCTAAATAAATTCAGACTCAACCTTCTTTAAAAGAAAGCGCCCTGTTGCCGGACTGGTAACAGGGCGTTTCTTTTTTTATTTATTGAATCGCTTTACTTGTTCGTTGATCAGTTCGGCATCATCGAAATAGTTTATCTTCATGGCCTTACGAACATCGGATAACGTATCGGCAGCGGCAGCTCTTGCCACTTCACAGCCTTTTCTCAACATTTCGTAGATGGCAGGAATGTCTTTCTCAAATTCTTTCCGGCGATTACGGATAGGTTCCAGTTCTTCTTGCATAATAGCGTTGAGGAAGCGTTTCACCTTTACATCTCCCAGGCCGCCGCGTTGATAGTGAGCTTTCAGTTCATCGAGGCTCGGATAGTCGGGCAGATAACGTTCGAAATGTTCGGGACGGCAGAAGGCATCCAAATATGTAAATACGGTATTACCTTCGATTTTGCCCGGGTCTTGCACCCGTAAGTGATCGGGGTCGGTGAACATGCTCATTACTTTCTTCTGTACCTCGTCCGCTTCTTCGGAAAGGTAAATGCAGTTGCCTAACGATTTACTCATTTTGGCTTTTCCATCGGTACCCGGCAGGCGCAGGCAGGCTGCGTTGTCCGGTAGAAGGATTTCCGGCTCGACTAATGTTTCTCCGTAGATATAATTGAAACGGCGGACAATTTCTCTGGCCTGCTCGATCATGGGCTCCTGATCTTCACCTACCGGTACTGTAGTGGCACGGAAGGCAGTGATATCGGCAGCTTGGCTGATGGGATAAGTGAAGAAACCTACAGGAATGCTGGTTTCGAAGTTGCGCATCTGTATTTCCGTCTTCACGGTAGGGTTACGTTGCAGGCGTGATACGGTGACGAGATCCATATAATAGAATGTCAATTCGCACAGTTCCGGAATCTGGGACTGGATGAAGATTGTCGACTTTTCCGGATCGAGTCCGCAAGCCAGATAATCGAGGGCTACTTCAATTACGTTTTGGCGTACTTTTTCGGGGTTATCGATGTTATCGGTCAATGCCTGCGCATCGGCGATGAAGATGAAAGTTTTGTCAAACAAGCCGGTATTCTGTAGTTCGACTCTTCGTTTCAGTGAACCTACGTAGTGTCCGATATGGAGTTTTCCGGTAGGACGGTCACCTGTCAATATGATTTTTTCTTTTCCCATTATTTTTATTTTTAATCGAAGGACAAAGATAGTCAGAATCAGCTGAAGTAACAAATAAAACGAATATTCTTACCAGATTCCTTTGTAATTATAGAAATAAGTCGTTACTTTGCACAAACTTTGAAATAGCAATGAATCAACAGGAAATCAGAAGCAAGTATTATCTCCGTTCGAGTGTATTTCACCCGGAATCAGCCTACTTCTTCTCTTTTCTCCAAAAACGATATTTAGTTCTTTGGTAATGCGTTAGTCCTTTATTGAGGGTAACGCATTTTTTTTGTGCGGATACGTAGAAATAACAACTTATAATGACAATAAAAGAAATGGAAAAGGAAATGAAAAAAGTCCTTGTTTTGGGTTCAGGCGCACTCAAAATCGGACAAGCCGGAGAGTTTGATTATTCCGGTTCACAGGCACTGAAGGCCTTGAAAGAAGAAGGCATCAATTCGGTATTGGTCAATCCGAACATCGCAACCATTCAGACTTCCGAGGGAATTGCTGATAAGGTGTATTTCCTTCCCGTGACTACTTATTTTGTAGAGGAGATTATTAAGAAAGAACGTCCCGACGGCATTCTTCTTGCATTCGGCGGACAGACTGCCTTGAACTGCGGTGCAGAGCTTTATACACAAGGTATTCTGGATAAATATGGTGTGAAAGTATTGGGTACTTCGGTTGAGGCTATCATGTATACGGAAGACCGTGACCTGTTTGTGAAGAAGCTCAATGAGATTGATATGAAAACTCCGGTCAGCCAGGCTGTAGAAAGCATGGAAGATGCTATTGCTGCTGCACGTCGCATTGGTTATCCGGTGATGGTTCGTTCGGCTTACGCGCTGGGAGGACTCGGAAGTGGTATTTGTGCCAATGAAGAGGAATTCCTCAAATTGGCTGAGAGCTCATTTGCTTTCTCTAAACAGATTCTGGTGGAAGAGTCGTTGAAAGGATGGAAAGAAATTGAGTTTGAGGTGATCCGTGATGCGAATGACCACTGTTTTACGGTAGCAAGCATGGAAAACTTTGACCCGCTGGGTATTCATACCGGCGAATCGATCGTGGTAGCTCCGACTTGCTCATTGGATGACAAGGAACTGAAAATGTTGCAGGAACTTTCAACTAAATGTATCCGCCATCTGGGTATTGTAGGTGAATGTAACATTCAGTATGCATTCAATTCGGATACGGATGATTATCGTGTGATTGAGGTGAATGCACGTCTGAGCCGTTCTTCGGCTTTGGCCTCGAAGGCAACCGGCTATCCGCTGGCATTTGTGGCCGCTAAGGTGGCATTAGGCTACACACTCGATCAGATAGGTGAGATGGGCACTCCCAACTCGGCATATGTGGCTCCGCAACTTGATTACTATATTTGTAAAATTCCTCGTTGGGACTTGACTAAATTTGCCGGTGTATCTCGTGAGATCGGTTCAAGCATGAAATCGGTTGGTGAAATCATGTCGATAGGCCGTTCGTTTGAAGAGATTATCCAGAAAGGTCTTCGCATGATCGGTCAAGGTATGCATGGGTTTGTCGGTAACGACGATGTGCATTTTGAGGATCTGGATAAGGAGCTTTCTCACCCGACGGATTTACGTGTTTTCGCTCTGGCTCAGGCCATGGAAGATGGCTATACGATAGAGCGTATCCATGAACTGACAAAGATTGACCCGTGGTTCTTGGGCAAACTGAAAAATATCGTTGACTATAAAGCGAAGTTGTCTGCTTATGATAAGGTAGAGGATATTCCTGCAGACGTATTGAGGGAGGCCAAAGTGCTGGGCTTCTCTGACTTCCAGATTGCGCGCTTTGTGTTGAATCCGGCAGGAAATATGGAGAAAGAGAACCTGATGGTACGTGCCCGTCGTAAAGAACTGGGTATCCTTCCGGCCGTGAAACGCATCAATACCATTGCTTCCGAACATCCGGAACTGACAAACTACCTTTATATGACTTATGCGGTTCAGGGTTATGATGTGAACTATTATAAAAATGAAAAGTCAGTAGTTGTGTTAGGATCGGGTGCTTATCGCATTGGTAGCTCGGTTGAGTTCGACTGGTGTTCGGTAAATGCTGTGCAGACTGCCCGCAAACTGGGATATAAATCGATTATGATCAATTATAATCCCGAAACGGTGTCTACTGATTATGATATGTGTGATCGTCTGTACTTCGACGAACTTTCGTTCGAACGTGTGCTCGACGTGATCGATCTGGAACAACCTCGCGGTGTGATTGTATCCGTAGGTGGACAGATTCCGAATAACCTTGCCATGAAACTGTATCGTCAGTCTGTTCCGGTATTGGGTACTTCTCCTGTTTCTATCGACCGGGCAGAAAACCGTAATAAGTTCTCTGCAATGCTTGATCAGTTGGGTATCGACCAGCCGGCATGGCAGGAGCTGACCAGTCTGGAAGATGTGAAAGGTTTTGTAGAGAAAGTGGGCTATCCGGTACTGGTTCGTCCGTCTTATGTACTTTCGGGAGCTGCGATGAATGTTTGCTATGATGACGAGGAGTTGGAGAACTTCCTGAAGATGGCTGCTGAGGTATCGAAAGAGTATCCGGTAGTTGTTTCTCAGTTCCTTGAAAATACCAAGGAAATTGAATTCGACGCAGTGGCACAGAATGGAGAAGTGGTAGAATATGCTATCTCAGAACATATCGAGTTTGCCGGAGTGCACTCGGGTGACGCTACGCTGGTATTCCCGGCACAGAAAATCTATTTTGCAACAGCGCGCCGCATTAAGAAAATCAGTCGCCAGATTGCGAAAGAGCTTAATATTTCGGGACCGTTCAATATTCAATTCCTGGCTCGCAACAACGAAGTTAAAGTTATCGAATGTAACTTACGTGCTTCACGTAGTTTCCCGTTCGTTTCTAAGGTGTTGAAACGCAACTTTATTGAGACTGCTACCCGCATTATGCTCGACGCTCCATACAGCCGTCCCGATAAGTCGGCATTTGATATCGACTGGATTGGAGTGAAAGCTTCTCAATTCTCTTTCTCACGTTTGCACAAAGCCGATCCGGTTTTAGGTGTAGATATGTCGTCTACCGGTGAGGTGGGCTGCATTGGTGACGACTTTTCTGAAGCACTGCTGAATGCAATGATTGCTACCGGCTTTAAAATTCCTGAAAAGGGAGTGATGTTCTCTTCAGGTGCAATGAAGTCGAAAGTCGATTTGCTGGAAGCAAGCCGCATGTTGTTCAACCAGGGATATAAGATTTATGCAACAGCCGGAACTGCTGCATTTCTGAATGCACATGGTGTAGATACTACTCCGGTTTACTGGCCGGATGAAAAACCGGGGGCTGAGAACAATGTGATGAAGATGATTGCCGACCATAAGTTCGACTTGATTGTGAATATTCCCAAGAATCATTCGAAACGTGAGCTGACAAATGGTTATCGTATCCGTCGTGGTGCGATCGATCATAATATCCCATTGATAACCAACGCGCGTCTGGCGAGTGCATTTATCGAAGCATTCTGTGATTTGAAGCTTGAAGATATTCAGATAAAGAGCTGGCAGGAATATAAATAGTACTGTCCGTAGCGATAAATAATAAGGGAGAGGGGGGAAACTTGGAAACAGTTTCTCCCCTTTTTATAGTGACCTGTTGTCTTTTTCTCGTCTTTTTCTTCTGCCTGTCTTATAATTAACTTATATTTGTAATCTACTTAATATTTGGTATCAGAAGAATGTTCGTCCTTTTTTAATTTACATAATTCAGATTTTAATATGTTTGGAAAGAAAAAGAATGAAGATTATTCTGTAAAGACTGTGAAAGTCGGTATTGATAAACTGACTACAATAGCATTGGGAACAATGGTGAAAGGAGCAATCACGGTAGAAGGGGATTTGCGTTTAGATGGAATAATAGAAGGAAATGTTTCCTGTAAAGGGAAAGTAGTGATTGGTCCTCAGGGAAGAATCAAAGGAAATGTGACGTGTACCGGTGCTGTGTTACACGGGATGTTACAGGGAGATATTCAGGTGGCAGAAGATTTGGTTATGAAATCGGGATGTACAATGAATGGCGATGTTTATACATGTAAACTTGAAATAGAATCGAAAGCCAGATTTAACGGTACTTGTAATACTACTGAGAAAAATACACTTGTGACAAGTCAGGTTGCGAAGCCTGAGACTGTGAATACTGAGAAATGATTGAAACGGCTTCTTGAGAAGAACCGGTTTTGTCTATTCCAATTGTGGTTAAAAGTTTTTCGAAGGCTGCAAAGTTATCTAAAAAAAAGAGATAATTATGCAGTTGGTTTGTTATGGCACTACGCTTTTTGCAATTTGTTGAAATATCAGTCTGATATATGAAATGGATAAGCAAAAGCTTGCAATAATCTAATTTGTAATCTTAACAGACTTAAAATGAAAAAAGAACTTTTGACTCGATTTATGGAGAAGCGAATAGTCGAACTGAAAAAAGAGCAACGTAATGGTACTGCCCATGTATATCAGAGCACTTTAAATCGACTGAAAAAATTTATGAACGGACGTGAAATCACCTTTAGCCAACTGACTCCCGAATGGTTAGCTTTGTTTGAACAGAAACTGCTGGCTGATCAACTTAAATGGAACACTATTTCTACTTACATGCGTATGCTGAGATCTGTGTATAATCAGGCGCTGGAGCGGGGAGTGGCAACTTATGTGCCACGTCTTTTCAATAAAGTGCATACCGGAATTGACTGTCCCGTAAAAAGGGCTGTTTCGCCGGAGGTGATATGTAAACTGATGACGGACCAGAAACCATTGCCGGAAAAATTAGCTTTCAGCCGGGATTTGTTTGTTCTTTTGTTTCTGCTTCGCGGGATGCCGTTTGTAGATCTTGCTTTTTTGCGCAGATGCGATTTACAGGGAAATGTAATTACGTATCACCGGCGCAAAACCAGTCGTAAACTGACTGTGGTGGTGGGCAAAGAGGCAATGGAAATTATACGGAGGTATATGTATGCGATTCCGGATTCACCTTATCTTTTTCCTATTATCCAAAATCCCGGTGAGAATGAATATGGGCAATATACCCGTATGTTGCGTCTTCTGAACCATCGCCTGACACAGGTGGCAAATACCTTGGGAATCAGGGAACGGCTAAGTACTTATGTGGCACGTCATACCTGGGCGACTACGGCACTCCGGCAGAATTATAATTCAAGTTTGATTTGTAATGCTATGGGGCATTCTTCGGTGAAAGTGACTGAGACTTATTTTCAACCTTACAGGGATGATGAGGTAAACCGGATGAATCGTTCTCTTATTACATATATTTTATCGAAGAAGAAAAGAGGAATAGATAAAAATATTAGAAGCTAATCAGTTGATTATTAGTTGAAATATTATCCGTTACTTCGTAGGTAACGGAAGGTGATATCGGCGGCAAATTTAAATATATTTTTTGAAATACGCATAATAAAACAATTATTTTTGCAATAGATATTAAATAACTGAACATTTTTATTGGGTTGTTCTTCGAAAAAGACAACAAAAGATTCTTCCATTTTTCAGGTTGAAAGATGGGAAAGGATTTTATTGTCTTTTTTGAGACCGTAAAGATTCATTTTAGTAAAAACAACTCCTTGAAAGACGCCTCTTTGTCTTGGAATTTGTGTAGACCCGTTACCTACGAAGTAACGGGCAGATCGATTGAGATAAGAAACCAACATTCTGTCTGAATCAAATATTAAGTAGAAACTAAAGTGAATTATTTATGAAAAAGAAATCTGTGTTTTTATGGTCTTTGCTCGCTGCAATGGCCATGAGTGCTTGTTCAGAGCACAATGAACTTCCTTCAGGAGAAGTTCCTGGTGGGAACTCGAAGGCTAACTTTATAGTTAAGTTGAACTTTGAAGGAACAAGTATGGAACAAGGAGGTAAGACGAGAGCTGCGCAATCTACTGCAGTGCCGGAAACATCGTGGAGTAAAATCCGTCAGGTGCAGATTTTGCTGTATGACGCAAGCAATATCGTGCGGTTTTCAGATGTAGTTAATCCAACAGACGGGAATACTACTTTTACTTATACAGATGTGCCTGCTGGTACATATACGATGGTTGCTATAGCAAATGCGAAAAGTTCAGCGGATGCTATCAATACCTATTTGGATGGGGGCACAACTCCTGTAGAATGGGGAATGTGGAATGTACGTCAGAAACAGGTGCAGAACATGGTGATGAAATATAAGCCAGGTGCATTCCCTACTTTTTGTTCTGCTGCCTTGGCAGGCAATACGGCCTATACGGAACCTGCCGAGATTTTTATGGGAGCTGTTTCAGGTGTAGTCATTTCTTCGGATGCTACTGCAACTCCATCTCCGATTGCTTTGAAACGTGAAGTCTCTTTGATGCGTGTCCGTCTGAACGTAAAGGATAAAGAAGGAAATACGAATAATGAGAATACCGCCAAAGGGGTTGACTTTACACAAGACGCTTCTATTATGATTTATCGCTTGCCGGATTATCTGAAAGTGATGGCAGGGAATGACGGAGGAGTCAGTGCTACCTCGACTGCTACTAACATATTGTCTATTTCAGATGGTGAAGTCTTTAAAACGGCTGAGCCCGGATTCGGTTATAACCCTGGAGGAACGATTTTAAACGGAAACTTCACGATGTGGAGAGATGTGGTTGTATTCCCCAATAATGGTGGACGTGTTAATGATTCTGCAACTACCGGTACGGCTGACAGACAGCGTCAGTATTTTATAGTGGTATCAGGACGTGGTAAAGCCGGACATATTTTGGGAGATGGTACTGCACTTCCCAGTGATGCTACCGTTTATTGGTCCGGAGTGGTTAAAGAGAATTTTGTACCGAATGTGATTCGTGAAGTAAACCTGACTTTACGTACCGGCGGAAGTACGATTGTACCTGTAACTCCTACGGAATATGGTGGCCTGACAATTACTGTAGGAGCTCCTACACCTTGGGATAGCAATATTGTAAATTCAGATATTATAATGTAAAAACTTTCTTTTTACTCCCCTTGGAATCATGGTCCGGGAGCAGAGAATAGGCAGAAACGCTTGCTGCTCCCGAGAGCCTCGGGGGGGAGGATAATGAAATAAACTATAGAACATGAGAAAAAACAGACTTCTCATAGTATTATTTACTGGTGTAGCAGTCTTACTTTCGCTTGCGTCGTGTACATATGATTATTTTGAAGATGAAACGAATTATCAGGTTTTTGTACCCGAGGTTCTGAACAAGACTGTCAGTGATTGTCGAGTGCTGGTCTATAACGATGCCGGAACATTGGTCGGCGCACGTTATGCAACCTCTCCATGGGATAAAGATCCGCGCATGGAGGCGGGCTTGTTTAGTTTTAGGTTAACTCCCGGCGAATATAAAGTATACTGTTATACCAATACGGACAGTCTTACGTTTGTGGACGGGCAACATCTGGATGCTTCTGCTTTTATTCTGAAAAGCAGTTCTACCGGACCGAACAGATATGTACAGCCTTCGGATATATTATTCCAGAAGTTCGTACCCGCAATTGTACATCCGGGCATTTTACAGACCGATACCACAGCATTGGAACGCTATACCGGACGTATAACGGTTCGGTTTAAGAAATTTCCCGGTGATGTATCGCATATAAAGAAGGTACAATTGCTTGCGGAAGGAGCACCTGTGATGCAATACCTCAAAAATGATACTCTGACCGGCCGATTGACTCCCGAGGATAAAATGTTTCATTTCGGAACATTACCCGTACAGGAGAAAGCCGATGTATTAGAGGTAGATCATCGTTTTATTCCTTCTGTGGAGAATGAACAGATGAGGTTGAATTATACATTTCTCGATGAAAATGGAGCAGTTGTCAACCATTTGCCCGTGGAAGTTACGGAAAGGGAGACAGGATTGCCGTTACGGTTATTGCATGGTAAACGTATAATTATTGAAATCGAATCTTATACCGTTATTAAGATATCGGTTGTAGGATGGAACGAAGATATCGAGAGTGGAGATACGGACATGGAATGATACATATATACATATAAAAGAGAATTAGAATGAAATCAGTTATACGACATATTTTGAGTGTCGCCGTTTTATTTTGCTTAATCAGCGGAGTACAGGCACAAAGTGTCAAAGTGAATATTCCTTTTTGGCTGACCGGTTCGCCTAACGTTGGCTTTGAGTATACATTGACGAGACAACTCACGGTGAACGGTGAAGTGCTATGGATGCCGTATTTATTCAAGAAACATGAAGAAGTGTTTCGGGCACTCCAGAGCAGTGTTGAATTGCGCTATTATGTGAATCCGCGTAACTTCTATACTAACGATTCGTGGGATGGATTTTACATAGGTCCTTATGCCATGTACGGTAACTTTAATATTGGTTTGTTGAAGCATAATGATCCGTTACAGAGTTATCGTCGTAAAGGCTGGGGAGTGTCAGGTGGTATCTCAACCGGATATAAATTTGCTTTCAACTCTCGTTGGGGGCTGGATCTGAATATTGGGCTGGGATATGCGCACCTCCAATATAAT
This sequence comes from Bacteroides sp. FSHCM14E1, assembly GCF_019633785.1. NCBI lineage: Bacteria > Pseudomonadati > Bacteroidota > Bacteroidia > Bacteroidales > Bacteroidaceae > Bacteroides > Bacteroides sp. FSHCM14E1. The sequence goes on from NZ_JADKYL010000013.1 coordinate 74,307, forward strand.
AAATATTATTTGGGCGGAGAGTATGTAAATTTCCCTTTGGAACGTAAGAAAACCAAGAGATGGATTGGTCCGACTAAGTTTGGTGTAAATCTTACTTATAATATATTCCGCTAATGTTACTGATAAAAAGTTGCTGAAATGAGAAAGAAGAAGATACAGATTCTCCTGTCGGCTGCCGCATTCCTTTTTTTAATGGGAGGAACTATGCCTTCCGTTGCGCAGGAGCGGAAGATAGGGCGGATAGAACGGCGGGCAGACCGTAATTTTATCAGGCAGAAATTTGATAAAGCGATGGCCCAGTACGAAACGGCTATCAGGCGTGAAAAAGATGAGGACAGTCAGGCTGCGCTTCATCTCAAAACAGCACGTTTGTATTTCATGGTGAGGGAATACGGTCGCGCCTCAGAACATTATGATAAAGCAATGGGGTTGCGTCCGGATCTGCTCGGGGTAGATGATGTCTGTGACTATATAGATGCCTTGCGCTTTCAGGGACAGGCCCGCAAAGCAGAAGCTATCTGCCTGGATAATGCCTATAAGGATATATATAGTCGCTATCAGCGTTATCAGAATACGTTAGAGGCACTTGCCATGCGCCATTCGGTTCAGGAAGACCCCGGATTTTCGGCAAAACGTTTATCACTGAATACACCGAATGCTGAATTTTGGGTTGGAAATTATGGTGAGCAGCCGTTTTATGCCATTAGCTACAGTAAATTCAATGATCCGGGAAAGTTGTTCTTTCATCGTACTCACTATTATGCACTTGACGAAACCGGTGAACCCGGTGCCGAGGCTCAGAAACCTCCGAGATATTATGGATATTTCCGGAAGATACCTGCTGACTTGCAGAATGGTCCGGTGACCTTTTCGCCGGATATGAAGTCAATGGTAGCTACAGTCATTGAGTACGATAAAGAGAAGACAACAGTGGAGATGGCAGACCGGAAACTACGCCCTTTCCGTACAAAGTTGTTCTATTCTGTGCTAAAGAATAAAAAGAAACGGTTTACGAAGTATGTTCCGGCTTTTCCACAGGAGGAGATGTCTTCGTATGCCCATCCTTACTTATTCAATGAAGGTAAATCATTATTGTTCACTTCCGACATGCCGGGAGGATACGGAGGGTTCGACTTGTATGTTGTTCATTGGGATGACGAGGCCCGGACATGGGGAACCCCTGTAAATCTGGGACCAGATGTCAACACGGAAGGTGATGAGATCTTTCCTGTAATCTATAAAGGACGTCTCATCTTTTCGTCTAACGGGCTGCCGGGATTCGGTGGTTATGACCTGTTCAGTGCTTATTATGATAAGGATGGGGTAGTGCCGGGCAGTATCAGTCATTTTCCCTATCCGGTAAATTCCGTCTTCAACGATTATTATATGTGTCCGCTCGATTTGCGAACAGCTTATTTCGTATCCGATCGTGAGATGGCTTCAAGAGATGATATTTATTACCTCCGTACGGTAGAAGATTTAGGTACTCAGCAGGGGATGCCCTTTTACGGGATGAGTGAGGAGAATGCGATTTTGGGTGGCGCTTTGTTGTTGAACGGAGCTACGGAAACAGTTTCTCCGGAGTCTGTTGCATTGAAGCAATATGCACCTGAAGGTTTGCTGATGACTCTTTATTTTGATTTCGATTCGGATGAACTGACCGATGAATCTGTACGGAGGCTTGAGCAGTTTATCAATGAAATGGGTACCTACCAGTTTTCGGAACTGAGGTTCGATGGTTTTGCCGATGAGATAGGAAGTGACAGTTATAACTATTCATTGTCAGAACGAAGGGCAGAGAGTGTTGCAGAGTTCCTGCGCAATCATGGTTTAAATGTACGTTTCGGTATACAGGCCCATGGTAGGATAAAACTTTCTCCGGAAGAGGTGAAAGAGGAAATTGAGTATCATCGCTGGCCGGAGGGAGGTATCGACTGGATACAAGTGAACCGTCGGGCAAGGCGTGTCGAAATATATAATAAGAGGTAGAAATATAAAAAAGTAAACGATATATGAAGAAGACAAGAATTCATAGAGTGTGGATACTGTTCCTGCTGAGCATCATGGCCTGTCTGCAGGTAAGAGCCCAATATATGCCGGTGGTTTTCGATAAGAAATATGGCGATAAGAACCAGATACAACTGGTATGCCCGTTGGCCGGTGACGAAGTGGCTATGGTAGGCAAAGAGGGACAGAAGTACAATCTGACCTGGATAGGAAGAGAAGGTGAGGTACTCTTTTCGTTACCGTTGGCCGGGTTTACTGCTGTTAATGAGCTGACAGAGTTGGAGGACAATCGTATCCTGCTTGTCGGACAATCTGCTGTGATGAATACAAAAGGCAGAAAGGATAATGTGACGCTGAGCGGACGGGCGGTCATATTAGACCGTAGTGGTCATGTTGTTACCAATATTTATGCGGGAGGACAAGGAAGCGAGTTTCTGAAAGGTGCCCTGCTACGAAGCGGATCATTGATACTTTCCGGTATGGAGCCGAAAGGAGGAAGCGGTCGGCAAGGTATTCTCTTGAAAGTAGATAAATCGGGTAGAGTGATTTATCAGTATAAGAACACCGGAAGTGGCTATTGTGACCAGTTTGAGGTGTTGGGCAACACGACTGAATATATCTGTGCGGCTTTCTCCGGAGACAGAGAAAAAGAACAGACGGTGGTGGTCCGGTTAGATGATAAAGGGAAACCTTATTATGTGACTGCCATTCCGGCTAAACGATTTATAGTGACAGGCCTGAACGCCAATATCAATGACGGTTCGGTGATTGTTACCGGTAATTCATCGACAGATGGAGGTATTATTTATAAGATTCGTCCGGAAGGTGATATTGTTTTTGCTAAAACACTGATACCTGCCAACCAGGGATTGGCAACGCTCAACCATCTACGGGTGGCCCGCAATGGCAATATATTAGTAGGAGGCAGTGGTAATAAAGGATATTACGCTTTATTGCGAAATGACGGAACAGCTTTGTACTCGGGTACTTCGAACGGAAGTGTGAGAGGTGTGGGTATGAACCGGACTACCGGCGAATCAGTGGTAACCACTTATGACGTCAACGCACGCAGAGGAACATTTGTCCGTATATTGCCGACAGGAAAAGCTGAGTTTGACCGAACGATTGATGGTAACTTTGATAAGATTAAGGTGACTAACAACGGTGAAGTGTTGCTGCTGTCTTCGGATGAGGGCCGGGTTTGTATGTATTCTGCTACAGGTGAGAAAGAGTTTGACCGTTATGTGACGGATAATAAACCTACCATTTACCGTCAGGCCTTGACTGCATCATCCGGGGAGTTGCTTTTTCTGGGTAGTGGTAGCCGTCTTGTCAAGCTCGGACATGGACTCTATGTCTCGGACGTGAAAATAACCAAGCCGGTAAACGGAACAGCCACCGCTGTGTTTACTGTGACACTGACCGGATATGCCACCACGAAAGAGGGAGCGCCTGTTCCTGTGAGTGTAGGTTATGCCACTCGCGAAGCATCGGCTACAACGGCCAATAACTTTACTCCGGTAAAGGGAAAGCTCTCTTTCACTCCCTCACGCGGAACGGCTGACCGCTATCTGGTGAAACAGGATATTGAGGTTCCGGTAAAGGCGAATGATCTGATCGAAGGTGTGAAGGACTTTGAATTGCTATTGTCGGATGTTCAGCAGAGTTATCTGGTGAAGCCTGTAGGAAAAGCGGTTATCGAAGATCAGCAGGCGGTTGTAAAGTTGGTACGTACGGAGCGCGGAGAAGAGGGATCCAAAGATATTTTATATGAACTGGGATTATTTAAGACCGACGGAACTCCTTTGACTAATGCAACGGGAGCCAATATTATAGTGGATGGCATTTATGGGGAAGGCACAGCCGATGCGCTTGATTTCGATATGGGATTGACGCCGAGAGTGATATTTGCCAATGGTTCGCAAAAGTCATCTTTTAATGTCAGAACATTGGAGGATACCCGCTATGAACTTCCTAAAACCGTGGTGGTGAATTTCAATAAAGTACATAGCCTGAGTGGTTCCAATGTCGCTTTTGATGGTGAATTGCTGAGTTGCAGCGGAATTGTTGTTGATCAGCCGGCGCGCTTGGCCATAACTTCACTTGGCGACCACAGAGTAAATAATAATGTGGTGTCGGGCTTCTTCACCGTTTCGCTGTTGCGTGCTTCAGACGGAGCCTTACTGACTAATGCCACAGGTAGTGATATTATTGTTAACTGTGTGACATTGCCCGATGCTACGGCAAAAGAAGGAAAAGACTTTGTCTTTACCAACCTGCATGACCTACGCATCAGTGGAGACGGCAACCATAGTTCGGCTAATGTGAATGGAGTAGTATTGTTCAGTACGGATGCTTTGGAAAAACAGGTGAAACTGAAAATCAAATCTGTAAACCAGCCTACGGGTGCACAGCCGATCAGTGTGTCTGACGCAGAACGTATGGCAGAGTTTACGATCCGGAAATAAAATGATTCTTAGGGATAAGAGTGCCTTGCATTTCAAATGCAAGGTCTTCTTGTCTGCTCAGAAGAAAATGGATGAAAAAAGAACTATGACAGGAAAAAGAATATATACAGGGTTGATGGGCTTGCTGCTTTTTCTGGCGTTTGCTTGTACGGATGACAGGGAATCGCCAGGGGGAACCAATGGTAATCCTTCATTGGTTTTCAGGATGACGAGAGCTTCTGCTGATATTATCAATAATACGCAAGTCTATCTGTTTGATGGAGATGGGGCTGCTGCCGGACAGTTCAGGCAGAAAGTGCCGGATGTGACTTACGCTGCAGACCGTCTTACCATGCCGGTTGCGGCAGGTACGTGGGATATTACGTTGGTCAGTGCCGACAGGGATATAAACAGTGAATTGGTTCAGCCTGTCCGTGGCCAGGGGCGTTCATCACTGAAAATGTGGGAAACCCGTTCCTCCGGTGGAAATTTGCCGTCTATGCCTGAGTTGCGTACGGCTTATATTACCGGACAGCAGGTTATTGCCGGTCAGGATAATGTCGCTTCCGAAACAGCATTACTTTCACGGAACGTTGCATTGGTCAAAGTCGTGATAGCTGATGCCGGAGGACTGGATATCAATGGTACCCACACCATGAAATTGAGCAACGTGCCTACGACTCTTAATTGGGAAGGAGGGTTATACCCCAATAAAAACAACCCTACTGTGAGTGCGGAACCTATGACCGGTACCTTTACTATACATAATAATACTGCAATGGCGGGTCATCAGTATAGTGATACGCTTCGGTTTATTGTGCCGGCCCATAAAGGAACTGATTATCTGAATGCGCTTCCGACAGACACGACTACCAGCCATCTTAAACTGAGTGTCGATCTGGCCAGTGAAGGAGGTACACGTTTCGAGAAGACGGATGTGGTAATTCCTCGGGTTCCACGAGTAAACGGAATTTTGTTGGTACGCATTTTCCTTGGTGGAAAGCTCGATGTCTCTACTGAGATATTGAACTGGCAAGATACACAGTTGGAAGCCGATTTGTCACAGACCCAGCTTTATACGGATAAAGCTTCCGTTGGGCTGGCATTCAAAGACACGATACATGTAAATACCAATGCCCGGGAATATACAGTGGAGAAGGCACCTGAGGCCACGTGGATTACTTCGGTGAAAAAGTTGGATGGGAATGCGGTGGAAATTACTGCTGACCTGGATAGCTATGTGGATAATCATCCGCGTACTTCGTATATTACCATTAAAGCAAATAATGTGACCAAGAAAATACCGGTTACACAAAGACCGGATAGAGGTACTATCAAAGTTAGTGTCAACAAACTACAATTTAGTCCTCCACATCCAACTGCTTCACTTAATGTTCAGTCTGTTGGTGGAAATTGGAAATTACTGGCTCAAAGTTCCAAGGCGACTGCTGCTACTACCCAAGGGGCAACAGGGAGTACAGCTGTAACTTTTACAAGAACCTCTACCAGTGATGATTCATTGTATGATGAATATTATGGAGAAGGACAGGCGGTTTTTAAAAATATGACGACTCTTGATACGGATACTGTCCATTTAAGTAATTTATTTATAGGTATTATCGATGATTTGATTGAGGTTGCACAGCCTACTGTGCATCCGGATACTACATGTACTGTAAACAATGTGAAAGTATATGGTGGAGATACTCGTGATTTGACTATCATTAATAAGCCAGATTGGATACATCCCGCACCAGAGACGGATTACAATCCTGCAACCGGTATTTTTACTTTTGTCTGCGATCGTGAACCAAATGAAGAAGAACGTTATGGAGAAATAACTCTTGGACATATTGATGATCCTGATTATACAGTTAAAGTATCAGTGCTTCAAGCTATAATTGTTCGTATCCCAGAGTTTAATTATTTTGTTGTACAGTTTGTTTGGGATTCGAATGACGTAGATGTAAAAGTTGGGTTCACAGGAAATCCTACATCTGTTGTGGTAAATGGCATTACTTACAATACAAGTTCGGTAGATGCATTCCAGAATCAGTGGGTTGGCTGGAGTCAAGGTAGTGTGGTTAACTATGATAGTAAGGAGCTATTGAAATGGGGTGGTGATGCTCAATCTGGACAAGGAGAAACTGCATTCTTTAATGCTCCGGTAATTAATTCTGCACCTTATCCCGGTCAACATGGCATAGAACCGAATGCTCCGGGGTTATTGCCACGTACAGTAACCTTGCAGGTAAATGCCGGATGGTATAGAGGAGGTGGTATCCCGATGACTTGTAATATCTATGCTTATTTGGGTGGTACTATGAGTCATGTCGGTACGAATTTTGTCAATCAAGGTGGAACACTGGTTTACACTTCTACAAATAAGTTTAGTGTGCAGGCTTCCGGTTCTAAGCAATATGACCATATTTGTGATATTGTATATGACCGTAAGAAACACACTGCAAAAATAAATTGGAAAGGAACTGTGTGGACAGGTACTCGTTCGGTACGGGTTCCAATGAGAAGTGTAGAAGAGACTCAGAAACCTTATTGGGCTCCTACAGTAGTTGATACTTACTCTAATAATTATCGAGGAGAAAGGAGGTAGCTTTAATGTGTATAATGAAAATTAAGAGCTATAGTATGAAAATACAATATATAATAGGTATACTGGTTGCCCTTCTGTTTGTCTCGTGTAGTCATGAGGAAGAGGAACAGAAACCCGCTTATGGGAAGATAGATGTTGCTGTTTCGGTAACCTTGCCGCAGCCGGAGTCAGTGAATACGCTTACTCGTGCCGGTGGCCCGTATACGGATACCGATATTAAGAACGTAGACTTGCTGATATTCGACAAAGACGCAAAGTTTATGGAGCGTGTCAAAGTAGAGAATGACAGGTTGGTTGTTACCGGAACGGGGATTAATTTCACAGTCCGTTTGGATGCCACTTCGGAACGGCGTATCATTCATCTGGTTGCAAATGGGCGGAGTGCTGATGGCACTTCGGATCGCTTGAACTTTGGTGATATAACTCCGGGTATGGCAGAAAATGCGGCTATCTCTTCTTTGCAGACAGCCTCGCTCGAACATGTGAATGAAGGAGAGAGCACATTGCTAAACCATGTGATGCCTTTGGTCATGTGGGGACGTTTTGCTCTCAACGGAATCAATATCGTGACGAAAGCAGAGGGTGTGAAACTGTTGCGTTCCACTGCCTGTATACAAGTGAAGAAGGGTAGTGGGGGTGTAAATACCGGACTGGATGATTTTGTCATCGAAGGAATTACCGTACATCAGGGAGCCTGTCATGGCTTCCTGGCTCCGACCGATTGCACAGGAGAAGTTAACACTCCCGTTACCGCAAATCCGGTTACCGGTGGAACCTATCTGGATTATCGTAAGGGTTGGGTTAATGGTGCGGAACCATCTTTATACATTTATGAGCGCAATTGTTCGGCTTCCGACTATATGGGAGTAGTCATTGCAGCCCGGTATAAGGGAAAAAAAGGCTATTATAAGGTAGTAATGACCGGTAACAACGGAGCTCCTCTGAACATTGTACGTAACCACCGTTATATTGTTACGGTGGTGGGCGTCAATGGTCCGGGATATGAAAATCCGGATATTGCTGTGGCTTCTGCACCTTCGAATGCTCTGAAAGTGGAGTTGACGGATGAAGACACGGATTTGCCCTGTATTGTGGCCGACGGTGAATACCGTATGGCATCGTCTAATAATGTATTCAGCCTATATGGAAAAACAGGTGTGACTACATCGGCGACGGGCGTAGATATTTGTACCGTATATTCCAGCCGTGGTGTTCAGCCGGTTCTGACCCTACCTGCCGATTGTAATTGGCTGACCAATCTGTCTGCACAAGCTTTAGGAAGTAATAAGTATAAAATAACAGGGGATTTTACCTCACCGGCCAATAGTGCCGTATCTACAACCTTGACTATGACGTGTGATAATCTGTCTCAGCCGGTTCGTGTCAGTTGGAATCCCATTATATCGGACCAGAAAGATACCGATTCGTTTGTTTTCGATTTGGTTGGTTCAACCGACCGTAACTGGACGGTCCGGGTATTGAATCCGACGTCTGCCGGCTGGCTCTTTCTGCACCCATCCGCCGCATCTCCCGGAGCATTTCCGGGAGACGGTATGGTGTCGGAACTCAGTAGCAAATATAGTTCGCATGCTTATTTGCACGTAGCTTTCGGAGCGAACAGGAGAGGGACTGTACTGATGACTTCCGCCTCCGGCGGGGAAACTGTAGCCCGTAAGATAGTAGTTATTCAATAGAACGTTGCGGTAGTATGACCCTGGAAGAGATATTGCAAATAGAAGCACAGAATGTTGATTGTATTTTCCTGTATCAGGAAGAAGGAGCATGGTATGCCTATGAACATTCTGCCTTTTATTGTTATTCTCTTCTGGGCATACTTGATATAGACTGGTTGCCCTGTCCGGACGGAACTACTTCCGGACGAAAAACAATCAGGGTGCGTGTTTCCGAACCGGATAAGTTTTTATGTACACCTCTATTGCGTCTGATGCGGAAGCGTAAAACTGAATATGTTGTTTTATGCAAAATTTCGTGTGGAGGTTTTTACTACTGGCGGGAACAGCAGCAAATGAAATTTCGTGTATTACAGGAAAGAGAAAGCTCTTGTACGAAGGTAAATGGACATGCTGAATGATTAATCTTATCCTCTGTAGCCTTGAAAAGGCAGCTTTTTCACGAGCATACTCTTTGTATGCTATCTTTAGTGATATTCATCGGTATAGCCTGTGAAGGCTGTTGATGAATTATTGTTTGTTTTGTTTGTGTGCGCCCCTTCCGTATTTTAGCGAAAATACCGGAAGGGGCCTTTTACACAGATTGAATAAGTTTTTATTTGTCCAGAGTAATGATAAAACGGCGAAGATAAACTTCTTGTTCCGTATTGCCGGTATTGCTGAAACGGACAGCTTTCACCGGAGCTTGTTTCAGGTTAAGCGTGATCCGGTTCTTTTCCTGTTTGAAGTCAGCTTTTTGCCATTCTTTGCCATCGGCTGAAACTTCAAGTCGTCCCCAGGCGGCTACATCCGGTTTGCCGAAATCTATATCCAGGCTCTGTCCCGGATAGGCTTGATCCAGTTCGATGGTCAACGTACGTCCCGCTCCCCATTTGATTACTTCGTTGGCAGGCGATACCAATATACGGTTTGTTTTGATCTGTAACGGCTGATTGCGTAGTTGCTCTACGTCACTCGTCAGTTTGTGAGGCATATAGTCCGTTGCGGCATCCAGCTGTGTACCGTTTTGCTTGTTATAGCATTCGGTCACCGTAGTGAACGTTTGGTCGATCAGTGGTTTGATCACTTTAGTTGCTGTTTTTACACCCGGCTGGTAAGGGTTTTGGTTATAAGTCTGGTCCACTTGGAACATCTGTTGTTGCAGTGCTTTCACATGGCGGTACTTCCGGATAAAAAGTGAGTTGTCGCCTTCTTTGTAAGCTTTGACCATAGACAATACTTCTTGTCCGGTTTCACCCAATAATTTGAATTGACGGAGCCAAGGCATCATTTCTGCAATCAAAGGTTGGTTTTCGGTGTTGGTCATCAGAATATCACCGGACTCTGTCATCTTGCCGAAGGTTGCTTTCAAGGAGTTGAAGTCTGCTTCGGTATACGAGCCGTTTTTCAGATAGCTGTCGAGAAAAAGCTTAGCTACAGGCTGTAATTCAACCGATTCGTCCCGGCGGTATTTATGTCCGTTCGGACCTAGGTCAGAGTTGTGTGCTGCGAAGAATTCCAGTTCCTCCGCAGCACTCGGCAAAATGGTGCGTATGGCATCTTTCCATGTCTGTTCGCTGTCATATTTTTCCGGATTCCATGCATAACTGGCTACACTGTAAATTGCTATTTTAGATGCTTCGGCATGTTCCATCGGGTTGGTGACGAAGCCTGACATCTGATCGGCAATCTGGGTGTCGTTGCCGTAAACCGGTCCGAGCAGCAAATGGTCGCGTACGTAATCGGATACCGGAAAATTCCACCAGATATACGCCGGGCGCTTGATGCGCTTGTTGATCCAGGCAATACCATCTTTGGTTATGTCGGAAATCACACGGTCGCCCGTCCACATAATCTGGATAGAAGGGTTCAGTTTCTCACCCAAAGTAGTCAGGTAATTACCTTTCGGGTTCGACCAGCTTTTGTTATATTCGGTAGGGCACATGACCAGCGGGGTAACGTCCGGTTTGGCCTTTACGAATTTCTCGTCAATGTAGTTCAGTAGTTCAGCCTGTTTGTTCGGGTTGGTTCCTTCCCCCGAAATATCATCGAAGAATACTGCGAACGAACGTACTCCCAGATCATACATCTTCTCGAATTTAGCCAGCAGCAGATCACGGTCTTCCTGATTCCATTTGATATCTTGTCCCGGGTGAATGGCCCATACAAAGTCCACTTCGTTTTCATTGGCCACTTTTACTAACTCCTGTAACTGAAGCGCCTCTTTTTCCGGATAAGGCAAACGCCAGTTGGGGGAACTGTGATACGGGTCGTCTTTAGGACCATAGATATAGGTATTCATCTTATTTTCTCCGTAGAATTTCAACTGACGGAGACGGGCTTCGTGGCTCCATGGAGTTCCATAGAATCCTTCGACTACACCGCGGAAGCGGATGGAAGGATAGTCCTTGATTTCAACTACAGGCAATTGGTTATTGTTCAGCAGTTGTGATAGGGTTTGCAAAGCATAGAAGGTTCCCCGTTCGTCTTGTCCGGCCAATACGATTTCTTTGTCGTTGACAGCTAAATAATATCCTTCTTTCTGATTGGGAATTTGCCGGGCGAATTTACGGATAGCTTTATCCCCTTTTTCACCGATATAGATGCGAATTCCGTCCTTATCTGTCTTTTTTCCGGCAAGTAAAGCTTTCAGTGCACTGACGGCATGCGGGTTTGCTTCTGTTTCTCCGACAATCAGATAGGTATCCGGCAGACTCAGAGCCTGCGTTTCCGAAAGAATCTGTTGTGGTTGTGGTTGAATACTTGTGTTCTGGGCCGAAGCACTGACGCCCAAAAGGAGCCAGGCTCCCAGTAAGTAGAGTCGTTTAATCTTCATTTTAGGTAAAATGTTAGTTTTTCAGGTTTTAGTGACAGTACAAAAGTAAGAAAAAAAGTGTATACTCCCGTTTTTCTATTAATTTTGTTCCTTTGAAACATTGAAATAAGGAAAGAAGTCTATGCTGATACTTTTATCTTGCGCCAAAACCATGAGTGACGTTTCGAAAGTGAAAACGCCTCTCACTACATTTCCCCGCTTCCGGAAGGAGGCAGCGGAGGTCGCTTTGCAAATGTCTCAATTCTCTGTCGGAGAGTTGGAGCGCCTGTTGCGGGTAAATCCTAAGATTGCTGTTGAGAATTATAAGCGCTATCAGGACTTTCATTCCGAAGCGACTCGGGAGCTGCCTGCGCTGTTGGCTTATACCGGGATTGTTTTTAAAAGACTTTCTCCCAAAGGTTTTTCGGATGAAGATTTCCGATATGCTCAGGACCATTTGAGGTTGACTTCGTTTTGCTATGGGCTGCTGCGTCCTCTCGACGTGATTCGACCTTACAGGCTCGAAGGAGATGTCCGATTGCCCGAACCCGGTACCCGAACCATGTTTGAGTATTGGAAGCCGGTTCTTACCGACTTGTTTATAGAAGATATTAAAAAAGCCGGTGGGATACTTTGTAATCTGGCGAGTGACGAGATGCGGGGACTTTTTGATTGGAAACGGGTGGAGAGAGAGGTCCGTGTGGTGACTCCTGAGTTTCACGTCTGGAAAAACGGGAAACTGGCTACAGTAGTGGTCTACACTAAAATGTCGAGGGGAGAGATGACCCGTTACATCCTGAAAAACCGGATAGAATCCGTTGACCAGTTGAAAACATTTGCCTGGGAAGGATTTGAGTTCAACGAACAGCTTTCGGATGAAAAGAAATATGTATTTACGAACGGAAAAACAGAATAATCCAAATGACTGAAATAGAAAAAATGCGTAGTGGCGAACTGGCTGATATGTCAGCACCCGAGTTGCAGGTACGGTTCGAGCATGCCAAAAAGTTATTGGCACGGATGCGGGGACTGAGTACGTATGACGATACTTACAGGGAGTTACTTGAGGAGCTGGTGCCCGACCTTCCGCCTACCTCTGTTATTTGCCCGCCTTTTCATTGTGACCATGGTGACGGCATCCGTCTGGGCGAACATGTATTTGTTAATGCCAATTGTACCTTCCTTGACGGAGCATTCATCACTATCGGAAGTCATACACTGATAGGTCCGTGTGTGCAAATCTATACTCCACATCATCCGATGGACTATCTGGAACGCCGTAATCCCAAGGAATATGCTTATCCGGTTACTATTGGTGAAGATTGCTGGATTGGGGGCGGAGCGGTCATTTGCCCTGGGGTGACGATAGGTGACCGTTGCGTGATTGGAGCCGGTAGCGTGGTTACAAAAGATATACCGGATGATTGTGTGGCGGTAGGCAATCCCGCACGTGTTATTCGGCGGCAGGCATCGGACGGATAACCTAAGTTAGGTTCTTCTTCAAAATTTGGTAGTAAGTTTTCTTTTACTCATGGAAATCTAATTCAGTTTTCGGAAGTGTAAGCCCTCGTTTATAGTTGATAAAAAAGCAAGTATCCCGGCTTTCCTCCGAAGAGTCCATCCGTGAGATGAAAAAGCGAATTTTAGAATAAACCATCTGAAAATCAATATCTTTAAAAAGTAAGATTTCTATCCTCAAAAACTTTGTTTTAACACAGAGTTAAAGCTTGTTCTTTGGATGTGAATAACAAGTTCTTTAAATGCAAAAGACTTGTTATTTACGCATAAGAACCTGACAACCTGCAAAAGGAGTTAACAATGTTAATTGAAGAAAGGTATAAGGATGAAGATACCGGTCCGGACGGCGTAAATTCACTTCCGAGACTTGAGCAATCTTATTCAGCCGGTGTCTGTTTTTTCCTATTAAAGCAAGCAAAAAGGACAATTATCAACTTGAAAATAAAGAAATAAAGAATTTACCACCTAATTTGAAGAAGAATCCTATAGTTACTGAGAAAACAAACGAAGTAAAACAAAATGGATTCTATTGTTTGAAAAACAGAGACTTACTGATGATGTTGGAAACTTTTTGAAAAAAAAGATCGTAAATAATTTGTAGATTTCGAGAAAAGCGATACCTTTGCATCGCTTTTAAAAGGAAAGTGTACGGGCGTTTAGCTCAGCTGGTTCAGAGCATCTGCCTTACAAGCAGAGGGTCGGCGGTTCGAATCCGTCAACGCCCACAGCCGAACACTTTCGAAGAAGAATATATGGGCGTTTAGCTCAGCTGGTTCAGAGCATCTGCCTTACAAGCAGAGGGTCGGCGGTTCGAATCCGTCAACGCCCACATTGAAAAGAGATTCAGTTTTGCTATATATTCTTTGAGAAAGATACATCGGGCGTTTAGCTCAGCTGGTTCAGAGCATCTGCCTTACAAGCAGAGGGTCGGCGGTTCGAATCCGTCAACGCCCACAACATAGAGTCCTTGCAGAATATTTCTGTGAGGACTTTCTTTTTTATGGCTGATCTGGTTGCGGTGTATTAATTCAAGTTATTTTTTATAAGAAAACGACGGGAAAGTTGGTGAAAAAGTGATTTATTTCTTTACTTTGCTTCATCAACAAACCTATTAATGCTACCATGCGAACAAAATCTATTTATTTACTTTTGCTATTGGCTATCATGCCATTATGTGCATTCTCGCAGTCAAAGTCTGCGTTTGAAATCAAAGACGGACATTTCTATCGTAATGGAAAAGTGACACCTGTTCTTTCTGGTGAAATGCACTATGCCCGTATCCCTCATCAATATTGGCGTCATCGTTTACAGATGATGAAAGGTATGGGGTTGAATACGGTTGCGACTTATGTTTTCTGGAATCTTCATGAACCGGAGCCGGGGAAGTGGGATTTTACCGGTGACAAGAATTTGGCCGAGTTTATAAAAACAGCCGGTGAAGAGGGAATGATGGTTATTTTACGCCCCGGCCCTTATGTTTGTGCCGAGTGGGAATTTGGCGGCTATCCCTGGTGGCTGCAGAATGTGAAAGGAATGGAAATCAGGAGAGATAATCCGGAGTTTCTGAAATATACAAAGGCATATATTGACCGGCTTTATAAGGAAGTGGGCGATTTGCAGTGCACAAAAGGTGGCCCGATCGTGATGGTGCAGTGTGAGAACGAGTTTGGTTCGTACGTTGCCCAACGAAAAGATATACCTTTGGAAGAGCATCGTGCTTATAATGCCAAAATTAAACAGCAATTGGCTGACGCAGGATTTAATGTACCCTTGTTTACCTCTGATGGCAGCTGGCTTTTTGAAGGCGGAGCTACACCGGGTGCCTTGCCTACAGCGAATGGCGAAAGTGATATTGAGAACTTGAAAAAGGTGGTTAATCAATATCATGATGGTAAGGGACCGTATATGGTTGCTGAGTTCTATCCGGGTTGGTTGTCGCATTGGGCGGAACCGTTTCCACAGGTGGGTGCTTCCGGAATTGCACGTCAGACCGAGAAATATCTGCAGAATGACGTATCTTTCAATTTCTATATGGTGCATGGAGGAACTAATTTCGGCTTTACAAGTGGTGCTAATTATGATAAGAAACGTGATATTCAGCCGGATCTGACCAGTTATGATTATGATGCTCCTATCAGTGAAGCTGGTTGGGTGACTCCGAAGTATGATTCAATCCGTAACGTGATCAGAAAATACGTTAAATACACGGTCCCCGAGGCTCCGGCTCCAAATCCGGTTATTGAGATCCCCTCTATCAAATTGACCAAAGTTGCTGATGTATTGGCATTCACCGAAAAGCAAAAGCCGGTGTCGGCCGATACTCCTTTGACTTTTGAGCAGTTGAATCAAGGGTATGGATATGTGTTATATACCCGTCATTTTAATCAACCTATCAGTGGAACGCTTGAGATACCGGGACTGCGTGACTATGCGGTTGTGTATGTGGATGGAGAGCAGGTAGGTGTGTTGAACCGGAATACCAAGACTTATTCAATGGAGATTGAGGTGCCGTTTAATGCTACTTTGCAGATACTGGTTGAAAATATGGGACGTATTAATTATGGTAGTGAAATTGTGCATAATACCAAGGGTATCATTAGTCCGGTCAAGATAGCGGGTAAGGAAATTACAGGTGAGTGGGATATGTATCAGTTGCCGATGAGCGAAATGCCCGACCTGGCAAAACTGAAAGCTGATGCACATGCGAATGTGCCTGCTGAGGCCGCAAAACTGAAAGGTTGTCCGGTGCTTTATGAAGGGACCTTTACGTTGGATAACGTCGGAGATACATTTATCGATATGGAAAATTGGGGAAAAGGTATCATCTTTGTAAATGGTGTCAACATCGGGCGCTATTGGAAGGTGGGACCGCAGCAAACCCTTTATATCCCGGGAGTGTGGTTGAAGAAAGGAACAAATAAGATTGTTATTTTTGAACAATTGAATGAAGTTCCTCAGGCCGAGGTGAAGACGGTGAAGACACCGGTGCTGATGAAACTGAATAATTGATGATGAATGATTGACGGACTGTGATCGACACGGAATAATAAGTGATCAACGATAAATGAGGAACGGTGAATTGCTTGCGGCAATATTATAATGCGGGCTGTTCACCGTTTGTCATAGATCACTCATCGTTATTTTAGTCTCTTTTATACAAACTTTCTCACTCCTTATGCCTTATAACTCAGGAAAAAGAGTTAATTTTGCAACCTGATAATTATCTAAACGACAATATGAAACTTGATTTACTTACGGCCATATCTCCGATTGACGGCCGATATAGAGGCAAGGCTGAAGCTTTAGCGGCATATTTTTCCGAATATGCGTTGATTAAATACCGCGTGCAGGTAGAAGTAGAGTATTTTATTACTTTGTGTGAACTTCCGTTGCCGCAACTGAAAGGAATTGATAAGAGTGTGTTCGAGTCATTACGCAATATCTATCGTAATTTTACGGAAGCCGATGCACAGCGCATTAAAGATATTGAAAGTGTGACTAATCACGATGTAAAGGCCGTAGAGTATTTCCTGAAAGAAGAGTTTGATAAGTTAGGCGGGTTGGACAAATACAAGGAATTTATCCATTTCGGACTGACCTCGCAGGATATTAACAACACTTCAATTCCTCTCTCTATCAAAGAGGCGTTGGAGCAGGTTTATTATCCGCTGATTGAGGAACTGATTGCTCAGTTGAAGACATATGCTGCCGAATGGGAAACTATTCCGATGCTTGCCAAAACTCACGGTCAGCCGGCATCTCCGACACGCTTGGGTAAAGAAGTCATGGTTTTTGTTTACCGGCTGGAACGCCAGTTGGCAACTCTGAAGGCATGTCCTGTAACAGCTAAGTTCGGTGGTGCAACCGGAAATTATAATGCACACCATGTGGCTTATCCCGAATATGATTGGAAAGCATTCGGAAATCGCTTTGTTGCAGAGAAACTGGGATTGGAACGCGAAGAATATACAACACAGATTTCAAATTATGATAACCTGTCGGCTATCTTCGATGCCATGAAACGTATTAATACGGTAATGATTGATATGAACCGTGACTTCTGGCAATATATCTCAATGGAATATTTCAAGCAGAAAATCAAGGCCGGAGAGGTAGGATCGAGCGCAATGCCGCATAAGGTGAATCCGATTGACTTTGAAAATGCGGAGGGTAACTTGGGTATGGCTAATGCTATTCTGGAACACCTCGCAGTGAAACTTCCCGTATCACGTTTGCAGCGTGACTTGACGGATTCTACCGTATTGCGTAATGTAGGTACTCCGTTCGGACATATTGTGATCGCTATCCAGAGTTCGTTGAAGGGATTGCGCAAGCTGTTGCTGAACGAGACCGCAATCTGCCGTGACCTCGATAACTGTTGGAGTGTAGTGGCTGAGGCTATTCAGACTATTCTTCGTCGTGAGGCTTACCCGCATCCGTACGAAGCCCTGAAGGCATTGACTCGTACCAATCAGGCTATTACAGAAGCTTCGATCAAGGAGTTTATCGAAGGACTGGATGTCAGTGAAGAAATAAAAAAAGAATTAAGAGTAATCACTCCCCATTCGTATACGGGAATTTAAGGGTGATTATTGTTATATATAATATAAGTGTTTGAAATCAGGCCGTGAGGCCAAAAGTTTAATTTTTATTCGAATAAGAAAATGAGCACAGAAAACGAAGAATGGCGCGAAGACTCCAAGAGCGAGAATACAGACGCCGGCCGTGATGGTAACAGAAGTTATAACAGAGAAGGTGGATACAATCGTCCTTCATACAATCGTGAAGGTGGCGACCGTCCTTATCGTCCGAGATTTAATAGTAATAGTGAAGATCGTCCGCAGCGTTCTTATGGCGACCGCCCTCAACGTCCTTCATACAACCGTGAAGGTGGTGACCGTCCTTACCGCCCGCGCTTTAACAGCGAAGGTGGTGATCGTCCGCAGCGTTCTTATGGCGACCGTCCGCAACGTCCTTCATACAACCGTGAAGGTGGCGACCGTCCTTATCGCCCGCGCTTTAACAGCGAAGGTGGTGACCGTCCGCAGCGTTCTTATGGCGACCGTCCGCAACGTCCTTCATACAACCGTGAAGGTGGCGACCGTCCTTACCGTCCGCGCTTTAACAGCGAAGGTGGCGACCGTCCGCAGCGTTCTTATGGAGACCGTCCGCAACGTCCTTCATACAATCGTGAAGGTGGCGACCGTCCTTATCGTCCGAGATTCAATAACGATAACAGATCGCAAGGGTTCTCACGTCCGGTGCGCCGTACGGGAGATTACGATCCGAATGCTAAATACAGTAAGAAGAAACAGATTGAATACAAAGAACAGTTTGTTGATCCGAATGAGCCGATTCGTCTGAATAAGTTTCTGGCCAATGCGGGAGTTTGCTCTCGTCGTGAAGCAGATGAGTTTATCACAGCAGGTGTGGTTTCTGTTAATGGCGAAGTCGTTACAGAATTGGGTACAAAGATCAAGCGTGCCGATGTGGTGAAGTTCCATGACGAAACAGTCAGTATTGAACGCAAAGTGTATGTGTTGCTGAATAAACCGAAAGATTGTGTGACTACTTCGGATGATCCTCAGGCTCGTCTGACTGTTATGGATCTGGTGAAAGGAGCTTGTGCTGAACGTATTTACCCGGTAGGACGTCTGGACCGTAACACAACAGGTGTATTGCTGCTGACCAATGACGGTGATTTGGCATCGAAGTTGACACATCCGAAATACCTGAAGAAGAAGATTTATCATGTATATCTGGACAAGAACCTGACAAAGGCGGATATGGATCAGATTGCAGCCGGTATCCAGTTGGAAGACGGCGAGATTCATGCAGATGCTATCAGCTATTCCGATGAAGTGAAACGCGATCAGGTGGGTATCGAGATCCACTCGGGAAAGAACCGTATTGTACGCCGTATATTTGAATCATTAGGCTACAAGGTGGTGAAACTCGACCGTGTATTCTTTGCCGGACTGACTAAGAAAGGATTGCGTCGCGGTGAGTGGCGTTACCTTACGGAACAGGAAGTAAACTTCCTCCGGATGGGATCTTTTGAATAATAAAGGAATTTAAAAGATGGTAGTCGGAAGCCGATAGTCTGGTGTTTGTTGTTCTCCAGCTACTGGCTTCTGACTACTATATATAATAATGTATATAAAATAGTTTTATGGAAAAGATTAGTAGAACAAAAATTGTCGACCTGATAAAGCGTGAAGATTTTGGCGCTATGGTCAATGTGAAAGGATGGGTTCGCACCCGCAGAGGTAGCAAACAAGTTAACTTTATCGCACTGAATGACGGTTCTACAATAAATAATGTGCAGGTCGTAGTCGATCTGGCAAACTTTAATGAAGAGATGCTGAAGCAAATCACTACCGGTGCTTGTCTGAGCGTGAACGGTGTGTTGACGGAGTCGGTAGGTTCCGGTCAGAAGGCTGAAGTGCAAGCTCGTGAGATTGAAGTGCTGGGTGCTTGTGACAATACATATCCGCTACAGAAGAAAGGTCACTCAATGGAGTTCTTGCGTGAGATTGCTCATTTGCGTCCACGTACCAATACTTTTGGAGCAGTATTCCGTATTCGTCATAATATGGCTATTGCCATCCATAAATTCTTTCATGAAAAGGGATTCTTCTATTTTCATACCCCCATCATTACGGGATCTGACTGTGAAGGTGCAGGACAGATGTTCCAAGTGACTACCATGAACTTGTATGACCTGAAAAAAGATGAAAACGGCTCTATCATATACGATGACGACTTCTTTGGCAAACAGGCCAGCTTGACTGTTTCTGGTCAGCTTGAAGGCGAATTGGCTGCCACTGCTCTCGGAGCCATCTATACGTTCGGTCCTACTTTCCGTGCAGAAAATTCTAACACTCCGCGCCATTTGGCCGAGTTCTGGATGATCGAACCGGAAGTGGCTTTCAATGAAATTCAGGAGAATATGGATTTAGCTGAAGAGTTCATTAAATATTGTGTGAAGTGGGCTTTGGATAACTGTGCCGACGATGTGAAGTTCCTGAACGATATGTTCGATAAGGGGCTGATAGAACGTCTGGAAGGTGTACTGAAAGAAGACTTTGTGCGTTTGCCATATACGGAAGGTATCAAGATCCTGGAAGAAGCTGTTGCCAAAGGACATAAGTTTGAGTTCCCGGTTTATTGGGGAGTTGACCTGGCTTCTGAACATGAACGTTATCTGGTGGAAGACCACTTTAAACGTCCGGTGATCTTGACCGACTATCCAAAGGAAATAAAGGCATTCTATATGAAACAGAATGAAGACGGCAAAACTGTACGCGCCATGGATGTGCTTTTCCCGAAGATCGGGGAGATTATCGGTGGTTCGGAGCGTGAGTCGGATTACAATAAGTTGATGACACGTATCGAAGAGATGCATATTCCGATGAAGGATATGTGGTGGTATCTGGATACCCGTAAGTTCGGTACTTGTCCGCACTCCGGATTCGGACTGGGATTTGAGCGCTTATTGCTCTTTGTAACCGGGATGTCTAATATCCGTGATGTAATTCCATTCCCGCGTACTCCGCGTAATGCCGATTTTTGATGAATCATACCTGAATATTCATACAAATGATAAGAAACTCGCATATTCTTTTGATTATGCGAGTTTTTTTATGTCTTAAGATTGCTTATTTTATAAAAGAAATCTTTATATTTGTGACAGACAGACGAATTAAAGTGTTAACTAAAATCGTACAGATATGAAAAAACTTTATTTTTTTACCATGCTGGCGGCAATGCTGTTTGCGGTAACGAATGTGATGGCACAAAAGGGTAACTTTAAACCTGCTAATCTGAAAGGAATCTGGCAATTGTGCCATTATGTTTCAGAGAGTCCGGATGCTCCGGGAGTGCTTAAACCGAGTAACACTTTCAAAGTGCTGAGTGATGATGGAAGAATTGTGAACTTTACGATTCGTCCGGGATCGGATGCTATTATAACCGGCTATGGCAACTATGAACAGTTGTCAGACCATACTTATGCTGAAAGTATTGAAAAGAATATTCATTTGCCGATGCTCGATAATCAGGATAACGTTCTTACTTTTGAACTTATCGATGATAAAATCTTGCATCTTAAATACTTTATAGAGAAGGACCTGAATGGCAATGAATTGAACTGCTGGTATAATGAAACCTGGAAACGCATTGAGATGCCTGATAAATTCCCGGATGATATTGTAAGATAATTCAGATTATAACAACGGATTTACGGACTGCAGGTAGCAAGCTGCCGATTATGCCTTGTGGCGTTGATTGAGTGGTGAATTGTTACTTGCAGTCTCTTTTTTTGTCTGCCGGCTGCTGTTCATAGTCGATAGCTTGGTGCTCGTTATCAATCGGATAAATCCAAAAAAAGGCAGAAATAGTTTGCCAATTCAAAGAAAAGCCGTACTTTTGCAAGCCGATTATTATCTCAAAAGGATAAGAGATTAATTCATAGCAAGTTAATCTTCCTTTGTCCGGGGAAGGTTGATAAGTGGTGAAGAAAATTTTTAGTAGTAACATTTAAAAAACAAATTAAGAGTGGATACTTTAAGTTACAAGACCATTTCTGCAAACAAGGCAACTGTAACCAAAGAATGGGTTATCGTTGATGCTACAGACCAAACATTAGGTCGTCTGGGAGCAAAAGTTGCGAAACTGTTGAGAGGAAAGTATAAACCAAACTTTACTCCTCATGTAGACTGCGGTGATAACGTTATTATCATCAATGCAGACAAAGTAAAATTAAGTGGTAATAAATGGAATGACAGAGTTTATTTGTCTTACACTGGCTATCCCGGTGGTCAGAGAGAAATGACTCCTGCTCGTTTGATTGCCAAACCTAACGGTGAAGACAGATTACTGAGAAAAGTAGTGAAGGGCATGCTTCCTAAAAACAGATTGGGAGCTAAGTTGCTGAGCAATATGTATGTATACGCTGGTAGCGAACACAAGCACGACGCTCAGAACCCGAAAGCAATTGATATAAACTCACTTAAATAAGATATAATGGAAGTAGTAAATGCATTAGGCAGACGTAAACGTGCGATTGCACGCGTATTCGTAAGCGAAGGTACAGGAAAGATTACTATTAACAAGAGAGACCTTGCAGAGTACTTTCCATCAACTATTCTTCAGTATGTTGTTAAACAACCATTGAACAAACTTGGTGTTGCTGAGAAGTATGACATTAAGGTTAATCTGTGTGGTGGTGGTTTCACTGGTCAGTCTCAGGCTTTGCGTTTAGCTATTGCCCGTGCACTGGTTAAGATCAACGCTGAAGATAAGTCAGCTCTTCGTTCGGAAGGCTTCATGACACGTGATCCGCGTTCTGTTGAACGTAAGAAACCGGGTCAGCCGAAAGCTCGTAGAAGATTCCAGTTCAGCAAGCGTTAATGGGCTGTCTGACGGAATATGTTTAGTATCTAAACTACCGGGACTCTTAAACAGGCTACCCGGCGGTTGGTTTAGAAAAAACAAAAAAGAAAGTAAACGATTTAAAGAAAAAACAAGATGTCAAGAACAAATTTTGATACATTACTGGAAGCCGGTTGCCACTTCGGACACCTTAAAAGAAAGTGGAACCCTGCAATGGCTCCTTATATTTTCATGGAACGCAATGGTATCCATATCATTGACCTCCACAAAACTGTTGCAAAAGTTGACGAAGCTGCAGAAGCTTTGAAACAGATTGCAAAATCAGGCAAGAAAGTCCTTTTTGTTGCTACTAAAAAACAAGCTAAACAGGTGGTTGCTGAAAAAGCTGCATCTGTAAACATGCCTTATGTTATCGAACGTTGGCCGGGTGGTATGTTGACTAACTTCCCTACTATCCGTAAGGCAGTGAAGAAGATGACTACAATCGACAAGCTGACAGCTGATGGTACTTACTCAAACTTGTCTAAGAGAGAAGTTCTTCAGATTTCTCGTCAGCGTGCTAAGTTGGACAAGACTTTGGGTTCTATCGCTGATCTGACTCGTCTGCCGTCTGCGCTGTTCGTTATCGACGTAATGAAAGAAAATATCGCTGTTCGCGAAGCTAACCGTTTGGGTATCCCTGTATTTGGTATCGTTGATACTAACTCAGATCCTACAAACATCGACTTCGTTATTCCGGCAAATGATGACGCTACTAAATCAGTAGAAGTTATTCTCGATGCTTGCTGCGCTGCAATGATCGAAGGTCTGGAAGAAAGAAAAGCTGAGAAGATCGATATGGAAGCTGCCGGTGAAGCTCCTGCTAACAAAGGCAAGAAGAAATCAGCTAAGGCAAGACTCGATAAATCTGACGAAGAAGCAATTAATGCAGCTAAAGCTGCTGCTTTCCTGAAGGAAGACGAAGAGGCTTAATATAATAATGTGCCAATTTGCTAATGTGCCGGTGCACCTGTAAGGGTGTTGGCATTTTGATTGGCAGATTGGCACATTTTGTTTATTCAAACGATTATTCATTTTAAAATATAAAAGATATTATGGCTGTAACAATGGCTGATATAACCAAGCTCCGTAAAATGACCGGTGCTGGTATGATGGACTGCAAGAACGCGTTGACTGAAGCTGAGGGCGATTTCGACAAAGCAATGAAGATTATTCGCGAAAAAGGACAGGCAGTTGCTGCAAAACGTTCTGACCGTGAAGCTTCTGAAGGTTGTGTTCTGGTAAAAGTTGAAAATGGCTTTGGTGCTATCATCGCTTTGAAGTGCGAAACCGACTTCGTTGCTCAGAATGCTGATTTCGTGAAACTTACTCAGGATATTCTGGACGCTGCTGTAGCTAACAAGTGCAAAACTCTGGAAGAAGTTTTGGCTCTTCCGATGGGTGACGCTACTGTTGCTCAGGCTGTAACAGACAGAAGCGGTATTACCGGTGAAAAGATGGAACTGGATGGCTACATGGTTTTGGAAGGTGCTACAATTTCTGCTTACAACCATATGAACAGAAACGGCCTTTGCACTATGGTTGCTTTCAATAAGAATGTTGACGAACAGTTGGCTAAGCAAGTGGCTATGCAGGTTGCCGCTATGAATCCGATTGCAGTTGACGAGGATGGTGTTTCTGAAGAAGTGAAGCAGAAGGAAATCGAAGTTGCCATTGAGAAGACAAAAGTTGAACAGGTACAGAAGGCTGTAGAAGCTGCTTTGAAGAAAGCTAATATCAATCCGACTCATGTGGACAGCGAAGACCACATGGAAAGCAATATGGCTAAAGGCTGGATTACAGCCGAAGATGTTGCGAAGGCAAAAGAAATCATTGCTACTGTTTCTGCTGAAAAGGCTGCAAATATGCCTGAACAAATGATTCAGAACATTGCTAAAGGACGTTTGGGCAAGTTCTTAAAGGAAGTTTGCTTGCTGAACCAGGAAGATATCATGGATGCCAAGAAGACAGTAAGAGAAGTGTTGAAAGAAGCTGATCCTGAATTGAAAGTCGTTGACTTCAAACGTTTCACTTTGAGAGCTGAATAATCTCAAGGAATCAAGTATATAGAAACGGCCGCACAGAAACTCTGTAGCGGCCGTTTTTTTGTAGCTGTCCATAATGTTGCGGTTCTCTGTTTATACAGAATCCGGGACAGTGCTTTTGTACATAAAGTGAATGGATTTATCCTCCTACTGCTTTTGTTTTCGTATACCCTTCTTTCTTCAGCAGTTCTACTATTTTTTGTTTGAAGTCTCCCTGTATGATCATCTCTCCGTCTTTGGCCGATCCGCCTACTCCGCATTTCGTCTTGAGGAGTTTTCCCAAATCTTTCAGATCGTTCTCGGTGCCGACAAAGCCGGTAATCAGGGTCACGACTTTACCGCCCCGGTTCTTCCGGTCCAACTGTACCCGTAAGTTCTGTTGTGGCGGTTCCAAGGTTACTTGCTCTTCGTCATCATCCATTTCGTAATTATAATCCGGGTTAGTGGAGTAAACCACGTTCAGCCGGTCTTTCCAATCGCTGTTCTTCATTTTTCCAGTCTATTAATTAAGCTCAAAAATAATATATTGTTCCGAACCTTGCAAACTCTTAAGTGTCCCCGGGC
The DNA here is from genome assembly GCF_019633785.1 of Bacteroides sp. FSHCM14E1. Lineage (NCBI taxonomy): Bacteria > Pseudomonadati > Bacteroidota > Bacteroidia > Bacteroidales > Bacteroidaceae > Bacteroides > Bacteroides sp. FSHCM14E1. The sequence goes on from NZ_JADKYL010000013.1 coordinate 99,419, forward strand.
GTTTTTGTATGTAGAAATTATGTTAAGCTTCTATGACATCCTTATGGCATTTCGGAAAAAATAGTGTAATTTTGTCAATCGCTAATGTAAAAGCAGAATGAAGTGACTATGAATAATCAGATACAGCATAAAGACAGTACAAAGGTTCCGGAGCCTACTTTACGTAGGTTGCCTTGGTATCTTTCGAATGTAAAGTTGCTGAAGCAGAAAGGCGAACGCTATGTCTCTTCCACTCAGATATCTAAAGAAATAAACATCGATGCTTCACAGATTGCGAAAGATTTGTCGTATGTTAATATTTCCGGCCGTACTCGTGTGGGTTATGAGGTAGATGCGCTGATTGCTGTTCTGGAAGATTTTCTTGGCTTTACGAATATGCACAAGGCTTTCCTTTTCGGTGTGGGTAGTCTGGGAGGAGCGTTGCTACGTGACTCCGGTCTTAGCCATTTCGGTCTGGAGATTGTGGCAGCTTTTGATGTGAACCCGACATTGGTAGGTACTACGCTTAATGGCATTCCGATTTTCCATTCCGATGATTTTCTGGAGAAGATGAAAGAGTATGGTGTACACATCGGTGTGCTGACTGTGCCCATCGAGATTGCCCAATGCATTACGGACACGATGGTAGCCGGTGGTATTAAAGCCGTCTGGAATTTTACTCCCTTCCGTATTCGCGTCCCGGAAGATATTGTGGTGCAGAATACGTCACTTTATGCCCATCTTGCTGTCATGTTTAACCGTTTGAACTTTAATGAAACAGAATAGATCATGAAGATTATAGCTGTTGGAATGAATTATGCCCGGCACAACGAAGAGCTGGGACATACGTTGGAGAATAAAGAGCCGGTAATCTTCATGAAACCCGATTCGGCTATCCTCAAAGACGGGAAGCCTTTCTTTATTCCCGATTTCTCAAATGAAGTGCATTATGAAACCGAGCTGGTGGTACGTATCAACCGCTTGGGGAAGAATATTGCTCCGCGCTTCGCTCATCGTTACTACGATGCACTAACGGTCGGTATCGACTTCACTGCGAGGGATTTGCAGCGTCAGTTCCGTGCAGCCGGCAATCCTTGGGAGTTGTGCAAAGGTTTTGATAGTTCCGCTGCGATTGGTACATTTGTACCGGTAGAACGCTTTGCCGATGTGCAGAATCTCCGTTTTCATCTGGATATAGACGGAAACACCGTGCAGCAAGGGGATACGGCTGATATGCTGTTTAAGATAGATGATATTATTGCTTATGTCAGTCGTTTTGTGACCCTGAAAATCGGTGATTTGCTCTTTACCGGGACTCCTGTGGGAGTGGGTCCGGTCAGTGTCGGCCAGCACTTGGAGGGGTATCTTGAAGCAGAGAAGTTGCTCGATTTCTATATCCGGTAAATCCGGGAATTCCTTTATTCATCTATAAAAATAACTCTTATGAAAATAAAAGTAGGTTTTGGTTTCGACGTCCACCAACTGGTAGAAGGGCGTGAACTTTGGTTGGGGGGCATTCTTTTGGAACATGAAAAAGGGTTGTTAGGACACTCGGATGCCGATGTACTGGTACATGCTATTTGCGATGCCTTGCTGGGTGCTGCCAATATGCGCGATATCGGCTATCACTTCCCCGACAATGCCGGTGAGTATAAGAATATAGACAGCAAGATTTTATTGAAGAAAACAGTGGAACTGATCGCCACCAAGGGGTACCAAATAGGTAATATCGACGCAACGATCTGTGCGGAGCGTCCTAAGCTAAAAGCCCATATCCCTTCTATGCAGCAGGTGCTTGCCGAAGTGATGGGCATTGATGCGGATGATATCTCGATTAAAGCCACTACTACCGAGAAGCTCGGTTTTACCGGGCGGGAAGAAGGCATCTCCGCTTATGCAACCGTGCTGATCAATCGCGTGTGATTAAATTCAACTCCTAAACGTAATATAGTATGAAAAAGATTCTTGGGACCTTATTGGCCGTTTTGTTTTCTTTCATGGCAATAAATGATGGTGTTGCCCAAAGTTCCGTCTTACGATTCAATAAAGACGGTAAATTTAAAATCGTCCAGTTTACCGATGTACATTTTAAGTATGGCAACCCGGCCTCAGATATAGCCCTTGAGCGTATAGGGGAAGTGTTGGATGCCGAACATCCCGATCTCGTAATTTTCACCGGTGATGTTGTTTATTCTTCTCCTGCCGATAAAGGTATGCTCCAGGTACTTGAACAAGTGGAACGCCGTAAGCTTCCGTTCGTTGTTACTTTTGGCAACCATGATAATGAACAGGGAAAGACCCGTGCCGAACTCTATGACCTGATTCGTGGTGTACCCGGCAATTTGTTGCCCGATCGTGGCGCTTCTCCTTCGCCCGACTATGTACTGACAGTGAAATCCTCTGCCGATGCCGTAAAGGATGCCGCATTGCTCTATTGTATGGACTCACATTCTTACTCTTCACTCAAGGATGTAGACGGATATGCATGGCTGACTTTCGGTCAGATCTCGTGGTATCGTGATCAAAGCGCCGCTTATACAGCGCAGAACGGTGGTAAACCTTATCCGGCACTGGCCTTTTTCCATATTCCCCTTCCGGAGTATAATGAAGCTGCTGCCAATGAAAATGCCATTCTTCGTGGTACCCGTATGGAGAAAGCCTGCGCACCGAAATTGAATACCGGTATGTTTGCTGCCATGAAAGAGGCGGGTGATGTGATGGGTGTTTTCGTAGGACACGATCACGATAACGATTATGCTGTGATGTGGAAGAACATCCTTTTGGCCTACGGTCGTTTTACCGGTGGTAATACAGAGTACAATCATTTGCCTAATGGTGCGCGCATTATTGTGTTGAACGAAGATAGCCGTACGTTTGATACCTGGATTCGTCAGAAAGGCGGGATAGTAGATTCTACTTCCTATCCGTCCAGTTATGTAAAAGACGACTGGACAAAGCGTTAACTTACCTGACGAAACTTCACATGGCTCAAACGTGTATACTTTGAGCCGTAACTTTCGTAAGTGCGCGCTACCCTTGCCGAGGCGATGTGGACTATTTCACCCGGACGGAACTCATGTTCCAGGGCCGGGAGCTGACAAGATACAGGACTGGGTGTCTTTGAGGAAATCTTCATGATCACCAGATTTCCCGATGGGTCGGTCAGTGTCACTATCTGCCGTACAAAGAACTGAACGGCGCTTCCCACGACCCTTGTTTTATATGGATCGTCTTCAAGCCGTACCTTCACTACTTTGAGATTCAGACTCTCTAACTTTTCCCCTTCGTTACCCAGAAAGCGGCTGGCTTCGCGTTTTTGGCGTGCTTTTCGTTGCATGATGTCCAGATGCACCGAGTGGTATACTTGTGCGATTGCAACAAAACGCTCCTGTTTCGGGATTTTAGGAGTGTATTTGTAGGCTATCCAACTCAGGTAAGCCGGATCGATTTTCAGGATTTCGTGTAAATAATGTCCGTGATATCTGCCGAACGATATAATGTCGTCTCCATTGTTTTGCATTCTTTTTTCATTGTATTCCACGATCAGCAGACAGCGTCTGGAGAAGAAAAACAGCGTACTTGCCATCCGTAATGATTCGTTGATGTCGGCGGAAAGCTCGTGGATAAACAGAAGTCTGTTCTTTTCAAGTGAGGGAGAGTAAACCCAAACCGAATAGGTGGGATGTCCCGGTCTCGGCAGAACCACAAAGTAGGCTCCTGCCTCTTTGTAGGACATGCGGCCCCGGTTGTATTCATTCAGCTTGGCATACAACAGAGCTTGTTCAGCTTCGGGTATTCCCGGTAGTTTGGGGTTTGCCATATCTGAGTTTCTTATTACTCAAATATACAGATTCTTTTTGAAGAAAGCAAATGGTTTTAGCTGTTTTTTTTATTCTTCGTATTTCTTGTATCTCTTTTATTATTGCGGAAAGAGTGAAGACGATGTAATAACATTTTGGAGCTTCCCGGCAGTGACAGATGGAAATGACGGAGAAGAGGACCATTGTCTGCGCTGATTAAATGAAATTGTGATTTTGATATATTTCAGCCTGTTTTGTGTGCAAAAAGTAATGATAATGCTGTTTTTGCTAACAGCCCTTTCCTTCCGGAACTGCAAACTGGAGGGGACGGGGCGGAAGAACGGTGCTTTTGATGACGGAAAGCCGGGGTTTGGGGGTAAAAGACGGTTGGTTTTCCGGAAAAGAAGGAAGCATTTCTTCCAAAAGACGGTTACATTTTCCGAAAATGCTTATATGTTTTCCAAATATCTCTATATGTTTTTCCTAATAACTCCTATTGTGCCGGAATCTGGCCTCCGAAGTGTTTGAATCTTCTCTGGTTGTCAGTGGAAAAGAGAGCTTACTGAAGTAATAAAAAGAACCTGTATCTCTTGTTACACTGTCCTTATGTTCCGGTTTTATTTCTTTTTCTGTCTCAGGGCTTATCTCTTTCCTGATTCCCTGCTAAAAGGATAATCTCCTAACCGGAAATAAGCCGTTTTTCTCCATGAACCTTGCCGGAGCTTCGAAAAACTGAAACGTGGAGAGGTTCTGTTATCAATTTGACAAACAGACAAAAGGGGACTGTGTCAAAACTCACCACAGAGTACACAGAGATGATTTTAGGTTGTTGATTATCAATAAAAAGACTCTGTGATACTCTGTGTTACTCCGTGGTGAAAGAAGTTTCGACACATCCTCATGGTAATCGCATCGATTATACATCCTTTAGTTTTAAAGTTTGTATACTAACTTGTCCAATTGATTGTATTCTGCCGGGAATCTCGTACATTTGCATTCTTCGTAAAAAGAGAATGAATATGAAAGAATCCAATAAACGTGTTCTTGTCGGCATGAGCGGGGGAATAGACAGTACCGCCACTTGCCTGATGCTGCAAGAGCAGGGATACGAGATAGTAGGTGTCACCATGCGTGTCTGGGGCGATGAGTCGCAGGACGCCAGAGAGTTGGCGGTACGTATGGGGATAGAACATTATGTGGCCGACGAACGTGTTCCTTTTAAAGATACTATTGTCAAAAACTTTGTAGACGAGTACCGGCAGGGACGTACGCCGAACCCTTGCGTGATGTGCAATCCGTTATTTAAGTTCCGCATGTTGATAGAATGGGCTGACAAACTGGGCTGCGATTGGATAGCCACCGGACATTACTCCCGGTTGGAAGAACGGAACGGGTACATCTATATTGTTGCCGGTGATGATGAAAAGAAAGACCAGTCCTATTTCCTCTGGCGATTGGGGCAGGACGTCCTGCGACGCTGTATCTTTCCTTTGGGCAACTACACCAAGCAGACTGTGCGCGACTATCTGCGTGAGAAAGGTTACGAAGCCAAGTCGAAAGAGGGGGAAAGCATGGAAGTCTGCTTCATTAAAGGTGATTATCGGGACTTTCTTCGTGAACAGTGCCCGGAACTTGATGCGGAGATCGGTCCGGGATGGTTTGTCAGTTCCGAAGGCGTGAAGCTGGGGCAACATAGGGGTTTTCCTTATTATACCATCGGCCAGCGTAAAGGACTCGAGATCGCACTGGGCAAACCGGCTTATGTCTTGAAAATTAATCCGCAGAAGAACACTGTCATGCTGGGGGATGCCGAACAGTTGAAAGCCGGATATATGGTGGCGGAACAAGATAATATTGTGGATGAGGACGAACTGTTTTCGTGCCCGGAACTCGCAGTACGTATCCGTTACCGCAGCCGTCCGATTCCTTGCCGGGTGAAAAGGCTTGAAGACGGACGCCTTTTTGTTCGTTTTCTCGCAGAAGCCTCGGCGATTGCTCCGGGACAGTCGGCCGTGTTCTATGACGGACGGCGAGTGATAGGTGGAGCATTTATCGCTTCGCAACGCGGCATCGGATTGGTGATAGAACAAAACAAAAACTGGGAATAAATACGGAAAAATAAAAATACGAAATGAAAAAATTAGCACTTATTGCCTTAGCCTTCGTAGCCTTGGAGGCATCCGCACAACAGGATACGTTGAAGTATCGCATCAGCCTGAAAGATAAGGCTGCCACAACCTACTCACTGAAGCATCCCGAGAAGTTTCTGTCAGAAAAGGCGATTGCCCGCCGCCAACGTCAACAGTTGCCCATCGATTCGACCGATTTGCCGGTATGTCGTCAGTATGTGGATGCCATTCGCGACAAGGGAGTGAAAATCGTAGTCACCGGAAAATGGGATAATTTCGTCACCGTATCTTGCAACGACAGTACTGTGATAAGCGAAATAGCTGCGCTGCCTTTTGTGCGCGCCACGGAGAAGGTGTGGGTTGCCCCGTCGAAACCTGCTGCGGAAGATAAACGCGACTCTCTGGTGAACAGTCCGGCCAGGAGCGAAGCCTATTATGGTCCCGCTTTCCGGCAAATAGAGACCAGCAATGGAGAGAAACTGCATGAGGCCGGATTCAAGGGGCAAGGCATGACCATCGCCGTGATCGATGCCGGATACCATAACGTAGACAAGATTGATGCGATGAAGAATATCCGTATCCTGGGTACAAAGGACTTTGTCGAACCGGGAAGCGATATCTATGCCAAAGGCTCGCATGGGATGGCCGTTTTGTCTTGCATGGCAATGAACGAACCTTACGTGATGGTGGGTACGGCTCCCGAAGCTTCCTACTGGCTGCTTCGCAGTGAAGATGAAGCGTCCGAACACCTGGTAGAGCAAGACTATTGGGCGGCGGCCGTAGAGTTTGCCGATAGTGTGGGAGTGGATGTGGTGAATACTTCGCTGGGATATTTCACTTTCGATGATTCTACCAAGAACTATAAATATCGTGACCTGGACGGACACCATGCACTGATGTCCCGCCAGGCGTCGAAAATGGCAGATAAAGGAATCGTACTGGTATGCAGTGCCGGTAACTCGGGCGCCTCCTCCTGGAAGAAGATCACGGCACCGGGTGATGCGGAGAATGTGCTGACGGTAGGTGCTATCGACCGTAGAGGTGTGTTGGCTTCGTTTTCTTCTATCGGCAACACAGCCGATAATCGCGTGAAACCCGATGTGGTTGCCGTGGGACTGAACTCGGATGTGATGGGGACAAACGGTAATTTGCGCAAAGCGAGCGGAACTTCGTTTGCTTCACCGATCCTGTGCGGCATGGTGGCTTGCCTGTGGCAAGCTTGTCCGCAACTGACTGCTAAGGAAATCATCGAACTGGTGCGTCAATCCGGCGACCGGGTGGATTTTCCCGATAACATCTATGGATACGGAGTGCCCGATCTGTGGAAGGCCTATCAATCTGCTTCTAAGAAAAAATAAAGTATGCAAGACACCCTTTCTCTTCACGAACTGAATGCTTTGGTCCGGCGGAGCCTGGAACAGTGCCTGCCCGATGAATACTGGGTACAGGCGGAGTTGAGCGATGTCCGTACAAACAGTACGGGACATTGCTATCTGGAGTTTGTCCAGAAAGATCCCCGCAGCAATAATCTGATAGCCAAAGCGAGGGGAACGATCTGGGCCAATATCTACCGGCTGCTGAAGCCCTATTTCGAAGAAGCCACCGGGCAGTCGTTTACTTCCGGCATTAAGGTGCTGGTTAAAGTGACCGTTGCTTTCCATGAATTGTACGGTTACAGTCTGACTGTGCAGGACATCGATCCTACCTATACATTGGGGGATATGGCACGCCGGCGCCGGGAAATACTCAAGCAACTTGCAGAAGAAGGAGTGTTGACGCTGAACAAAGAACTGGAAATGCCTTTGCTGCCGCAACGCATTGCGGTCATCTCTTCGGCTACGGCTGCGGGGTATGGTGACTTCTGCCATCAATTGCAGCACAACTCCCGTGGATTTTACTTCAATACGGAACTTTTCCCCGCTCTGATGCAGGGCAATCAGGTGGAAGAGTCCGTATTGGCCGCTCTCGATGCAGTAAATGCCCGGATGGAAGAGTTCGACGTAGTTGTCATTATTCGTGGGGGAGGGGCAACTTCCGACCTTTCCGGATTCGACACCTACCTGCTGGCCGCTGCCTGTGCCCAGTTTCCGCTGCCTGTTATAACCGGAATCGGGCACGAACGGGACGATACCGTGCTCGATTCCGTAGCACATACCCGGGTGAAAACTCCGACAGCTGCGGCCGAATTGTTAATCAACCGGATGGAAGAGGCCGCGGATCGGCTTGAAGAGTTGGCCGGAGAATTGCATGCCCGCATCTATCACCGTCTGGAGCAAGAGCGAAAGAGACTTTCACTGTTACAATCGCGCATTCCTTCACAAGTGATGCGCAAGCTTTCGGAATCGCGGATAAAGTTGCAAATGGCAAAGAGCAACCTCTCTCATGCTGCTGAGACCTTATTGGCTCGTCAGCATCATCGGTTGGAACTTTTACAAAACCGCATTGCGGATGCTTCACCACAAAAACTACTGAAACGGGGATACAGCATAACGCTGAAAGAGGGGAAGGTGGTGAAAAATGCTGCCTGTCTGCGACCGGGAGACGAGTTGATTACCCGTCTTTACGAAGGTGAAGTGAAATCGAAAGTAGAAAGTATTCCTTTATAATGATAAATATGCCAGCAAAGAAAAAAGAAACCTATTCACAGGCCATGGAACGTCTGGAAAAGATCGTTCGCCAGATTGACAGTAACGAACTGGAGATTGACGAACTGAGTGAAAAAATAAAAGAAGCCAATGAAATAATAGCTTTCTGTGCCGGAAAGCTGACAAAGGCGGATCGGGAAATTGAAAAATTACTGCAAGAAAGGAGGCTATCTGAAGAATAAAGGTTATTTTTGTTGCTCAATCGAAAATAACTAATAACTAACGATATGAAAGAAATAGACTGGGCCAATCTGTCATTCGGCTATATGAAGACAGATTACAATGTGAGAATCAATTTCCGTAACGGCAAATGGGGTGAACTTGAGATAAGCAGCAGCGAAGTGCTGAATCTGCATATGGCTGCCACTTGTCTTCACTATGGCCAGGAGGCTTTCGAGGGCTTGAAAGCTTTCCGTGGTAAAGACGGTAAGGTACGTATTTTCCGTCTGGAAGAGAATGCCGCACGTCTGCAATCCACCTGTCAGGGCATCATGATGGCAGAATTGCCGACCGAACGTTTTAAGGAAGCTATTCTGAAAGTAGTGAAATTGAACGAACGCTTCATCCCGCCTTATGAGAGTGGGGCGTCCTTGTACATTCGCCCGTTGCTTATCGGAACCAGTGCCCAGGTAGGGGTTCATCCGGCAGATGAATATATGTTTGTCGTGTTTGTCACACCGGTAGGCCCTTATTTCAAAGGTGGTTTTTCTACCAATCCTTATGTCATTATCCGCGAGTACGACCGTGCCGCTCCCCACGGAACCGGTATCTACAAAGTTGGTGGTAACTATGCAGCCAGCCTGCGTGCCAACAAAAAAGCGCACGATCTGGGCTACTCCTGTGAGTTCTACCTGGATGCCAAAGAAAAGAAATACATTGATGAATGCGGAGCAGCCAACTTCTTTGGTATTAAAGACAATACATACATCACACCGAAGTCTACTTCTATCCTTCCTTCCATCACCAATAAGAGCCTGATGCAGTTGGCAGAAGATATGGGCATGAAAGTAGAGCGGCGTCCTGTACCGGAAGAAGAACTGAGCACTTTCGAAGAAGCAGGAGCTTGCGGTACTGCTGCTGTCATCAGTCCGATCGAACGTATCGATGACCTTGAGAATGGTAAATCATACGTAATTTCGAAAGACGGAAAGCCGGGTCCTGTTTGTGAGAAACTCTACAACAAGCTGCGTGGTATCCAGTACGGTGACGAGCCCGACACTCACGGATGGGTGACCATTGTAGAATAAACGTTCGATAAATGAACTACAAAATAACAACCCTCGCAGAAAACAGTGTTTACGGTAAGGGATTACAGGGAGAGCATGGGCTTTCCCTGCTTGTTGAAGCGGGGGAACACAAGGTGCTGTTTGATACCGGTGCTTCGGATTTGTTTATCCGGAATGCCCGTTTGATGGGAGTCGATCTGACCGATGTGGAATTTGTAATACTGTCTCACGGACATCGTGACCATACAGGTGGATTGCATACTTTCCTGAAAATGAACAGCAGGGCAAAGGTGGTATGTAAACAAGAAGTGTTCCGCAGGAAGTTCAAGAATGAACGTGAAAACGGAATGTTGCATCCCGAAGCATTGGATAAGTCCCGCTTTTGGCTGATCGACGAAACTACGGAGATTGTACCGGGTGTATTTGCGTTTCCGGATGTCAGGATAGTAGACAGGAACGACACGCACTTTGAGCATTTCTTCGTGGAGATAGGAGGCGAGATGCGTCCCGATACCTTTGAAGATGAACTGGCATTGATATTGAAGAGTGAAAAATCCCTTTCAGTGCTGAGCGCCTGTTCGCACCGGGGGATTACCAATATTATTCGTGCCGTGCAGACTGCATTTCCGGGATTGGGACTGAAACTGGTGATGGGAGGCTTTCATATCCATAATGCAGGCATAGAAAAGTTCAATGTGATTTCCGCTTTTCTGGGCATGAAGCTTCCCAAACGTCTGGGAGTCTGCCATTGTACGGGCATTGACAAATATGCGTTGTTCCGCCAGCAATTTAACGACCGGGTGTTTTATAACTATACCGGTTGGGTAGAAACGATTTAACTTTTTTGAATGGGAAAAAATAAATTAGAGAAGTTTGCCGATATGGCAAGTTATCCGCATGTTTTTGAGTATCCTTACTCGGCAGTGGACAATGTGCCTTTTGACATGAAGGGAAAATGGCACAAAGAGTTTTTTAAGAACGATAACCCGATTGTACTTGAGTTGGGTTGCGGGCGCGGCGAATATACCGTCGGACTGGGACGGATGTTCCCTGATAAGAATTTTATTGCGGTAGACATTAAGGGAGCCCGCATGTGGACGGGGGCCACCGAATCTCTTCAGGCAGGTATGAAGAACGTTGCTTTTCTGCGTACCAACATCGAGATCATCGACCGTTTTTTTGCGGAAGGCGAAGTGAGTGAGATCTGGCTGACTTTCTCTGATCCGCAAATGAAGAAAGCGACCAAACGCCTGACTTCTACCTATTTTATGGAACGTTATCGTAAGTTTTTGGTGTCCAACGGAATTATCCATCTGAAGACAGACAGTAACTTTATGTTCACTTATACCAAATATATGATTGAGGAGAACAAACTGCCGGTGGAGTTTATCACCGAAGATCTTTATCACTCCGATCTCGTTGATGACATTCTGGGCATCAAGACCTATTATGAACAACAATGGCTCGATCGTGGTTTAAGCATTAAATACATCAAATTCCTGTTACCGCAGGAAGGAGAATTGAGAGAACCGGATATTGAAATTGAACTCGATTCGTACCGGAGCTATAACCGTAGCAAGCGGAGCGGATTGCAGACATCTAAATAATACAAACTATGACAATCTATCCTAAATTGATACTCGATGCACTGGCTACAGTGCGTTATCCCGGAACCGGAAAGAATCTTGTGGAGGCCGGTATGGTGGAGGATAACATTCGTATAGAGGGAATGAAGGTTTCATTCTCCCTGATTTTTGAAAAACCGACCGATCCGTTTATGAAGTCGGTGATAAAGGCTGCTGAAACAGCTATTCTTACCCATGTGAGCAAAGACGTGGAGATAGCTGGAAATATCAGTGTGAAAACCGTACAGGCTGCACGTCCCGAAGTCGGTAAATTGTTACCCCGGGTAAAGAATATCATAGGTATCTCTTCCGGTAAAGGAGGGGTGGGTAAATCTACCGTGTCGGCCAATCTGGCTGTAGCGTTGGCTAAGTTGGGCTATAAAGTCGGTTTACTGGATGCCGACGTTTTCGGTCCTTCCATGCCGAAAATGTTTCAGGTAGAAGATGCCCGTCCGTACGCTGAAAAAATAGACGGACGCGATATGATTATTCCTGTTGAAAAGTATGGTGTAAAATTACTTTCTATCGGTTTCTTTGTCGATCCTGACCAAGCTACTTTATGGCGTGGGGGGATGGCGAGCAATGCGCTGAAGCAGTTGATCGGAGATGCTGCCTGGGGAGATCTGGACTATTTCCTGATCGATCTGCCACCGGGAACAAGTGACATTCACCTGACCGTAGTTCAGACATTGGCCTTGACCGGTGCCGTTGTGGTTAGTACTCCGCAGGCTGTGGCTTTGGCCGATGCACGTAAAGGGATCAACATGTTCACTAATGATAAGGTGAATGTTCCTATTCTTGGTCTGGTGGAAAATATGGCTTGGTTCACTCCGGCAGAACTTCCGGAGAACAAGTATTATCTTTTCGGGAAAGAAGGTGCCAAGAAGCTGGCTGAAGAGATGAATGTTCCGTTGTTGGGACAGATTCCGATTGTACAGAGTATCTGCGAGGGCGGCGATAACGGTACCCCTGTTGCTTTGGATGAGAATACGGTTACCGGCCGTGCATTTCTTTCGTTGGCTGCCAGTGTAGTACGACAGGTGGACAAACGGAATGTGGAAATGGCTCCCACGAAGATTGTAGAGTTGCATAAGTAACGATAAGCGCTTTTAAATGATGAACGATCGGTTCCTTGTCCCATAGGCAGGAGCCGATCGTTCTTTGTTTATTGTTTGTTGTCCGGAGGGTTAATCATATACTTTCATCAATTCCTCTTTTATTTGGGCTACACCCGGGAATCCTGTCTTTTGGTGTTTGACATTTCCTTCCCGATCGATGATGAGATAGGTGGGTACGCCCCTTATGTCGAATTTATCACCTAAGAAACTCCATTGGGCATCCGTTAAACGGAAATGCTCACCGTGGATATCCGGAATCATGTTCTCCCATGTTTTCAGGGGTGAAGTTTCGCCGGTAATGTAAAGGTAAACGATATCCTTTCCTTTCAACTCTTCCTTTAGCGGCAGCATTGCTTTATTGGCCATGCGACACGGGCCACACCAGGTTGCCCAGAAATCGGCCAGGATTACTTTACCCCGGAATTTAGAGATAATGGATGTAAACAGGTTTTCATCACTGACTTCCCCTACTTCATGAATAGTATATCCGGTTTTCTTTTTATTGGCTTCAATGGTTTTCAGAAGTTGTTCATTGCCCTCCCGCAGTTCATTTTGGCAAGCGGGTGGAAGAGTGGCAAGCAGGACTTCCTGTTCGGCGGTCAGGGGTGTAAAGTCTTTGATAGATGAATAGAGTTCGTTTGCTTTATTAATATCGAAATAAACTCCTTTATCGGTTCCCCATGCTTTAACCAGTTCATCTCTCCAATGACGCAGGTAATACGGAACCAGTTCGGTCAACCGGGGATTGTAAAGTAATGCCATGGTGTTGAGGGAGCCAAGTGGTCTGAAAGCATCCGCATAATAGTTTTCAGGTAGTTTTATTTGAGTCGTTTTAAAGTATTCCCTGACTTCTTCGTTTTTCATTTTATGCTCCATGGCATAAGCCTGCTTGATGGCCATTTCCGTTAAAGAGATAGCCTGGGCAGTACTGGCGTCTACCTGATTGATTAATACCGTTTTGAGTGCTTGACTGATTGAGGCTTTCTGTATGGATTCAAGAATAGTAGCCCGTTTGCCATAAATAAAGTCTTTATAGGCTTGGGCGTCCATTCCTGCTATGTCACGGAATAGTTGACGGTAATTATCCATAACGGAAGGATTTAGGTTACATTTAAAAGATTCCTGTGACAGCCCGGCTAATGCGCCGCCAAAGTAAACAGCTTCGCCATAAGGTTTGTCGTCCTTATGGAACTTGGATTGTTGCCGGCATAGTTCGCGGGTATTGATAATGATACTGCTCTCTTCACCCGGTACCACGTAGGAAGAAATCATTTTACCGAAAATACGGAGGGCGACCGGAGTAGTGGCAGGTACTTTTATTTGAGTGGCAAATGTGCCGTCATTGTTTATTTTTACTTCCGCTCCTTCGTAGGCACCCTTTACCGGGTCAAATACAATCGGTGTTATTTTGGAGATGAGCCCCGGGCGATAATCCAGAATCTTTCCTTTGAAAGTGGCTTCCTTGTATTCGAATTTCGGTTCGGGCAATGTATTATTTATATCTACTTTCTGCACAATGGCTTCTTGGGGTAACAAAAGTTCGGGAAGAGCTTTTCCTTTAAGTTGAATGCCCCATATCTTGAATGCCCCTTGAACATTGTCCCCTTCGGAGAAATCGATAGAAGTGGCTGAGGCCGGTATTGGCGGAAAAACTAAACGGAATTCTGCTTCACCGGATTCGGGCATCCAGAATTCCGTGTCGGGTTTAATACCGATCCCCGAACGTAAAACGTAGGTTTCCCCGTTATTGTCTTTCAGGAAACTTTGTCCGGAAATCCGGATCCATTGTTTGGGTTGATAGAATGCTTTGATATAAAGTACTGTAGCCGTGTCGCTGAGGACGACTTTTTCTACTTGAATCGAGGTACTGCTCCAAGCTATGAATGGCGGCTGTTCTATGACTTTTTCTTTGGCCTTTGCAAGGTTGCAGATGCACAACAAGAGAATGGCAATAAATGTGATTTTTCTCATACTATTTTTATTAAAGTGATTTTCAGGTTGGGAGTACGGTTAGGTCAGACGGAACCGGATGGGGAGTGTGAATCGGGTCGCTACGTTCTTGCCTTTTTGTTTCCCGGGTATCCATTTGGGCATACCGCTTACTATGCGGAGTGCCTCGGCATTCAGTTCCGGCGATACTCCCCGCACTATTTTGGGGTCTCTTATATGCCCGTCTTTATCAACAATCATCTGTATGACAACCTGCCCTTGTATGCCCGCTTCCTGTGCAGCTGTAGGATATTTTATATTTTTGTACATATATGCTAAACAAGCTTTCATTCCACCGGGGAATTCCGTAGCCTGTTCAACTACATCAAAAATTTTATTTTCAAGATTCTTATCGGAAGTACTTGCCGGATCGGGCGCCTCATCTATCAGGTGAAACCGTACCGGGACGGTCATTCTGGTGGCTACAGCTATTCCTCTTTGTCTTCCGGGACGCCACTTAGGCATTTCTTTTATTACACGTAATGCTTCGGCGTCCAGTATTGGATGCACACTTTTTGCTACTGTACAGTCGGTAATCGTTCCGTCTGCCCGGATTATGAATTGGGTAACGACTTGCCCATGTATTCCGTTTTCCTGAGCGATAGCGGGGTAGCGGAGGTGACTGCTGATGAACCTTTTCATTTCTGTCACTCCTCCCGGAAATTCCGGCATTTGCTCAACTACTTCAAAGACAGTTTGTTCTTTTGGTTTTTGGGAGGTTGTTTGTCCGGCTGTATTGTCCGTTTGAGGTTGCGGAGCATCTGCCGTATGGGATGGGGTATTTTCTTCAGCCGGAACTTTCTGTTCAATCTGCTCTTCCACTGTTTGCATCATTTCTTTTGCGATGTTTTTAGTAGTACGTGCCACGGCTTCAATGTTGCTTACTATCATTAGGGCAAGAGCCAGCGGGAGAAATAACAGATATTTGGTCCGTCCTATCTCTTTGGTTCTTTTTTTATTCATCATTGTGATGCGATTCTTCAGTGGCAACACATTGAAACTGTTGGAGAGAGTGATTGTACTTTTTTGATGGGCCAATCCCAATAAGTGATACTGATAAGATTTTGAATCATGCCCGGCTTCCAGTACACGGTTGTCGGCCATGTACTCCAGGTTGTTCCGTACTTCCCGTTTCATCAACCATGCAAACGGGTTGAACCAACAGGCGATACACATCAGTTCGCTGATGATAACATCTATGGAGTGCTTTTGCCGGGCATGCGTTCCTTCGTGAGTAAGGATTTCGCTTAACTCATTGTGCGGATGTGCTTGCGGATGAATGAAGATCCAATGGAAAAAAGAGAACGGACCACTTTCTTTGTCAAGCAAATAGACAGGAATTCCTTCTATCTGATCTTTCTGACAATGAAAACGCAACCGCAAAATACTGGCAAACTGGGCAACGAAGCGTATTAAAAGTAATACGACTCCTGCCCAATAGATGATATTTACTGTAGATAAAATAATGTTTTGCCAATCCGTAGTCGCAACTTCAGGAGTTATTTCAATTTCGGGCAATACAATGGTTGCGTATAAATCGGCCATTGCTACCATAGGCTCGTGCGATCTGATCCACTCCTGAATATTCAACACCGGGTAGAGTGGAGAAATGACAAAGAAGCAAAGCAATACAGTCCGTCGCCACTGAAAAAAGGTGTCTTTGTAGAAAAACAACCGATAGAAGGCGTAGAATAAAGCAATTGCTATATTTATCTTCAGGAAGTATGCCAGTTCGGGAGTCATGTTTTTCAGGGTATTAGCGATTAGTTTTCTTTTCCTTTCTCGATCATGTCGATGATTTCTTTCAGGTCGTTGGTCGATATCTTCTGGTCTTTTGCGAAGAAAGAAACCATTTCTTTGTAAGAGTTCTCAAAGTAGTTCCTTACGACTCCACTCATGAAACTTCGTTTATATTCGCTTTCTTTAATAGCCGGAGTGTACAGGTACGTATTTCCTACGCGCTGTGCCTTTACATATTTTTTCCGTTCGAGATTCTTCACGATGGAGGCCACCGTAGTGTAAGGAGGTACGGGTTGCTCAAATTTGGCAACGATGTCTTTCACGTAGCAACTTTCCAGTTCCCAGATGTAAATCATCACTTCTTCTTCTTGCATTGTCAACTTTTCCATGGAGTATGTTTAATTACGTTTATATCACAAAGCTACGAAACGGTCGTAACTAAACAAAGCGAAGTGTGTTAAATGATGTAAATGAATAGGTTGCATATAGTGAGAAGGCTGGGGGAGAGGAGGAAGCCTGTGTGGGTTTTGACACATTTACATTATTTTCAGGATGGCTTCCGCCCAATATTTGCCGAGGATTTTGGCACCTTCTTTATTGGGATGCAGATAGAAAGTCCCTGCGTTTCCATTCTCCGGAGTAAAATAGCTCTGATAATTGTTCCGGAAGAAGTCGGAAGCAGCTGTATCTCCCAGAAATACCTGATTGGGCTTGGTCTGTGTGTAATGGTCGATCAGTTTATGAAGCATGGGAGTGTAACTTTCCAACCGTTTTAGTCCGGCAGCAAGATAGACTGCACCGTTATAAGTGTTCGGACTATACCAGATAGGCTGGTGAATCACGATTTTACATTTCGGATACAGGGAAATCAACTCGTCAACGATTGTTTTCATATTGGTATAATAGGACACCGGTTCTACCGGAGCCCCGAAGGGCCCGGTACAGGCACTGTCGTTGGTGCCCAGCATGATAGAAAAAAGCAGTGTCCCTTTATGTTGACTCAATTCCTGTGCGGCAGACTTGACATTCGGGAATTGTTTTCCGGCTACCGGCAGGAAATCAAGGGTAGTCATACCGCTCACTCCGCAATTACGATAGGTGACGGATTGTTTTACTACTTGTCCGATGTATTGGCTGGCTTGTACCGGAGGTGCTTCTGTCCCGGGATTTTTCAGTGTAGCACCTTGGGTGATACTGTTGCCTATGTATACTATGTTAATGTCTTGCGCATATAGTTTACTTATGCAGATACTCAATAAAAGGCAGAAGGAGACAAATGACTTCATGATTTTAATTTCAATGGTTAGCGTATCGTTTTGTTTATGGCTTGCTGGATGAGCTTTTCCATCACGTCGTACCCTTCAGAAGTAGGGTGTACTCCATCTTTAGTATAGACCGGATTCAGAGCTTTGTTATTACCGCTTACCATCGATGAATAATAGTCTACAAACGGAATCTTGTTTGCTTTGGCGTATGCTTTCAGGCGTGCATTGAGTGAGGCTATCTTTTGTGGTGCATCTTTGATGGACGGATTCCAGCCAAAGCCAGCAGCCGGCAAAGTGGTAGTCAATATCACTTTTATATGGTTGGCTTTTGCCAGTTCCACCATCGAAACGATATTGCCAAAAGTCCGGTCTTCATGGTACGTTCCTGTATTCTCGGCAATGTCGTTGGTGGCGGCATTGATCACTACTAATGCGGGGGATAAATTGATCACATCTTCTCTGAAACGTACCAGGAACTGGTAAGAAGTCTGTCCACCGATGCCCCGGCCGATATAACCGTTGTTTTTGAAGAAATCAGGATGTGTGTTAACCCATCCTTCCGTGATGGAATTGCCCATGAAGACTACTCTCTTTTCATTTTTCTCCGGCTTGGGGAGTTCGGCATTTTGCTGCGCATAGCGTTGCAGGCTGGCCCAGTCTTTTTCTTGGGCATTGATTCCTATAAATGATGCTCCGAGGCAGAAGACAGCCATCAGCATCCAGCGGTGTATTATTTGTTTTTTCATTTTTGTAATATGCTATATCACTACAGAGTGACACAGAGTCTTCATCTCTTGTTAATGGAATATTTATGAAAAAAGTTTCTCTGTGGGACTCTGTGTCACTCTGTGGTGAACTTGATTTATATTCTATTTCATTTTAATTGTTCCGGCCCATCCCCCGTTGCGTACCATTTTCAATGTCATGCGGGTTTGATTGTTCACGGTAGACTCCTTTTTCTTGTAATCCATTGCTTGACGGTCAGCGTTAATGCCATCTTCAAATGAGGTTAATGTGAATGATTGTCCTGCCGGAAGGAATCCAAGGTCGATCTCGATGTTTTGTGGTTGATTGCCGGTGATACCTCCGATGAACCACTGTTCTCCTTTTCGTTTGGCTACGACGACTGCTTCACCTACTTTAGCATAAAGGACCTTGGTTTCATCCCAGGTGACGGGAACACTTGCGATAAATTCGGTACAGGGAAGTTCCCTGTAATAGTAAACCGGGTTGTCGGCTAACATTTGCAGACCACTTTCGAAGATGATGAAAAGAGCCATTTGGAAAGCACGTGTTCCTGAGCCCATGGCGTTGGCGCGGGTAGAACGGTTGTCTTCCGGCTGAGCGGAAATCATTGACCCCGGAGTGAAGTCCATCGGACCCACAGCATTACGCATAAAGGGTAAATAGATACTGTTTTCGGGTTTGCAGTTGCCACCTTGTTCCATGCCCAATACACCTTCGTAAGAGAGTACGTTCGGATATTTCCGTTCCAGTCCCGCAGGCTTGAAGGCACCATGGAAATCCACAAATAGTTTATGTTTAGCTGCTTCTTGGGCTACACGTTCGTAGTAGTTTACCATCCACTGATCGCTGCGGTCCATAAAGTCTATCTTTACTCCCGCAATGCCCCAGTCGGCAAAAGTCTTAAAGAGATCGAAGTGATTCTCGACGGTAAGCCATGGTAGCCAGAGTACGATTTTCACGTTTCGTTCTTTTCCGTACTGAATTAACTCAGGGAGGTTGATAGTAGAATTGGGAGTAAACGGATCACGTGTGTTTTTGGCCCAGCCTTCATCCATGATGATGTAGGGGATGCCGAATCTGGAAGCAAAGTCAATGTAGTATTTATACGAATCCATGTTGTAGCCGGAACGGAAATCTACCCCATAGAGACGTGCATCGTGCCACCACTCCCAGCTCACCTGCCCCGGTTTGATCCAACTGTAGTCTTCAAGGACACAAGGAGTGGAAAGGTTATATACCATTTCGTTTTCAATAATCTCTTTGTCTTCTTTTGAGATTACCATCATTCGCCAGGGGAATGAACGCTTTCCGGTTGTTTTGGCAATATAATCAGCTTCTTTAGTGATCTTGAGGCTACGGTCACCATCTTCGCCAAATGCCAAAGGTGCTTTTGGGAAAAGAGATTGCATCCCATTCTTGCCGGTGCCTTTGAGGAACATACAAGGATAATCGAATAGGTCAGCTTCGGATATCAGGATTTTATATGCTTTGTCCGTTTCTATCAGTACGGGCAGGTAACTCATACGATCGGTGGCAGCATAGTTTTCCGTATCTATATGAGTATATGGATATTCGTAAGAGGTTTTAAAACCATCCGGTTGTGATAAGTGGGCTTTGTAGTTGGCAGGAAAATTAATTGCGAAATCTTCTCCCATTACAATGTTATCCTCTTTTTTGTCTGTAACAAAACGGTAAGCCATACCGTTATCGAATACCCGGAACTCAACGGCATAGTTTCCGCTGAAGTTCATCCTCAGCGTGTTACATTGGTTCTTTACAATAGCATTTTTAAAAGGTATCTCACGTTTCACACTTTCGTCAATGGTTCCACGTTTCGTGCTCCGCAGCCTGGGATTGTCCCCCAGTGTTTCATTTTGCAGTTGGAGGTTGAGATAACAATCCTTTAATAGTTGGTTGTTATCATAAGACACTGAATAGTAGATTCGGTCCTTGATATCTACCGATACTTTAATGGCTCCGTTGGGAGACATTATGTCAATCACTTTAGCGTACACGCTATTTCCGCTTATTACTGCCAATGCGAGCAAAAGGGACATCATTTTTCTTTTCATAACATGTGTTTTATTATTGTATGTGTTGTGTTTACATCTTCCACTTGAAAATATAAACGCCTCGAATGTACTAATTATCTTTGTTTCAGACAATAGCTGTCCGATATATTTTCGGGTTGAATTGCAATAGCAGGTATTTCCGGATAAATCCGGAATAAATATGTGTATGTGATTATGAAAGAATAGGTTTTCCTTTGCCTTTCATTTCTTTGTATTTATCAATGACATGCTTACGGCTCTTGATGATCTGCCAGCGATATACCCAGCAGGTAGTCAGGAAGTAGAATCCCGTTTGTATCCATAACGCTTTATATTCAAATGGGATCTCACTCAGTGTCGCCCCCATGTTATTGATCCGCACAAATCCGTTAATGCCGAAAGTAGACGGGAATATATAAGAGAAATATTTCCAGAACGGCGGTATGGCTGCTCCCGGCCAGGAGATTCCCGAAATAAACAGTAACGGAACAGACGTGAAGACGAATATCAGCATGCACGTTTCCCGGTTACGGATGGCAATGGACGCAGTCATGGCAAAGAAGATGCAAGCCATCAGATAGGGAAGGATAAATAACGCTAATGTACCCGGTTGTCCGATCTGGTTGAGGCTGAACATGCGGGGAACCGCACAAAGTACGTAAACAGATACGAGCGAATAGACCATGAAATAGCTTAGTCCTTTACCCATTACAATACGCAGCGTGCCGTTGTAATGCCGGTTGATGGGCACCAGATCTTTGAAGCGGTTGTTTTCGCGGGCGGTGCCGGCAGAAAGTCCGATACCCAACAGTAAAGTCTGCTGAATAATCAGGATCAGTACTGCCGGTATCAGGAAAGCGGCAAAACCGTTAGTCGGATTGAACATTGCCACGTCTTCATATTCGATGGGGTAGGCTGTGATCTCATCCTGGCGGTCGGTGGTATTGCCCGAACGGGTTATTTTGATATCTTCGTTCATGTCTAAAGATACGGCTGTGTTAGCCAGAAGCATACTTTTGTAATATAGCAGTCCGCTCATATCACAATAAATACTTACCTGAGTCTGTTTACCTTGCGCTATGTTATCACTAAATTCTTTGGGAATATAAATGATGCCATAAGCCAGACGGTCTTTCAGCATTTGTTTGGCTTCTTCCATATCTGCACAATACGCTACGATTTCTATATCGGGAGTGGCGTCCACTTTGCGCAGATATTCGCGGCTGAGTGAAGAGCGTGAATCGTCTACTACCACTGCGGGCACTTCGCGCACCACTTCGTTGGTATAGATGAAGCTATAAATCAACGGATATACCAATGGCACGAGTACGAAGAAAATCAATACTCCCTGGTCACGGAAGGTGGTTCCAAACTCCCGTTTCCAGATATAAAACAGGTCGTTGACTCCTTGTGCTATTTTATCTTTTAATTTTATATCTTTCATTAGGGCATGTATTTATAGTATATCAAAGCTTCCTTCAACCGGTGAACCACGAAGAAAGGAAGTAACATAAAAATCAATAACGCCATATAATTGGACCAGGAATAAGCCATACTGTATCCGTTGAGTGCCTGGTCTACGTAAATGAGAAAGTAATGCCGTAGTGGGAACAGGTTGCTCAATGCCTGCAATACCGGATTCATAGCCATTACCGGGAAAGAGAACCCCGATATGGAGAAAGAGATGACTCCCCATAATGATGCAAAACTCAATCCGAGGCGGAGTGTAGGCAAAGTGCCTATCATCACGATGCCACAACATTGTGAAGCCAGTACAAGGCACAAAGTGGCCAGCAGCATAGGGAGGATGCCACTGTTGCATGGGAAATGCAGGAATCCGTACAGGTATACATTATAAAATATACCCATGATGAAGAACACTACCGTTTGTGGAAGAAGTTTACCTGCCAATGCGATATAAATGGAGTTATTGCTCAGACGCAACCACTCACGTGCGGTACGGTCTTTGATTTCCACGCCGATGGAGAATACCGTTACCATGAATATCATCAGCATAAGTACTCCCGGTACAAGGGTGTTGCACAAGTAGACCGAGTAGTTCAACCATGGATTCTGTATCGGGTGTGTATCGATGACTATTGGTTGGAGGTATCCCATGGCTTGGTCCTCTGTTGCACCTTTAGCGTACAGTACCGAACGGCTGACTGCCCCTGATGCAAGCTCGGACATCATCTTCATGTCTTTGAAAAGCAGTGAGCCGGCAATCAGGTACGAGTTGTTGGTATAGAAAGATATTTTGGGTTGTCGTTGGCTTTGAGCATCGGCCGACAACCCTTTGGGAATATAGAAGAACCCATAAATTTTGCCTTCCTGCATTGCAGTGCGGGCTTCATTCACACTTCCATAACGGGCCACGATAGCCGTTTGCCCGAAGGCATCCAAATTGCGGAGGATATTTCTCGAACTGGTTGAGTTGTCCAGATCGACAGCGCCGACAGGCATGTCGGTGGGCAGTCCCGAGTCCATCAGCGTGGTGAAGAAAATATAGCAGAATAACGGGGCTATCACCATGCAGAAGAGATAGAGCGGACGGGACACAAGACGGCGACATTCGCGCTTCATGACCAGCCAGAGGGCTATATATTTCTTTTCTCTTTCTTTCATTTTTTAAGGATGACTGACATTCCCGGACGCAGATTGTCTACTTTTTCAACCGGAGTAGCTTTTACTTCGAAAGTTTTCAGATCGAACTGTCCTGTAGTTTTAGTTGCTTTCCAGGCAGCGTAAGTACCCAGATCCTTCATGTAGTATACTTTCAGGCGAATCGTTTTGTTGTCCAGTGCGGGCACGATAGCGTCAAATTCAGATCCCATTGTCAGGTTCTTCAATAAATCCTCGCGCACATTGAATGTCACCCACATGTCATCCATCACTGCAATGTTCATAATCGGTGCACCTGTGCCTACCAACTCGCCCACTTTGGGAAATATCTCAGAAACCTCTCCGGCTGTCTGAGCAATCAAATAAGTCTCTTTGATGTACGATTCCACTTCGGCAACAGCTCCTTTGGCACGGTCTACCAAAGCGGCGGCAGCCATTTTGTCCTCACGTTCGGCACCGTTCTTAGCCATGGTATATTGGGCCTTTGCTGCTTTTTCTGTAGCGATGGCTGCATTACGTTGCGCAGTGACTTCGTCCAGCTTTTGCGCAGGCATGACTCCCTGGTCGAACAGATTTTTAACACGCTTGTATGATTTCTCTGCTATATCGACACCGGCTATCGCCTTTTGCCACATTTCATAAGCTGCCTGGATCTGTTCCTGACGTGCCCCTTTGATTGCTTTTTCGTTTTGTGCCTGAGCAGCGGCTTCAGCTGCACGTGCCTGTTCCATTTTTGCCATTACGTCCGGAGCTTCCAGTATGGCGAGAGTGTCTCCCGCTTGTACTGTTTGTCCCTCTTTCACACGGAATTCCAGAATGCGTCCGGGAACTTTGCTCGAAACGCGGTATTCGGTCACCTCGGCCTGTCCCTGAATAATTTCCGGACCTTTGCGGAGCATGAAGAAACCGACAACTGCAACCAGTACAATAACTCCCAGCAGAGTGAGGAATGCAAGCAGCATATTGCTGTTCTGTGATTTTTGTGATGTCATCTTATTTACGATTTTACGATTTACGATTGAGATTGGCTTTCTCTAAATTTACTTATTCATTTTATTTCAGTGTTCCCAATGACTTCTGCAGGTAGATCTCTGTTAACTTCACATCAATCTGTGCATCGATCTTTTCCGATTGGGCCGACAACCAGGCAGTATGGGCTTCAAGTACGTTGCTTGGAGCAATTACTCCTTCTTCGAATCCAAGGGTGGCGTAGCGCAGGTTTTCGTCAGCTTTCTCAAGGTTCTTTTTCGCCATGGTCAGTTTCTTTGCTGCCTCGTTCACTTTGAAGGCCGATTGGTTGACCTGCAACTCTATTTTTTCTTTGGCATCTTCCAGTTGATACTGGGCGATGCGTGCTTCTGCTTTGGCTGCCTTTACTTTATAGAGGCCCTCTCCCCAGTGCCAGATGGGTAATTGAAGCATGATGCCTACATTCCACATTCCTTTGAATTTATTTTCAAAGCTGTTGAATACGGAAGGGTTAGTAACCATATAGTTTCCCATCAGTGCTAAAGACGGAAGATGCTCGGAGCGGGTTACGTTTATTTTTTGTTGATAAATTTTGGTTGCCAGTTCCAGGCTCCGTATTTCAGGCCGGTTGGCATAGGCTGTTTCAACCTCAAAGTCGGTAGTAACAGGCATTAACGGAATGTCGTCGATGTCTTCGTCGGCCAATACGACGGGGGTACTCAGGTCGATGCCGCACAGTTGGCACAGTAGCATCCGCGAAAGGCTGAGTCCGTCTTCAACCTTTGTCAGTGTCATTTCGGCTTCGTTTACCTTCACCCGAACCGAGAGTCCGTCCGCTTTAGTGGCTACCCCTTCGGCAATCATCTTTTCTACATCACTGTCCAGTTTCTGTAATAGCTTCAGGTAGCTTTCCGCGAGTTTTTTCTTGTTGACCAACGAGATAACCTGCCAATAGGCCTGATCCGTGCTGAGAATCACCTCTTGCATACCCGAATTGTGCTGTTGGCGAGCCAACTCTTCAGCGTATTTAGTGATTTTGTTGTATGCCCGGATTTTGCCGCCCATGTATAATGGCTGTGTCAGGGTGATGACTCCTGCATATACATTGCGGGTATCGGTACGGAATGCGTCTACAATAGAACTTCCGGCTTCGTTCAAGGCCGGTACGATAGCCCCTCCCAGTTGCGACAAAGCCGGGGCCAGTTCAGGATGGAGCTGTCCGATGACTTGTGCAGCCTGCTGCAGTGGTCCGCTTATGCTGTTTCCTAAGCCCGATAGGGCAGCTTTCTGATCACTGTTGAGCAGCGAGAATTCTTTTTGGTTACGCATATAGGCCCCTGTAGCAGAGAAGTTGGGTAAGTAGTTCGTAAAAGCTGCTTTGTTTTGATAGTGTGCAGCATTTATTTTCTCTCCGCTTATCAACAACTCTTTGTTGTTGGCAATGGCCAATGCACGGCAACTATCTAAGGATAGGATTCCCTGTGATTTCAGAGAGAAAGTAGTTGTCAGGAGAAAAAACAGAAACAGGATTTTTTTCATCGCATCTTATACATTATAAAGGTAATACTTCATTTTAAAGAACAATGCTTGCGGGTTGTTTGTTTATCCGGTTTTGTTCTTGTTATCCTTGTTAGGACAAGAAACAATAATTGCATAAACAACGATGCAAATATAAAGGGTTAATCTTAAAAAGCAAAACGATTTAATTTTTTTTGTTATTTAGGCCTGATGTTTGAATACCGGGCGATGTATTCTCGCTTTTTCAATTAACATTGTTAATCGCATTCTGGGGCTTCTTCTTTTCCAAATGCAAATAACAAGCCTTTTGCATTTAAATGACTTGTTATTTGAATCTAAAGAGCAAGCTTTAACACTGTGTTAAAGCAAGTCTTTTCCCAGCAAGAGTTTAGTGCTTTGAATGTCTTGTCTTTCATCTGTTTAAGTATCATCGTGTCTTTTTCTATCCAATAAGACTTAGCAGGCTGAAAGCCTGTATACTTGCTTATTTATCAACTATGGATTGATCCTGTCTTCCCGAATCATTTTTTTCGTGATATTGTGTATCCGATTGCATACTTTGGCTGTAGTATAATAAACAACTATTGCGAATTGGTATTTAGCTTACTGGTTCAAAAACCTTATTTAAGGTTTCTGTTTTTCAATAACACGAACAGAGAAGCAGAAAGGAAAGTTTCGTGGCAATAGTAGACAATAACCTTTTTATTCTTATATCTGGAGATTTCCAGATTGCGTTTTGAGCATCTTCGCATAACTGGACCGGGAGCAACCCAATAGGGGGTATTTACCCGATTTACTGATATGGTTCGGATCAAAAGTGGCAGTAGTACGAATATTTAATTAAAAGGAGCAGAGGAATTATTTATTCTCTGCTCCTTCAATACCTATTCTTAATTGCTCCCTCCTTCTTTATTACTTTTGGAAAAAAGAGCCCTTGCTTTTTTCTGAACGATAGTACATTCCATCACCAAAAGTAAGATAATTATCTCCCACTGTTTGTCTGAATGCACCATTGATTATAATTTCATTACCTTCCTTTACATAGTTAAATGTGTTCAAAAGTTTTAATGCTTTGTAGTCTTTATCAAGGCTATACTTTTCAATTGTTTTTGCTCCGAAGAAAAGTCCTACTGCTTTTACACCACCTTCTACCCGTTCTTCAGCTTGAAATTGATGTATCCAGATTGAATTATTTAAAGAATAATCTGCTTCCTTATGACAAGACGACAAAGCCAACAAAATAATTGTGCAGATAAAGAAAGTTACTTGTTTTTTCATCTTTTAAATCGTTTAAATGTAAAGAAACTATTTGATATTGGTAAAATACTTGTTTCTATTATTCCTTTACCTTTTCTAATAGGAATTACGTACTCGTTATTGGATAAAACAGATTCAATGGGATAGTCATTAAAAAAATCAAAGTAGAACTCGTCAATACGTTCATTACTTTAGGTGATAGAATATTCTGTTGTTACTGTCTTTTGAGTTGTCGTTGTATTATCTAATTTTCCATTTATTCCTAGGGTGATTCCTTTAATGATTGGAGCAGAAATGCTTCCATCTATTCCTTTATTGGATATATAAGTTAAAGAATATGTTTCTGTGATTTTTGCGGTTGTTCCTTCATCCGGGTTAATAAGATATACTACAACCTTTTTGTTAATGGGATCTTTAGCTATGTTCCATTCATTCAATCTTGTATCGTGTCCGTAATCTAAAGGATAGAACCATTTGGACTTAATACCATTTCTATCAATTGTATAGGTATACTTTGTACGTCTAAACATCGTTTTATGTCTTCTATGTTCATTGATTTTAAGATTGAATAATTTTTCAGGGGTAACATAAATCTTCATTCCTTCAGATATTACGTTGTTTCCGTTTACACTTCCTTCGATCCTGAAAAGAAAACAGAAAGCTCTTCCCGTTAAGATACGTCCTAAAACTTCTTCTCTGCTTAAAGAGCCTTTTTTCTGCTGTACTTTATCATAGAATAATGGCTTGTTTTGCCCTGTTGCTATATCCTCCAAGCGAGAAAACGCATCTGCTGCAATCTTAAATCTAAAAATACAATCTTTGATATCTGGACGAATTTCTTTGGGAGTTTCGCTTATACTATTTAAGCCATAGTACATAAGTGATCTCGTCGCCCTGGGCTTTTGGGAGGATTTATTATAGGCTGCCACCAACAATGGATCTATATCTTTTATTGGGACATAGCCTTCATCTTTATATTTTTCACTAAGCTCTTCATATGCCGAAGCACGTGTTACTCCTGCAGTCCTCTCGGAGTATGTAGGATCAAAAGACTGATCAACAAATTCATAATTTTCATTTAAAGGGTAAGCTGAAAGATTTCGAGTTTGTATATGTTTTTTTCTTATACTGGCACTTTCACAAACTACAAACAAATTAAATCCAGGTATTTCATTAGCAGCAATTGTATCTACTATGACTCCATTATAGTATAATGTCCTATCTAATAGAACCGGTACTTCAAAGTCTCCATCATCCATGTCTTTTATTAAAAGATTCCCGTATTCTGGTATGTGGATATTTAGTAAAGGTACATTTGTCTCGATGTTCTCTATTTCCTCTTTATCTTTGGCGTACTTTATTAATATATCTCGGAAAGAACAATTGTTTATTTGCCCATCTCTGGCAATGGGATAAAAAATATTATATCCGTTATCTATTTTCTTTAAAGCTTCCTCTTTTAAAAAGTGCCTGACACTTTGTTCCTCGAAAACGGCTTTTGATAATATTTCAGCAAATCGCTCCATATATTGTTCTTTGCTTTTGACGTTTCTTGTTGTTACATTTTTAGTGGGTTCATTGTTGTAAGTTGCATAATCGTCGGAGCATGCTTCTAAGATGATAGAGAAAAAAAGAAATAAAAATAAATTGATTTTCACTTTTTTCATGTCTGTTTTTCTGTTTATAATATTTTTCTTAATCACAATCACTCGTCTGTTTTTAATTAGAATCTATCAAAAACTAATAGTTCATGTTACATATAATACAATTCATACTAAAACCGTACTCAACTCGAAACATGAAAAAGAAGTTAATATTTTATCATTCTTTCAATATATATGAAGCAGGTTTAATATTGATTTATTATAAAGACAGTTTTTTTACGTAAACTCCCTATTGAACGCGAGTTCGGGTTAAGATTTCCTTTTAATCCTCAAAATCACAAGACAATAAAGATTCGGGCGGCCAAAGTATGGTCGCCCGAATCTTTATTGTTCTACTGACTTAATTCCAAATGGTAAGCTGTCCGTCTGATGGGGCTATGTCAAAGTCGAAGTTAACCTCCGGCTTGACATTGAAAAAACAATATGCCTCCATTGTAGAAAGCAAGTTCATCGGAAAATTATGTACGCTACGGTGGTGAATGTGTATAAATTGTTTTTATTTTTCAATGCATCGTTGGGTGATTCGATAATACTCCGTTTACGTAACATTAGTTTGTTATAAATCGAAATCAAGCGTTGCTTCATGTTTGAACGAAGACCGGTGACGATATGAATGCCATCATTAAAAAGTTTCCCAAAAAGTGATTGAGAGAGACCCCTTGTCGGTATAAAGCTTTCCAAACATCTTGTTTGTCAGCGTATCAATTACATTTTTGTTTCGATCGTCAACATTGGCCCCGGTCAGCACAACGTTGACAATCTCTCCTCTTTCATACACAATAAATGAAGTTTAAAGCCGATATAGCACCCATTGTACTCTTACCTTTTTTTGCTATGTCTTTGCATACTTTCATGGAATATTGTCTCCTGTTATGGATGGCAGGAATGCATGTACTGTCAATGAAACTGATACCTGAACATTCTCCGAAACAAACCGGTTTGAGGAATATTGTCAAGGCTATGAAACATCTTGGAATATTCTAATTTATGTATGATTGTCGCTACTTTATTTTTTTCGTAATATTGCGTACCCGATTGCATACTTTGGTTGTAGTATAATAAACAACTAATTAAAAAATAGAAAAACAATGAATTGGGGAATACACGACAGAAGAGGCTGGATGGCTGTGATATTATTATTGTGCGCATATCCTTTTTCGGCTCAGAATGCCGGTCAAATCACGTTGGAGCTTAGAGACAAGCCACTGCCTGCTGTTTTGAAATTGATTGAGAAAGCAGGGGAGAAGCATATTATTTTTTCCTATAACGAGACTGAGACTTACCATGTTACTGCCTCTATTCATCAAAAAAACGAATCGGAAGCACTTTCCATCGTTCTGAAAAATACCCCGTTCATTTATAAAGAACGAGAAAACTATTTTGTTATTCAGAAAGCGGGGATAGACAAACGTCTGGTAATTATTCAAGGTACGGTTTATGACGAGGAACATAACCCCTTGGTTTGCGCCAATGTGCTACTGCTGAATAGAATTGATTCCACATTTGTGAGCGGAGTGGTTACGAATCAGGATGGTTCGTTCCGGATACCGGGTGAAGAAGGGAAAGATTATCTTTTGAAAACGTCTTATATAGGTTATCAGACCAAAGTCCAACCTTGCGGTGCAATGAATAAAGTATGTTTGTTTTCCGATGCCCAATTAATGAAAGAAGTGGTTATTAGTGTCGATCATCCTTTAATAGTACATAAAGATAATGGTTTATTGGCTAATGTCGTTGGTACTCCTTTAGCTAAAATGGGCTCTGCTGCGGAAATGATATCCCATCTCCCTTTTGTAACGGGAGGGGTGGGGGAATACATGGTTCTGGGACATGGAGTTCCTGTTATCTATATCAATGGCCGTAAGGTACGTGATCAGGGAGAATTGGAACGTTTGCGTGCTGACGATATTTTATCGGCGGAAGTGATTACTACACCAGGAGTGGAATATGGTTCGGATGTATCTTCAGTCATTCGTATCCGTACGATCCGTCAGCGAGGACAAGGGATAAGCGGCGGCTTTCGAGGTGTTTTTTCTCAGGGACATGACTATAATGCCAGTGAGAATCTATATTTGAATTACCGTACGGGTGGATTGGATCTATTTGTGAAAGGTGACTTGAAACATGGAAATTATTACCAGGAATCAATTTTAAATCAGGAAACTGACGCTTCTTCCCGATGGGAGGTCCGAGGAGGAACTACCAGTTTTCGTAAAGCCGTTTATTTCTCCGGTGAGGTAGGTTTCAACTATGAGTTAGATGACAAGAATTCTTTGGGTGCTCGTTATATGCCGGGTACGAATGTAGGTTCTGTGAATCAGACTAACCTTGGCAACAATTTTGTGTATAAGGATGGTGAAAAGACAGAAGAAATATCTTCTTCGCAGTATGCACATACTTATCCTACCTGGACTCATTCGGTGAATGGATACTATAATGGAGCGTTCGGTCAATGGAATGTGGATTTCAATGCTGATTATTTATTGGGAAAGAATAATTCCACAAATGAAGTTCTCAACAACGATGATAAAGCTGCCCAATCAGAAAATGAAGTCCGAAACTATTTGTATGCTATGCGTATGGTTGTAAAACGCTCTTTCGGAAAAGGGACATTGTCGTTGGGTACGGAGGAAACGTTTACGAACAGACACGACATATTTGTTCAAAGTGGTTTTTCTGACAACGCCGATGATCATATCAAACAGTCTATTTATTCTGTGTTTGCCGATTACTCGCTGCACTTGGATAAATTCAATTTTGATGTGGGGCTGCGTTATGAACATCAAAAAACGGATTATTATGAATATGGGGTTCATCAAGATGAACAAAGTCCGGTGTATAATGATATAGTCCCTGTCGCTTTAGTAGGATATGAGGATAAAGGCTGGCATGCATCCCTTTCTTATCGCTTAATAAGGAATAATCCCGACTATCACATGCTTTCAAGCTCAATTACATATTCAAGTAAATATATGTATCGTAGCGGAGATCCCTTACTGGTTCCACAAAAACACCATGTCTTTATATTGGATGCCGGATCGAGATGGGCGTTTGTAAATCTCTTTTTTGATAGGACATTGGATTTATATACGAGGTTCCTCAAACCTTATAATGATGAAACCCATCCGGGGGTGTTGTTGTTTACCATGGCCTCCATACCTACTACAGATACTTATGGAATGAATTTTAATGTTTCTCCTAAAATCGGGTGTTGGCAACCGCAATTGAATGGAGGCATGTATTTTTATGATGCCGATGTTCGTTCTTTGGGGATAACCCAGCATTGGAACGAACCTCAGTTTTATTTTGAGCTTGACAATAGTTTTACTTTTCCTGATGGTTGGTTTTTGAATGTGAACGGGAATATTTCGACAGCAGCCAAACAAAGTTATTCTTTGAGACACAGAGAGGGTACGGTAAATGCCCGTCTGTCGAAATCATTTCTGGAAGATGCTCTGATGATAACACTTACAGCCGATGATATTTTTCATACCCGTTATCATTATATGGATGGATATGGAGTCAGAAGTCATATACTGACCCGTTCATATAATGATAATCAACGTTTGGGTATTCAGATATCTTATAAATTTAATGCAACTAAGAGTAAGTATAAAGGTACCGGTGCGGGACAGAGTGAAAAGCAGCGCCTTTAATCTGCCTGATAAAAGAATTATCACTAATTTTGTCGGCTTATGGCAAAATTAACGATATTCCGGTTTCGTGGACATGTTTCACGGGAAGAACGCTTCAGGCAATTGTTTGTGGAGATATATCCCCGTCTGGTGCGTTATGCCATTCAGTTAATGGGCGATCGGGAAGAAGCGAAGGACATTGTTGGCGAAGTGATGGAAGAGGCTTGGAAATGTTTTGATAGACTGGAAGCAGAAACGCAGAATGCTTATTTCTATACAGCTACACGTAATACGTGCCTGAATCGGTTAAAGCACCTGCGCGTGGAACAACAGCATTTGGATGCTTTACGTGAGGTTACGCGGATGGATGTGAATACCGGATATCGACAGCATGAGGCACAGTTACGGCAAGCGGAAACTATTGCTTACGGCCTGCCCGAACCGACGCGTACCATTTTGAGACTTTGTTATTGGGAGAAACTGACCTATAGGCAAGTGGCAGAACGGTTGGAAATAAGTCCGGATACGGTGAAGAAACATATATCGAAAGCTTTACGGATTTTACGTAATGAAATGAACGGAAAGGAGGAAACAAATGGAACAGAGAGAGGATAATAAAAACGATGTAGCCCCCCGTAGGCTCGAAAATATTTTCGGTGAGGCTCTTGGTGACCTGCCTTCTGTCGAAGAGACAGAAATCGCTTGGCAGGCATTTGCCTCTCGCCGACGGCAGAAGAGAGTCCGAACTTTGTTATTCGGCTTTGCAGCAGTTGCTTCCGTGGCATTACTTTTGTTTTTGGGTTTGTCCCGGGAAAACTTTTTATCACAAGAAGTCGAAGTGTTTGCTTCTGTAAATTCGCCTGATAAATTGGTGATGACAGAGGCTAAAGGGATCATTGCAGTCAGAACACCACCCGCTACCACTGTTACCATTTATTTGCCCGACAGTACTGAAGTGCTGTTGAACGCCAATAGCCGCCTGGAATACCCGAAAGTGTTTACCGGTGATCTTCGGCAGGTAATGTTGGAAGGTGCTGCGAGATTTAATGTTCAAAGAGATGCTCTACATCCCTTTATTGTAGAGACCGGGAGTTTACAGACGCGTGTATTGGGTACGGTATTTGATGTTGATTCTTATGGATGTGGTACTACTTCTAAAGTTGTCCTGTATGAAGGTTCGGTGCAAGTCAGCGATAAAGCCAGCACACAAGTCTGTAAGATAAAGCCGGGTGAACAGGTTTATCTGGATAGAGTAGGTGATATCTGTATTTCTCAGGCTGATATCTGTATGCAAAAGAGTTGGACAGAAGGTCTATTTATCTTTGATAATGTCACTCTGAGATATGTTATGCAGGAAATTGGGGCATGGTATAACACAAATATTGTTTTCTGTTCCCATTCTTTGCTGGAGGAACGGATTTATTTTTCTGCCAGTCGTCATCTTCCTGTCGGGGAAATATTAAATGTTTTGAATGATTTGCAAATTGCGAGATTCATAGTGGAAGGGAACAAAATAATCGTATCACCACTATCATGAGTTATTGAAATGGAAAACATTCAATAAGATAGAATTGAAGTAATAAAAAAGAGGATGTGCCAGAAGCCGGTTACTTAGTAACCATTCTGGCGCATCCTCTTTTAAAGTATATGGTTTTAAAGTTTTAGTCCAATGTGAACTTCTGCGATCCAATCATCGTTCCGTCAGCAAAGATGTCTACCCGATAGTCGCCGGCATACAGAAACTCTTCCACATCCCAGAATACGTTAATAGTTTGTTCTTCCCCATTGTATTCGATGTACTTTTTGATAGAGTAGCCTAACGTACGGTTTTCATAAGGGAAAGTGTTTGACGGGCTTTTGGTCAATACATCGTTATCCGGTTTCGTTATCCGGATGTAGAGTGTCCGTTCTCCGGTTTCGGCAGTGATATTTTTGACAATCGTAAAACCGATGGCCAGTTTTACGATATCCTTTACTTTTTTAGCTTTTTTGCCACGTTTGTTGCGAGGTTCAATCCAGATATTGGTTGCATCCAACTGAGCAGCTAATGTAACTTTTTGATTAAGGTTCTTCTTTTCTTCAGACAAATTATTGATCTGGCGTGAAGCCGCATTGTATTTCTGCGTTACTTCTGCTATCACTTGTTTTTGCTGGGCGGTCAGTTTATTCAGCGAGTCAATCTGATTGATGTAACCGATCATTACTTTTCTCAGTGTTGCCAATTCTTTTTTCAGGCGTCTTATCTCTGTGGCGTTACTGCTCTTTACCGTACGGAGTTCTTCAAGCAGGCGTTGCGTCTTGACCTGCTCCTGAGCCAGCAAGTCTGCCAAAGAGTCGTTCGATACAGTCAGTTTCAGTTCGTCATATTGCTGTGCAAAGCGAGTGTACTCATTTTCAAGATCTTCTTTGTCCAATTGGAATTCCTGAACCAGTTCACGGTTAGTCTGTTTTTCGGAGAATAACAGATAAGTAAGACCGATGAGCGCGAGCACCAAAACAGATACGGCAATGATCAGCAGATTCTTTTTATTCATATTCTATAAGGTTGAATGATAAAACGCTGCAAAAGTAATCATTTCAATACAGAGTAACACAGTCTATTCACTTTTCTTTAACTAAAATTATTATGGAAAAATTTCTTTAATTTCGATTATCGTTGTACTTTTGCCGTCACGAAAACGATACGAACTAATTATCAACTTTATTAAAATATAAGTATTATGTCAAAAGTAACCGTAGTAGGCGCAGGTAACGTAGGTGCTACATGTGCAAATGTACTGGCCTTCAATGAAGTGGCAGACGAAGTAGTAATGCTGGACGTAAAAGAAGGCGTTTCAGAAGGTAAAGCAATGGATATGATGCAGACTGCTCAGTTGTTGGGTTTCGACACAACAATCGTTGGTTGCACAAATGATTATGCTCAGACTGCTAACTCTGACGTGGTTGTGATCACTTCTGGTATTCCTCGTAAACCGGGCATGACTCGTGAAGAACTGATCGGGGTAAATGCCGGTATCGTGAAATCAGTAGCAGAAAATCTTTTGAAATACTCTCCGAATGCTATTATCGTAGTTATCTCTAACCCGATGGATACAATGACTTATCTGGCATTGAAATCACTCGGATTGCCGAAAAACCGTGTTATCGGTATGGGCGGTGCTTTGGATAGCTCACGTTTTAAATATTTCTTGTCTCAGGCTTTGGGTTGCAATGCAAACGAAGTAGAAGGTATGGTGATCGGTGGTCATGGTGACACTACTATGATTCCGTTGGCTCGTCTGGCCACTTACAAAGGACAGCCGGTCAGCACACTGCTGAGCGAAGAAAAGCTGAACGAAGTAGTTGCTTCTACTATGGTAGGTGGTGCTACTCTGACTAAGTTGCTGGGCACTTCTGCATGGTATGCACCGGGTGCGGCAGGAGCTTATGTCGTAGAATCTATCATCCACAACCAGAAGAAGATGATTCCTTGCTCAGTAATGCTTGAAGGTGAATACGGTGAATCTGATCTTTGTATCGGTGTTCCTGTAATCCTGGGTAAGAACGGTATCGAGAAAATCGTTGAACTGGAATTGACTGCTGACGAAAAAGCAAAATTTGCGGCAAGCGCAAAGGCTGTTCATGGAACTAACGCAGCTCTGAAAGAAGTTGGTGCTCTCTAATTTGAATGCCGGATTCTTAATCTGAAAATAGAATATGCGGACCTCACAACTCTTTTCAAAAGGGCTGTGAGGTTTGCTTTTTAATATACTTAAATAATACATTATGAGAAAACTCTTCATGAGTGCTGCGGCTCTTTTGTTTGCCGGAGCACTTTGGGCACAAGAGGGTCCGTTGTGGATGCGTCATTGTGCTATCTCTCCCGATGGAACTACCATTGCTTTCACCTATAAAGGTGATATTTTCACAGTACCGGTGTCCGGTGGCAAAGCTACACAGATCACTACCAATCCGGCTTTTGATACAACCCCGATTTGGAGTCCCGATAGTAAACAGATTGCATTTGCGTCCGACCGTATGGGAAGTCTGGATGTATTCATTGTGTCGAAAGAAGGAGGCGAGCCTCGCCGCCTGACCACTTTCTCGGGCAGTGAAACTCCGGTAGCTTTCAGTGATGCGGGACAGCTCTTATTTACTGCCGACATCATGCCTTCTGCCGAAGATGCCGGTTTTCCTTCGAATGGACAATTCCAGCAGATATATCAGATTCCGGTTACGGGAGGACGTCCTGTGATGTTTTCATCTATGCCGATGGAGTGCATCTCCATTAATAAGGAAGGGGCTATTCTTTATCAAGATAAAAAAGGATATGAGGATTACTGGCGTAAGCACCAGAAGTCACCGATTGCCCGTGATATATGGATGCTTCAGCCTGGACAGACTCCACGCTATGAAAAACAAACCACTTTCATCGGTGAAGACCGTGAACCGGTATGGGCACCGGACGGAAAGTCGTTCTACTATTTGAGTGAAGAGAATGGTTCGTTCAATATCTACCAGCGTATTCCGGGATCGAATGCATCCAAGCAGGTGACGCATCACACGCAGCATCCGGTACGTTTCCTCAGTATGGCTTCCAATGGTAATCTTTGTTATGGTTTTGATGGTGAGATTTATACGTTGACTCCCGGTGGTAAGTCGCAGAAAGTATCTGTGAAAATTCTGTCAGACAGAAATGATAAAGATTTGATTCGCCAGATAAAGACCAGTGGGGCTACTGAAATGGCTGTATCTCCTGATGGTAAAGAGGTTGCTTTCATTTTGAGAGGAGATGTGTATGTGACTTCGGTAGAATATAAAACGACAAAACAGATAACGAACACTCCTTGTCAGGAACGTGGAATCGATTTTGCACCCGACGGGCGTAGCTTGGTGTATGCTTCGGAACGTGGAGGACTCTGGCAGCTCTATACTTCAAGTATCGTGCGGAAAGATGAGAAACAGTTCACGTATGCTACAGAGTTAAAAGAAGAACGTCTGACCAATTCGGATATAGCTTCGTTCAATCCGAAGTATAGCCCGGACGGAAAAGAAGTTGCTTTCCTTGAAAACCGTACGGCAATTCGCGTCATCAATCTCAAAACTAAGAAGGTACGTACGGTAATGGATGCCCAATATCAGTATTCGTACAGTGATGGTGACCAGTGGTTTGAGTGGAGTCCGGATAGTAAATGGATTCTTTCCGAATTTATTGGTATCGGTGGCTGGAACAATAAAGATATTGTGTTGCTGAACGCCGATGGTAAGGGAGAAATGCATAATCTGACCGAAAGCGGTTACTCAGACGGAAATGCGAAATGGGTTCTGGGTGGCAAAGCAATGGTCTGGTTCAGTGACCGTGCCGGATACCGTAGTCATGGCAGCTGGGGTGCTCAGTATGACGCTTACATCATGTTTTTTGATGTAGATGCTTACGATCGTTTCCGCATGAATAAGGAAGACCTTGCTTTGCTTGAAGAAGCCGAGAAAGCGGAAAAGGCTGAGAAAGAAAAAGCTGAGAAGAAAAAGAAAGAAGATAAAAAAGGTGATAAGAAAAAAGACGCCAAAGGTAAGAAAGATGGAGAGGCAGAAAAGAAGGAGGAAGTGAAGCCACTGAAATTCGATCTTGATAATCGATTCGATCGTATTGTGCGTCTGACTGTCAACTCTTCTTTCATGGGTGATGCTGTTTTGACTCCGAAAGGTGATAAGCTCTATTATCTGGCAGCGTTTGAAAGCGGTTATGATTTGTGGGAACACGATTTGAAAGAGAATTCAACAAAGATTCTGTTGAAAGGTGTCGGAGGTGGTTCGCTGTTGCCCGATAAGAAAGGTGAGAATATCTTTATGTGTACCGGTGGAGGTATGAAGAAAATTGAAATAGCCGGTAGTAAGACAACGCCTATTGCATTTGAATCTTTCTTCGACTATCAGCCGGGTGGTGAACGTGCTTACATTTTTGATCATGTTTGGCAGCAGGTAGACGATAAGTTCTATGTGAAGGATTT
Organism: Bacteroides sp. FSHCM14E1; assembly: GCF_019633785.1. Classification (NCBI taxonomy): domain Bacteria; kingdom Pseudomonadati; phylum Bacteroidota; class Bacteroidia; order Bacteroidales; family Bacteroidaceae; genus Bacteroides; species Bacteroides sp. FSHCM14E1. The sequence goes on from NZ_JADKYL010000013.1 coordinate 137,385, forward strand.
GCAGGGAGTAGACTGGCCTTTGTATAAGAAGACTTATGAAAAGTTCCTGCCACATATCAACAATAATTATGACTTTGCCGAACTGCTGAGCGAGATGCTCGGAGAGTTGAATGCTTCACATACCGGAGCTCGGTACTCTGGTGTAGGAGGGGCGTTACCTACAGCTTCATTGGGAGTATTTTATGACGATACTTATACCGGTGACGGGTTGAAAATAAAGGAAATCATAGAGCAGAGTCCTTTCACTTTGAAGAAAACAGATGTAAAGCCGGGTTGTATCATTGAAAAAGTAGATGGTACTCCAATCAAAAAAGGAGAAGATTATTTCCCGTTATTTGAAGGAAAAGTAGGGCGTAAAGTGCTGCTTTCTGTTTACGATCCTGCTACAAAGAAGCATTTTGAAGAGACAGTGAAGGCGATCAGTTACGGTGCGCAGCGCGAATTGCTGTATAAACGATGGGTAGAGCGCAACCGCAAGAAAGTAGAAGAGTTATCAGGCGGTCGTTTGGGATATGTACATATCAAGGGCATGGATAGTCAGAGTTTCCGTAAGATGTACTCCGAACTGTTGGGGCGCTACCGTAACAAAGAAGCCGTAGTTGTAGACGTTCGCCACAATGGTGGTGGTTGGTTGCACGACGATGTGGTGACTCTCCTTAGTGGCAAAGAATATCAGCGTTTTGTTCCTCGCGGACAATATATAGGTAGCGATCCGTTCAATAAGTGGCTGAAGCCTTCATGTATGCTTGTTTGTGAAGACAATTACAGTAATGCGCATGGTACTCCTTATGTATATAAGACATTAGGTATCGGTAAACTGGTAGGTACTCCTGTAGCCGGAACTATGACAGCTGTATGGTGGGAACGCCAGATTGATCCGAGTCTTGTATTTGGTATTCCGCAGGTAGGCTGCATGGACATGCAGGGTAACTATCTGGAAAATCAGACACTCGAACCGGATGTGCTGATTTATAATGAACCTTCTGCTTCGTTGAAGGGAGAAGATGCACAATTGAAAGCTGCGGTAGATTGCTTGTTGAAGGAGCTGCCGAAGAAATGATGGGGTAATTGCCTTTTATGCTCGATTAAAATGGAGAGGTCACCTTTGTTTAAAGGTGGCCTTTTCTTATTATGTGGATAAAATGATCTATTTATTGTTAAATACTTGCTTTTTAATGTGAAATACTATAAATATAGTTTTGTGTCTATATTTATAGTTATATATTTGTGCCATTCCATTCAGGTTGTATCCCAAATACTTGATGAATAGAAGTATAATCTAAAATTACTTGGTATGAGTGAACAGAAAGAATTGACAAAAGCAGAACTCCAGATCATGCAGGTGCTTTGGCGGAAAGAAAATGCTTTTGTGAATGAAATCTTACAGGATTTGGAAGAGCCGCGTCCGGCGTATAATACAGTTTCTACCGTACTACGTGTATTGCAAAACAAAGGCTTTGTAGCTTATCGTAGTTTCGGAAAGAATTATCAGTATTATCCGTTGGTTTCAAAAGAGAGCTATACGAATCGTTTTATGAACCGGGTCGTAGATAACTTTTTCAGTGGTTCGGTGAAGGCGATGGTTTCGTTCTTTACCAAAAAAGAAAAGATGTCGGTACAGGAGATCGACGAACTGATTGAAATGTTGAAGGAAAACAAAAAGGAATAAGGTATGATCGATATTGATTGTAGCGAATGGGCTATTCTTCGTTTCATAGGAGCTTCATTTGTGTTATGGCTGTGCTATTACTTGTTGTTCGATCGAAAAGCCCCGTTTAACCAGTGCCGGAATTATTTGCTTTTTTCGGTACTGCTGGCCGGAGCTGTATCGGTGGTACGCATCCCGGTTTATCCGGTGGAGGTGGTGCGGCCGATAAAGATGGAACGGGTGGTTGTAAAGCAAGAAACACAAATGGATAAGACTTCATTGGTACAAGTAGAAAATGATGGGATACAACCGGATACGCTCGCAGCAGTGCAGGCGGAGGTTAGTGAAGCAATTGTACCCCGAGTGGAAGAAGAAATAGCGGAAGAACCTTTTTATGCTTCGTGGGATTACTGGCAAATAGTCTGGATCGTATATGGATTGGGAGTATTTGTCCTTTTGATGCATTTATTGGTCGAAATGGCACGTATCTGGCGTTTGAAGCGTTGGGGAAGTTGTACGATGGAGGCTGATGGGATTTGTATCGTGCGTAACAATGAAGTCGTTTCACCATTCTCGTTTTACCGGATGATCTTTATCAATCGGAAGTTAGAAGGAGAAGTGTTGCGTATAGTTCTGCTCCATGAAAAGGCACATATTCGTAATCATCATTATCGGGACACTTTATTTATTGAAGGTTTATCCATCTTATGTTGGTTTAATCCGTTTGTCTGGCTGGTAAAGCGTGAACTGCGGGCTCTCCATGAATTTCAAGTGGACCGTTGTTTGCTTTCCGGTGAGATTGAATTATTTGAATATCAAAGCATCTTATTCGAAGAGTTGATGGGATACAGCCCGAAGGTTGCAAATGGTTTTCATAATTCATTAATTAAAAAACGATTTATCATGATGAAACATCAATATAAAGAACGTTTCGCCGGAGTGCGCAAAATAGCGTTGCTTCCTTTGTGTGCGGGTGTATTGGCTTTATTTTCTTTTACGGAAAAGCCGGTTCTGATTGAACCTGTATTGCCGATGGTATCTGTTTCGATGAAAGCAGAAACTCCCGAAGTCGTATCTAACGAAAAAAAGATGGATAGCGTAGGTGATGAAAAGTGTTTTCTGCTTTTGGACTCCCCAAAGATAGTTCATTACATACAGTCGGGAGAGGCGCATTTAGTTAAATCCGGATCCAGTCAACTACTTGCTAAGGTTACAACTCCTGTATCGAAAGTGCTGGATACGCTCTCGGAAGAGAAACCGAATCAGACTTCTCTGCACGGAAAAGAGGCTGATTATACTGTTGGCGTCGATTTACCTGCAGATCAGGTTGTATTGTCGCGTGCACCGTATAAACGAAGTATATATGTACGCTTTATTGAACGGACGAAAGAAGATACACGCGTTACTTTGGCTATACCGATATATTATGACCGGCACTGGTTACAGTTCGAAAAGGGATTGTCCATAGTAGACGAAGATACGAAAGATGTTTATAAGATTCGTTCACTTACCCGCGGAATTGAACTAAATCAGACTTATTGGGTTGTGGGACAAGAAAAGCAAATGCTGGAATTTACACTGGTCTTTCCTCCTCTTGACCGAAAGGTAAAAAAGATTAGTATCCGCGATTGTTTCCCGGAAGAAAGGGGATTGACACCTCCCAATGGCAGTTCATGGAGGTTGGAGAATCTGAAAGTTGACGATTTCCTTCCGACTGCCGCCCGAATAGCTGAGTATGATAGAGAGGGGCGTCCACTGCGTTCCGATAAATTGGAAGAAGTAACTCTTAATGCAAGTCAATTAGCCGTTTCTTCACGCCGGGGTGACGGAAGGTCTCGAATTCAGAAAATTGAAACTTTACCGGAGAAGACGTTGGTTGTCTTGAATATACCTATTCATTTTGACCGTCATTGGTTGGTCATAGGTAAGGGATTGTGTCTTGTTGATTCCAGAACAGGTGATGAATATCCGATTCTGGAAGAGGCGCATGGCATTGAAATGAATAAATTACTGTGGGTAGAAGGCTGTGAAGGACGTTCTGTGTTGTTGACACTCGTTTTCCCGAAGTTGCCAAAGAAAGTAAAAACAATCGATCTTTATAATAAATATCCGGATGCCGGAGTTATTTCACCAAGCAATGGAAGCAGCTGGGATTGGCGGAAAGTAAAGATTAAAGATTATCAGAAGGAACCCTATAAACGCATTATATTGTAGCCTGCTCTACAGCATTGATCTATTTTAGGCACGGATGTGGCAGATAAACAGATACTCTTGATTCTGTGGAATCTGCACGATCCGTGCCTATCATTTTATTCAACCTCAAAGACGGTAAGTACCGCTGCATGGTCTGATGCCCACACATAATCTATCTCGGGAGCCGTACGTACTATTTTGGATGATAATACTTTCAGCCCTCCTTTATAATAGATGAAATCGATACGGGACATTTGCATTTGCCCGTAGATGGCGGCAACAGTGCCTCCCTGATATGCAACTTCGTCCGGATTCTTCTCACGGAAACTATCTTTGAAACCATTTTCCAACATATAGCGGGAAGCGGGGAAAGCCACCGGACCGTATCCGTGATGCAATGGTTTGGCTCGTTCTGTCCAGTCAAGATGGCTACATGAGTTGAAGTCACCGGTGATAATGACCGGCATGTCTGTTTCCTGGTTCGGTACAATATCCTTTGTATAGATATTGCGGATATCGGGCAGTGCCAATATGGAATCTTCAGCGACCCAGACAGAAGGATCCAGTCCTTTCTCAGCGTAACCACTTGTATATTCCGGGCGGTAGGCATAACGGAGCCAACAGTCTACAAGCATTATCCGCTTACCGTTTGGTAAGGTTATTTTGGCTGGGTTCGATTTGAAGGGTTCCCGCCATGCTATGGGTTCCAACGGAAAGCGGCTGTACATGGCCAGGTTGTCTTTAAGAGAATGGGTTTTGAGATGATACCCTAATGAATCTGCCAGCATTTGTTGGATGCCATATGCTTCTTGCATCATGACCACGTCTGCATGGGTGCTTCGGATCAGGTCGAATACTCGCTGCTGCCCCTCGTTACCCAGATGAATACCTCCATGCCAGATGTTCCATTGAAGCACTTTTACTATATTGGAATGTGTTTGGTTGTTGCAAGTCACTTGTTTACGGACCTCTTCGGTAGCTGTTTCGGGAATATACTGTTTTCCGTTTAGGCGGAAAGAAGGTACGGAGGCATATAATGTATGTCCGGGAGTTGCCTCTTTTCTGACGTCGAATGTAAGAAGGAAATAGTTGATCCCCGGTTGTAACAGGATCTCTTCTCCCTACTCCGGGCAGAGAGTCATTGACTGTTCGGGGGTATGCCCGTTGCCAAACAGTTCTTTGCGTTGCACGGATCGTGCCTCACTCCCGGTAGAATAAATATGGATTTGCTCAATATCTGCAAGAGTGGTCGTGCCGGTGAAATCGAGTTTCAACTCTGTCAGTTTCAGCGGTTTCCGGGAACCTTGTACGGCTATTCTCAGTTTTAGTGCCTGGTCGTCTTTGCTTCCTTGATCAACATCCCATTCACTTTGGATGACTACGGCATTGAATAACTGTTGTTTTCCGTCATACTCTTTAAATGCGGTATTATCGTTAGGGACTGCATAAGCCAGCGGAGCTTTTCCATTGTATTTGTTGCGCCCATTGCGGATGTGGTAAGCCTGATGTCCTTTACCTACCCAATTGATGGATGTTTCTTCTTTCAGGTCGTCGAAGTTATAATATCCCCACAAGGATTTAAAAGCGGGATGACTGGCTTCTACGGGGCGATTCATCCATTGACGGATCGTTTGTTCCGGTAAAGCTTTGCGCCAAATGCGTACTTCATCAATCAATCCGCCGAAAGTATAATATACATCGTGAACTCCGATAGCACCGGGAAGGATGGAAATTACCGTATCGGCTTTGGCCACTTGTTTCCCATCAAGATAAAGTATGGTCTGCTTTCCGTCACAAGCCAGTGCCACATGGTGCCATTGGTCATCCAATGCTTCCGGTGCCGAAAGATTGGCACGGGTAGAGTGAAGTTTGCCTTCTTTTACGACCAAAGGCAGATAGTCCACCCAGTTCAATTCACTGTATTCACCTCCTCCGATGATAACTTCAAGACTGTCCCATTTACAGTCGTTACCTTTAATCCAGGACTCCAAGGTCCACGAAGGTTCCAGAATTCCCATACCTGTCCGTACGTTATTGTCTTTCCCGTCGAGGCAGAGGGCGAGATTAGACTTCCCGCCTTTTGAGGCAGGAAGTTTACCCTGCATCTGCAGGGAGCAGCAGATGCAGAGGATGAATATTATTACATATTTCATTATGAATTTATTTGGTTTTGAAAGTCACGGTCCATGGTCTTGAACGTTTACCACTGGCCGAAATTACAGTAAACTCTTTGCTCAGTCCACTCCAGTCCTGATAGCCTCTGAGTGAAGGGGACAGGGTGGCTCCGGAAGAGAGTGTGCAGGTGGCAAAGACGTTGGACAGGTCAGTGCCGTTTTCTACGGTAATGGAGACGATACTTTCATCCGAAAGAATAACAGGGGTACCGATCTCTTCTTTATCCTGGTTATACACTTTAAAAGTCAATATTTCCGTTTTGTCATAATTCGGTACGTCCGGTATGTCGGGTTGTTCACACGAGACAAAAAGGCAGCCGGCAACAAAGCAGCAAATCAGTATAGAAATTATTTTATTCATAATCATGCTATATTTAAAATGTGATGAAATCAATCGTTAATATCCCGGGTTTTGTGTCAGTACGCTGGAGCGGACAATCTCGTCGTGAGGAATCGGTGTCAGGTACAAACGGTCATTCCAGGTACGGATGTCTGTTTTGGTTATCTTAAATTCCGTCGGTGAGACAAAGCGCACTCCATGCAGGGTCGTTTGGGTTTCGGGACCGACTTTCCAGCGGCGTACGTCGTAGAAACGTTGTTCCTCGAAAGCAAACTCGATGCGGCGCTCTTTCCGAATCAGTTCACGCAATTTTGCCGGATCGGATTCGGTAAGCGCAGGTAAGCCTACTCGTTGACGAATCACATTGACGGCTTTCCGTGCACCTTCTACATCACCGGTCTCAAGGCGCGCTTCTGCATCATTCAGATAAATCTCTGCGTAACGGAGGATGATCCAGTTGGTACTGAAGTCCGGACTGCTGGCGCCTGCGTACGGATAGTTATAGTTATCATAATCGATCCATTTCCAAACATTGTATCCGGTAAGTGAACCATCGCCTTTATCAGGAGTATCCATCAGATAGCGGTCTACAGTTACAGCACCCTTATCTGCATTGAAGAAAATCTGGGAACCATGGAAAACGATGTTGGCATAGAATCTTGGTTCACGTCCTTCATAGATGCCACAAGTATTGATGTCGAATACCTGATCGGCGGGAGCCTGTGAGTATTGCGTGGCAGGTGAGCCATCTGCCATTTCAAATGCGTCAACCAGTTCTTGGGTCGGGCCGAGGCCGCCCCATCCGCGATCACCATATTTATCGTTGATATACGTCACCATGTTGCACACCATCATGTTGTTGTAGACATCCGGGCTTTTGTATTGGATGTCGAAGATGATTTCTTTGTTATCTTTGTTGGTAGTCCACCAGATAGAACGGTATTTTTCCGGAGTAGTGCCATCTACCAGTTCATATCCCAGTTTGTATACTTCGGCACAACTCTTGATCACGTCTTCGTAGCGTTTGTCATACAGTTCCACTCTTGATTTCAGTGCATAAGCAGCACCTTTGGTGGCACGTCCCTTTTCTCTTGAACCATAAGACGCCGGCAACATTTCGGTTGCCTTTTTGAGGTCGTCCAGAATGAAGTCATAACATTCTTTCTCGGACGAACGGGGAATTTCCCAGTTATCCTCCATGGTGAGTACTTTATCCAGTAGAATGACACCGCCATATCGCTTTACCATTTCGAAATAGAACATGGCACGCAAGAAGTGAACTTCTCCCGTAAGTCTTGACTTCTCGCTTTCTTCGATGGTAGACGTACCGATTCGTTCGAAAAAACGGTTGCATTTACGTACCTTTACGTAATAATCTTCCCATACATCGTCATCCTGAGGGGCGGAAGCGCTGACCATATCATAGTTGAATTTGAACCAGCTTGCACGATATTTATCCCGTTGTGCTGAGACAGAATTGTCACTTCGGTTTTCCTGTAATTGCAGTCCGTCTACGGAAATCTCACTATATAGATCGTTTACGTAATATTTCACCAGTGTTTCGTCCGACCAGAAAGAATCGTCGGCGATTTCGTCCAGTGGAGCTTTGTTCAATACATCGCACGAACAGAAGAGCAATACAAATATGCAGAACAGGGCTGTATTTATCTTTTTCATAATCACGTTTCAATTTTTAAGTTTAGAATGTAATGTTAGCACCAAACACAAAGGTTTTCATTTGAGGATAAGCACTTCCGTCAGTAGAGCGCAACTCAGGGTCGAAATATTTTATTTGCGACCAGGTCAGCAGGTTAGAACCGCTGAAGTAAAGACGCAATCCTTGAATTTCGGATACCTTGGACAGTAGCAGTTTCTTGAAGTCGTAACCTATTTCTACATTCTTCAGGCGGAGGTATGAACCATTACGCATCCAGAAGGAAGAAAACAACTGGTTATTGGCGTTGCCTCCGTAATACAGGCGTGGAAATTCCGCTTTCGGGTTCTCTGGTGTCCAGGTGTTACCGATGTGATGTTCAAGCAAAGCTCCTCCGCGTCCCTCTATGTATGGGAAGGCCAGGTAACCATTGTAGTAAAAGTCTGCCAACGCTGCCCCCTGGAAGAAGAAGGTTACATCAAAACCTTTCCATTCGGCATTCAGGTTTAGTCCGTATACCAATTCCGGATAATTGCTGCGTCCGATAGCTATTTTATCTTCTGCGTCGATGATGCCATCTCCGTTTTGGTCTTTGTATTTAATGTCGCCTGCCTTGGCTTTGCCGAATTGCGGTTGAGGCCAGTTATTGGCTTCCTCGTCAGATTGGAACAGTCCCAATGCTTCGTAACCGAAGTACTGACTCATGGAGTGTCCGGTACTGCGCTGTCTCGGGTTGTTTTTCTCTCCGGCAGGTTCCAGCAGGTCAATCACTTTGTTTCTGGCCCAGGTCAGGTTACCTGCAACGGAATAATTGAAATCGCGCAGATGATTGCGATGCGTAATGTTCAGGTCGATACCTCTGTTGTCTACTTTACCTACATTGGCAGCCGGTAATTTATATCCCAGGATAGCCGGCATATCTGTACGTTCACGCAGGATGTCGTTTGTCTTTTTATAGAACCAATCCGCTTCCAGATTGAGTTTTCCGTTGAAGAACGCGGCATCTATACCGATATTGAACATTTCAGAAGTTTCCCATGTAATGTTAGGATTCGGGAAACGGGTCTCAGTATATCCCGGAGCGATTTCCGGATTCTGACCGCCGAATACGGCATCGCCGCCTGTACCATAAGCAGACATATATTGGAACTGTCCGATGTTGTCTGTGCCGGCACGTCCCCATGAAGTTCTTAGTTTCAGATTGCTAAGCACTTCCGAGAAGGGTTCCATAAAAGGTTCTGCCGATATACGCCAGGCAGCCGATACAGAAGGGAAGAAGCCATAACGTTTGTTTTTCGGGAATTTTTCCGAACCATCGAGGCGTCCGTTCGCTTCCAGCATATATTTCTCTTTATAATTGTAGGTCAGACGGAATACCGAACCGATTTTACCGGTTTCGGAAGCACTGCCGCTATTATCCTTGTCTTTGTCTGGTCCGGCAAACAGTTGCTGGATGGAATAAATACGATATTTGGTACGTGAGGCCCAGAAGTTTTCGTCGGCTCCTTCCGAACGTGAGAATACAAATAATGCTCCCAATTGATGATCCTGCGCAATGGTTTTATTATAGGCTGCCTGGAACTCAAACGTCATGGCCTGACTTGTAGAGTACGTTTGTTTCAGTTCCGCACCTTCGCGGTTCGGTGAGTGTCCGTCATATTCTCCTGTAATTTTGTTCCACACATAGAAGTCTACCGGAGTGGTCCATCTCTTGATGCTGTTGAATATTTTGTCGTAGGAGAAAATACCCTTCAGATTCAGGCCTTCGAGTCCCGGGACATTGAAATCCAACATGAAGCGTGTGTTTAATACACTTTTACGATCTTTGACCCAACCTCCTTCGGTAGCCAGGCCGATAGGATTGACACCCAGTGACACTTTACCTAAGTTGCCGTCCGGAAAGCGTCCCGGATCTGTCTGCGGGTTACGGTGCATATTATTGAATACATCGGAAGTACTGCCGGCAATACTGTTTCTGTCTTCCTGGCGATAGGCCATATCTGCCGATAGATTCAGGTATTTGTCCACAATGTTGGCGTCTATATTCACACGTGCGTTATATCGGTTGAAACCGGAGGTCGATTCATTGGTACGTGTGTCACCATAGAGGGCATCCTGTTTCACATAGCCGAATCCTGCAAAATATTTCACCTTATCAGAACCGCCGCTTGCCGTCAGGCTGTGCATCTGTTGCCAGGCGCGAGGGAGCAATACCTCTTTGTTCCAGTCCGTGTTAGGATAACCGTAGGGGTCGGAACCATCTCTGAACTTCTGTAACTCCTCTTCATTATAAATGCCATACATACCCGGGTCTTCGCCCAAATCCATTTCTTTGTTGCGCCAAGCCTCATTCATGAAGCGTGCATGATCATAAGAACTGGCAATCTCAGGCATACGGGTGGGGGTACCAAAACCTACTTTGAAGTTATAGTCTACTTGTGCTTTACCACTTTTACCACGCTTTGTAGTGATAAGGATTACACCGTTTGCTCCGCGTGCACCGTAAGGGGCTACGGCAGAGGCGTCCTTTAATACCGTCATGCTCTCGATTTCACTGGGGTCGAGTTGAGCCATACTGCGTCCGATGATACCATCCACTACAATCAAGGGAGAAGAGGAGGTAGGTGAGCTGGAACCACGGATAATGATGGTCGGGTCATCGTATCCGGCTTCACCGCCGGTTTGCTGGATCAACACCCCGCTGACACGTCCTCCGAGTGAGGAGGCCAGATTGGCAGTAGGTACATTCTTGAGCGAAGATACCTTTAGCGTAGAGGCTGAAGCAGTCACAGTCTGTTTTTTCTGTGAGCCATAGCCTACTACCACTACTTCGTCCAGGGTTTTAGTGTCTTCTTTCATTTGGATATTGAAAGACGATTTGCCATTCACCGGTATTTCCTGAGTCAGGTAGCCGATGTATGAAATCACTAATACTGATTTCTCTGGCACTTCCAGCGTGAAGTTTCCTTCAATGTTTGTAATATCTCCTGTTCCCGGTTGCCCTTTCAGCGAAATGTTGGCTCCGATAATCGGGTCACCGATCTGATCGATCACCACACCTTTGATTTTGATTCTGCGCTCTTGCTGGGTGATTGTCGTTTCGGACGCTTTTTCTTTGTCTACATACAGAGAAATGTAGTTATTGGAGAACTTATACGTCAGTTTTTTGTTTCTGAGTGCCGTTTTCAGGATTTCCGTCACAGTGGCATGGGTGTTTTTTACCTCGACTTCCTGTGAAAGGTCAATTTCGGCATCACGATACATGAACAGATAATTAGTCTGTTTCTCGATTTCACGCATTAACTCACCGAAAGTCAGACTACTCTTGGAGAGAGTTACACGAGCCTCCTGCGATTTTACGTTGCCAGCCTGGAGCTGAAAGAGAAAAACGAATATAAAGAACACGGACAGTTTCATAATTCGTATAATATGTGTTAATTCAAGTTGTTGATGGACATACCATTTCTGCAACAAGTTTTTTTTCATAACTTTGTCGTACGTTTAAAGATTAATACTATAGGTCTATTTCGAGATGGATAAAAGATAGTATTGACTCTTTCGGGGGTGAGTGTTGGTAGCGCTCACCCTTTTTTGTCACACTATCCATTGTTGGGGTGAAAAATATTTAAGTCATAGTGCTGATTTGTTTTTAAAGGTTAGACATTGGTATTTAATAAATCTCATAATGTTCGTCATCTGTTTTTTTGAATTTGAAGTGGTATACTCCTTGCAGGGCTATCAGGATATTGTCCACATCCTCGCTTTGCCGGATTTTACCGGAGATTCGTTCATCCAGCTTCACATCTCCGGTGAATTTGAACTGTACGTTGTACCACAGGGTCAGGTAATTCAGAATCTCTCCGAAGGGTTTTGAACGGAAACTAAAGATGCCGCTTTTCAGGTATTCTTCATTATCGAAGTTAGAGGTCGACACTATCATGCGGTTGTTTACCAACGATACTTTCTCGTGAGGATTCAGGTATACCTTCTCGTTCCTGTTGTTTTTGTTATAGACCAACACACGGCCTTCTACGAGGCAGGTCTCAAACTTATTCTCTTTTCCGGCATAGGCGAACACGTTGAATCGGGTACCCAATACTTGTATGTTGAACCGTTGCGTTTTTACGATAAAAGGTTTTTTGGCATTTTTGGTCACCTCAAAATACCCTTCGCCATTTAGCTCTACCGTACGGCTCTTCCGGTTGAATGCATTGGGGATTTTGATTTTACTCTGAGGGCTTAGCCATACGGAAGTACCGTCCGGAAGAGTCATGTTGACTCGCTGCCCTTTAGGGACATTGATTTCTGTATATAAGTCTTTTTGTCCGATCTGTGCATATCTGTTGCTAATGAACCAGGTAGTGGTGACCAGCAGACAGATTGCGGCTGCATACTTTAGAAGCCCGATACGGAAGCGGCGTATAGAACGTCGTTTCAGTCGTTTGTCGAATTCAGCTATACCTGTTGCGGTCTTTTCCCGGTCTCCTTCCTGTGATGTGAGTCCGGAGATGGCCCATACAGCTTTCATGCGTGCAAATTCTTTTTTAGCTTCCGGATTATTCCGGAGTCTATTCAAAAAATCCGCTTTTTCGGTGGCTGACATGGCACCTGTGAAGTATTTTTTTAGTTCATCATTCATGGTTCCTTGAGTGGTTTTACAGTAAAGACAATCGGGGATGCATTTGCCACCAAAGGAAATATAAAAAAATCTTCTAAATAATAAAAACAAGTAAGGGAAGATAGTCTTTAAGTTCTGATCTGAGTTTACGTAATGCGATAGATATTTGATTTTCAACAGTATTGATGGATATGTTCAGACGCTCGGCTATCTCTTTATATTTTAATCCTTCTATCCGGCTGAGGAGAAAAATTTCTCTGCAACGTTCAGGCAACTTTTGCATTGTCTGGCTTAATAGATTTTCTACTTCCGGAATGGAGGAGACAGCTTCGTCGAACTGTTCCAAAGCATATAGGTTCAGTTGATATTCCAACTCTTCGTCTGCTTTCAGTGAACAGGTTTTAGCCTGAATATACGACTGGTGTTTCAGAAAGTTTAAACATCTGTTTTTGATCAGTGTGAAAAGAAAGGCATCCAGATGTTCTATGTCTTTCAGTAGGTCCAGATGTTCCCACAGATAAAGAAAGGTATCCTGCACTATGTTTTCTGCATCCTCTTCTGCAATGACATAGGTTTGTGAGAAGCGGAGCATTCTTACATAATATATAGAATATATGTCTGAAAAGCTTTTCTGTGTTTCCAGTAGATGATTAGGCTGCATTCTTTTTAGCGGACTTATTTCTTTTGTCTATAGTATAAGATATGTTTAGATTGCAAATATAACTAAATAGTTTGCAATGTAGGAGAGCAGGTTTATTTTTTATTTTGCTATTGTGAAGCATCTTTCTTTAATATGTTTTTTCGGAAAATGCTCTTTTTTATTGGAACACGGTTGAATAGGGGTAAAATCGTGGACAGTGCCTTTTCCGTCCTCTCATTCGCAAAATGCACTTCTATCTTCCATCTTCCACCTTTTTCCATCTTTTTATCTGATTATCATTTAGTTAATACGGTGGAAGATCGCGTTTTTAGGTCATTTATCTTCCACCTTCATCTTCCATCTTCCACCCTCTGCCATCGCTTGAAAAACTTCCATAATTCCCTCGTATTCAGAATTATACTTTCTGTTTCTTGTCAGTTTTCCCTTTAAAAAGCATTTTCATTCCCTCGCTTGTTTGTTTGAAAATGCTCTGCTTTTTTCCGGAAGTCCTTTGTTATTTGCCGCTTGGGATATTCTTTGCCCCCGTCCGCCCCATTCCCTGTCCGCTATTCCCTTTCTCCCGCCTTCCTGAATAGACGGCGCTTACCCTTTACCTTGTCCTCCTCCTTTCCTTTCACCGGCGCTTTCCCTCAAGCATGGTCTGTCCGAAGCATACGTTGCCTTGACGCTGCCTTTACGTGCGTCCCCCCGTAACCTTGAATGCCGGTTCCATTTACCAACCGGGGTAAACGCTTTTACATGCCGAGGTAAATGGCTTTACATGCTGAGGTAAATGCTTTTACATGCCCGGGTAAATGGCTTTACATCAAGAATAAAATTCAGGTAAATATACTCTTCTGATTATCAATGATATTTAACTGCTGACCCAGTTACACATTTATCCGGGTGCCCCCTGAGAATCCCTTTCCCATATCCCCCCCCGGAGAAATTTGAAACCGCCTGGCGGTTCGTTCCCAACACAGAGATTCCCCTCCCTCCCCAATCAATCCCCCCTCCTTGTTTTCCAAGTATTCCCCCTTATATATTATAATAATGTGTCCCCCTTGGCCCTCCCTTTTCCCTTCTTTTTAAAGTATGCTCTAAAACCTACCTCTCCTTCAGTCTTTTACATATAAATTTATATTTTTATGAAAAAAACTTCCTTATATATTTGCCTTGTATTGGTAAATCGCGTACTTTTGCACCCGCTTTCCAAGAGAGGGAGAGCCGATTGAAATTGACATGTTGCAAGTGCGTATTGATTGCCTTAACGAACAACAAAAATAATCTCCTTTTTCTTTGGAGTTTAATATTAAAATTCGTTATCTTTGCAGTCCGATTCGCGATAAAAGGCGTTTATTCCGGTGTCTTTCCCTTTCGCTAAGAGAGCCAGAGAACAGGCCGGGAAAACATTTTAAAAAAAAAGCTTCCAAAACATTTGGTGTTTTAAAATAAACCTTTTACCTTTGCACCCGCTTTTAAAACGAAGCGCAATCGAAAAGAAGAGTTCTTTGAAAAATTGATAAACAATACAAGTAGTACAAGTAAATTTAGAACCGTCAATACTTATTATATAGGTATGTGAAAAAATGACCGTCAATAAATTTTCGACATTCTGAACAGAGCTAATATTATCCCTTACGGGATATATAACAATACTTTTACAATGAAGAGTTTGATCCTGGCTCAGGATGAACGCTAGCTACAGGCTTAACACATGCAAGTCGAGGGGCATCAGGAAG
>NZ_JADKYL010000014.1:0-133744 GCF_019633785.1 Bacteroides sp. FSHCM14E1
TGTAATGAATTATATTACACACAGACAAAAGGAGCAGGAAATATTGAAAAATACAGGGAAGGGACTACATATTTAGGAAATAATACAACCCTAATAAGATGTTATACTTATTGAGCGTCCGCCCTGGCCTTAATACTTCAATCCATAGAAGCACATATTGTTTTCACCTATCTTATCTCCTCCCGTATAAGGCAATAAAACCAATGAATCCGTAAAAGCCAGATCCGGATAAATTTTTGAACCGGCAGGAATCACGTACTCTGCACTATTCATCAGGTCAGTAGATATACACATGATAGAAAAAGGCTTGCCTGCTACTCCATGCCCATCCAATGGTCCCTGCTGAACTCGCCAGAATACGTCATGGTACGCATCATAGCACAATGGGAAATAATAACCGGTTTTCAGACATCCGAAACCGGGTTCCTCTTCGTTCATATCCGGTAAACGGAAAAAAGAATCTGTAAAGGTAGAAGGGAAATCATATTCTTTACTCTTCTTTGCCGACAAATCGTAAACATAAACTTTGGAAGATGCCGGAAAATTATAAATCAGCCAGTCTCCGTGAGGAAGTACATTGATGCAACTCAATAATTGCATGTCTCCCTCCTTCTTTATGATATCAGGACAATCTATTTCCACTTCATTCCGTATAGTCCAATCATCACACGAAATGACCAATACTTTCTTAGGATATTCTCCTGTAGCATCTTTCTCATAAGAATAAAGAGGTAATGCCACTACCCCCTTACTGGCATCAAATCCAAAGAAACTATACACACTAAAATAAATAGAAAGACCGGGTACGGCTATGCCATATCCATCTTCCTTAACCTGAGGCAAATCATTCAGCAGTTTCTTAGACAATACTTTCCCGTCCTGACCAACGCGATACAAACCATTGGTAGTAAATATAATAAATGAATCCTTATAATAGCCAATCCCTTTGGGAGTAAGGATCTGGTCCGGCCCCTCCTTAGCCAAAATTACTTGCCGCAAAGGCTGACAATCGGTCAGATTCAAAATATCAACAGAGTGAAGTTTACCATTATAGACTACTAAACACTGTTTACCATCAATACGGGCTGATGTGGAATAACAAAAACTACCGGCGTAGCTCTGTAGATAATCGTCATTTACATCAAAAGCAAAAGCTTCCACCCTCTCAAGCGCGGACTTTACGGTTATTTTTTTCTCTCCACAAGCAGTGAAGCAAAGGATCAGCCCTAAAGTTAACACACTGATAAAAAAGTCTTTCTGCATCATATCGTTCGTTTTAGTCGTTATTATTTTAAAGTCGTTATGGATATCACCGGATTATCTCCCATACGTAATTGATTGACCAATGAATCCAATTCTTGCCTGCGGGATGGTAATAAAGCTTCCGGATAGCGTTCTGCCTTTTTTGCATAGGAAACAGCATGAGCGTTTATCAACTGATTACCAAAACCTATACCGGAGAAGATAAAATCAAAACCTCCGGATAAGTCATCCTTTACAATTACATTCGAAAACGTCCTTTGATCTTTATCATACAAACCTGTGAAATTATTATTCCTTAAAATATAGGAAACGAATAAGTAGTGATCCGATTCAAACACTTGCTGAACAGAAATAGCCTGATAACGATTCTTTGGATCAGCTTCATTGACAGAAACATTGATCTCATAACCTGAACAATCAAACTGCCAGGCAACCGTCTTTTCTCCCTGTCCATCTATCCTATAAATAAGATTCTCAAATGCAGGTTTAAAATAAACAGCTCCCTGATAATTGTACATCAAATCGCGAGTAGACATCAGAGCTTTATAAGACTTATATTTCTCAACATATCCTTGCCACACTTTTAACTCCTTACCGGTTTCGTCTGTCAGAAAGAGTTGTAACGGATTATCCCGGTCTATGTAAAACCGGCTATCACTATAAAGGATATGCCCTTTATCAAATACCGCACAGGCATCGCCATTAAGATGCGGAACCGGTATACGTTTTATAAATTTTCCATCCAGATCATAGCAGACCAGTGTTCTTATATCATGTACATATACTCTTTTCTCCGAATAATCATAAGAGAACGACAGTCCCACAAGATAATTCTCCGTCTTTTGACCATACTCACCAATCCGGTTGAGTAACTTCCCGTTCTTATCGAAACGAAAATAATTTCTCATCTGCCGGTCATATACCAGAATATCATCTCCAGTATAGATGATGCGATATTCATCGCACAAGAAAAAGTCATCCGTTGTTTCCAAAGAAATAAAGTGAATATCGGAAGCTATTTCGCTAAGCATTATTACCTTGGGTTCATGGGTAATGGCTTCCGAAAGATTCAGTACTACAGTGTCGGTCTGCTGGGCAAAGCCCGGCAATAATCCCCAAAGCGTCAAGAAAAGACATATATACTTTTTCATAATCCTGCCTGTTTATTAAATATAAGGTTCGGAATCGGTTCTTCAAAAATAGGGAATATATTTGAAAGGGACAAACTTTCGTACTAAAAAACACATGCATATATATTTGTTTATCAGGAATATACGAAACAATCGTAGCAAATTAGCTAATAATCAGACAAATGCCATAATATAGACAATATAAAAGCCAAATGCAGTGCAATGTGCAAAAATGCGCTGCATTAATTTCCATACGGATTTATACGCTTTATATTAAAACATACAATACTGACGGACATATCACCTGAAACTGCTTCTTTTTCATTATTTTTGCCCGTACAAAAACAATGAGAAGGATGGAACACCCACTTAACCAATTCAAATACTGTCCGAAATGTGGTTCAGCCCATTTTGAGATTCACAACGAGAAGTCTAAACAATGTACCGATTGCGGGTTCGTTTATTATTTCAACCCGTCATCGGCTACAGTGGCACTGATTCTGAATGAGCAAGACGAACTGTTGGTATGTCGTCGTGCCAAAGAACCGGCTAAAGACACACTGGACCTTCCGGGCGGTTTCATCGACATGAACGAAACGGGTGAAGAAGGAGTGGCTCGGGAAGTAGAAGAGGAAACCGGACTGAAAGTGAAAAAGGCAACCTACCTGTTTTCACTTCCGAACATTTATATCTATTCCGGGTTTCCTGTACATACGCTCGACATGTTTTTCCTTTGCCAAGTGGAAAACACAAGTCACTTTGAGGCAATGGATGATGTAGCAGACTCGTTTTTCGTCCCATTGAACCAAATTAATCCCGAAGAGTTCGGACTCGGCTCTATCAAAAAAGGGTTAAAAAGATTCCTGAAAGAGAGGTAAAATACATAAAAACAAGTACTTTTGTCAAAACTCTGAATTATGAAAAAAAAGATATCACGATTGATATGTGCCGTGGCATGTTGTGTGCCTGTCGCTCTGCAGGCACAAACCAGCGAGAAAATAACGTCTCCCGTAAATCTGTATAAAGAAGGGAAAGAGCTGTTTCTGCAAAAGAACTATGCAGCCGCTATGCCTCCCCTACGCACATTCGTCCGCCAGAAAGCGGATGTGAACCTGAAAGAAGAGGCTGAATACATGTTGGTATGCTCGGCATATGAATTGAAAGACCGCAATGCCATCGCACAACTGCGCAGCTATCTGGATACCTATCCGGACACTCCTCACGCCAACCGGATTTATGCACTGATAGCTTCCGCTTATTTTTACCAAGGGAACTATGACGAAGCACTTGCCCTGTTCAACTCTTCACGTCTCGACCTGCTGGGCAATGAAGAACGGGACGACATGACCTACCGGTTGGCTACCTGCTACCTGAAAGTAGGCAATGTCAAAGAAGCGGCCATCTGGTTCGAAACCCTGAAAGCAAGCAGTCCCAAGTATGCGAATGACTGCTCATACTATATCTCATACATCCGATACACGCAGAAACGGTACGATGAAGCACTGAAAGGCTTTCTCCCATTACAGGATGACGCTAAATACAAAGCCCTGGTACCCTATTACATTGCTGAAATCTATGCCATCAAGAAGAACTATGACAAGGCTCAGATCGTGGCCCAGAATTACCTGTCTGCCTATCCGCAAAACGAACACGCCGCTGAAATGTACCGGATTCTGGGAGATGCATATTATCATTTCGGAGATTATCACAAGGCGGTCACTTCTTTCCGAAATTATCTGGAAAAAGAAAATGCACCCCGAAGAGATGCACTCTATATGCTGGGCCTGTCTTATTTCCAGACCGGTGTTTTCTCTAAAGCTGCCGAAACACTTGGAGAAGTCACTACCGAAAACGACGCGTTGACACAGAATGCTTACTTGCACATGGGACTTGCCTATCTGCATCTGGCTGAAAAGAACAAAGCACGCATGGCATTCGAACAGGCTGCCGCTTCGAACGCAAATCCGAAGATTAAAGAACAAGCTGCCTACAATTATGCGTTATGTATCCACGAAACATCTTATTCGGCTTTCGGAGAATCGGTGACTGTCTTTGAAAAATTCCTCAATGAATTCCCCACCTCCGAATATGCCGAGATGGTAAGCAGCTATCTGGTAGAGGTATATATGAATACGCGGAGCTATGAAGCGGCACTGAAGTCAATCGACCGTATCGCCCACCCCGGCAAACGTATTCTGGAAGCCAAACAGCGTATCTTATTCCAACTGGGTACACAAGCGTTTGCCAACACGCAATTCGAACAGTCCATCGGCTACTTCGACCGCTCACTCGGACTCGGACAATACAACCGGCAGACCAAAGCAGACGCCCTCTACTGGAGGGGCGAAGCATACTATCGACTGAACCGGATGGAAGAAGCCAAACGCAACTTCACCGATTATCTGCAACTGACTCAACAGACCAATAACGAAATGTATGCCCTGGCACATTATAACTTAGGCTATATCGCATTTCATCAAAAAGATTATGTACAAGCACAAAACTGGTTCCGAAAATACATCAGCCTGGAGAAAGGAGAAAATAAAACGGCACTGGCCGATGCCTACAACCGCATCGGTGACTGCTACCTGGATGTGCGTAACTTCGATGAAGCCAAACACTATTATTCACAGGCAGAAGCAATGAATACTCCCTCGGGAGATTATTCATTCTACCAACTCGCACTGGTATCGGGACTGCAAAAAGACTATTCAGGCAAAATCACCTGGCTGAACCGCCTGGCAGGTAAATATCCCGCTTCACCCTATGCCATCAGTGCTCTGTACGAAAAAGGACGTTCTTATGTCCTGATGGATAATAACCAACAGGCCATCACCTCTTTCAAGGAGTTATTGGCCAAATACCCCGAAAGCCCCGTCAGCCGCAAGGCAGCAGCGGAAATCGGTTTGCTCTACTACCAGAATGAAGATTATAACCAGGCCATTGACGCTTATAAACAGGTAGTACAGAAATATCCGGGAAGCGACGAAGCCCGCCTGGCCATGCGCGACCTGAAGTCGATCTATGTAGACATGAACCGCATCGACGAATTTGCCGCACTGGCTTCGGCCATGCCGGGCAACATCCGCTTCGATGCCAGCGAACAGGATTCACTGACCTACATGGCAGCTGAGAAGATTTATATGCGCGGACGGGTGGAACA
This sequence comes from Bacteroides sp. FSHCM14E1, assembly GCF_019633785.1. Taxonomy (NCBI): domain Bacteria; kingdom Pseudomonadati; phylum Bacteroidota; class Bacteroidia; order Bacteroidales; family Bacteroidaceae; genus Bacteroides; species Bacteroides sp. FSHCM14E1. The sequence goes on from NZ_JADKYL010000014.1 coordinate 5,557, forward strand.
GGCTAAAGAAAGCTTCGGAAAGTATCTGCAGACTTTCCCGGACGGAGCATTCGGACTGAATGCCCACTATTATCTCTGCCTGATAGGTAAGGAACAGAAAAATTATGATATGATTCTGGAACACTCGGGCAAGTTGCTTGAATATCCGGACAATCCGTTCTCGGAAGAAGCACTGATTATGCGTGCGGAAGTTCAGTTCAACAAAGTGCAGTTTGCCGATGCATTGGCAAGTTACAAAATGCTGAAAGAGAAAGCAACCACTGCCGAACGAAGATTGCTGGCTGAAACGGGTATGCTCCGTGCAGCTTATTTGCTGAAAGACGATACGGAAACCATCCATGCGGCAACGGCCTTGCTATCTGAAGCCAAACTGAGTCCTGAACTCAAGAATGAAGCTTTGTATTATCGGGCAAAGGCTTACCTGAACCAGAAAGGAGATAAGGCAGCCATGGCAGATTTAAAAGAGTTGGCAAAAGATACACGCAACCTGTATGGCGCGGAAGCAAAATTCCTGGTTGCACAAGAGCTGTACAACACGCAGAATTATGCAGCCGCAGAGAAAGAGTTGCTGAACTTCATCGACCAAAGCACACCACATGCCTACTGGCTGGCACGCGGGTTCATCCTCCTGTCGGATGTATACGTAGCTATGGATAAAAAACTGGATGCCCGTCAGTACTTGCTGAGCCTGCAGCAGAATTACCATGCTGACGATGATATCGAGAATATGATTGAAAGCAGACTGAACAACCTTAATAAGTAACAGAGTATGAAATATAACAATTATATCCTTTTAGGAATTGCTTTTACCGCGCTGCCTGTTTCGATACTGGCTCAGACGCAACCCAAAGATACGACTGTAAACCGCACCGTAGTGGTAGAGCAGCAATATAACCCGGACATAATGGATGCTTCCAAAGTAAATGTCCTCCCTAAAGTAGAAGAGCCTACTGTCAGTAAAAAAGAGGTGGAATATGCTACATTCACTACGCCCGCCACTTCAATTCCGATAGGGGCAATAGGAGCTTACACCGGCAAGGAAATACAACCGGGCTTCATTCCGGGATACGTCCGTCTGGGATACGGTAATTATGGCAATCTGGATATTTTGGGCAATTACCTGTTCCGGCTCTCGGATCAGGACAAACTGAACGTAAACTTCAAGATGGACGGAATGGACGGAAAGTTAGATATGCCTTTCGGTGATACCCGAAAATGGAATGCCTTCTATTACCGCACAAGGGCAAACGTAGATTATGTTCATCAATTTGCCAAACTGGATTTGAACGTAGCCGGTAATTTCGGCCTGAGCAACTTCAATTACGAACCCTACGGATTCAAGAAGCAGAAGTTTACTTCCGGTGATGTGCACTTCGGAGTGAAATCGACTGACGAGACCCTACCGCTGCAATACCGGGCGGAGACCAACCTGATGTTATACGGACGCCAACAATGTCAGCTCTTCGGAGGAGTAAACGAAACGCTGATACGCACCTTGGCAACCGTAAGCGGTTCAATCAGCGACGAGCAGACAGTAGCTATCGGATTTGCCATGAACAATCTGATCTACGGGAACGAACTGAAAGAAAATAAAGACCGGATAAAGAATATTTTCAAGAGCCGTACAACGCTTGATCTGAATCCCTACTACGAATTGAATGATGACAGTTGGAGAGTACATGTCGGAGCCAACGTAGACCTCTCTTTCGGAAATGGAAAAGCAGTACGTGTCTCTCCGGACGTAAAAGCTCAATATGTGTTCTCCGACAGTTACGTACTATACGCCAAAGCAACCGGAGGCAGACAGTTGAATGATTTCCGCCGATTGGAGACCTACAATCCATACCTCGATCCGGGACAGGAAGTCAGAGACACTTATGAGCAACTGAATGCCGGATTAGGATTCAAAGCCAGTCCGACACCGGGCCTCTGGTTCGATATATTCGGCGGATACCAGAATCTGAAAGATGATTTGTACCAATCGGCAGACCAATGGATTGGTGGAAGCGGAGCAAATTATATCGCTTTGGGACAAACCAATACGGATAACTTTTACGCAGGCATCAAAGCCAGCTACGAATACAAGGACCTATTCGCCCTATCGGCAGGAGGAACCTATTATCACTGGAATACGGACAACAAAGGAACCGATTCGAAAGCGCTCAGCTACGATGAAGCATTGTTGATGAAACCGGAGTTTGATTTCGGTATTCATGCAGAAGTTCATCCGATACCCGCACTCTGGCTAAACGCAGGCTACCAATATACCCGCAGAGCCGAACGATACAGCGTAGCTTACGGGAAAAGTATTCCTGCCGTCAGCAATCTAAGCTTGGGAGCTACATATAAAATTTTCAAGGGAATCTCGGCATATGTAAAGGCTGACAATTTGCTGAATAAGAAATATCAGTACTACTTGTATTATCCGGTTGAGGGAATCAATTTTGTAGGAGGACTTAGCTTCCAGTTTTAAAAGATTCTTATAAAAAAGGTCTTTTTTTGCAAAAAATATCAGATTCTCTCTATATTATAAGGTAAAGAAAACGTTTTTTTCTACTTTTGCGGGCAATTTATATGTTTTAATATCACAGATATGCAGAAAAACCTTGTCATTGTCGAATCTCCAGCAAAAGCAAAAACGATTGAAAAGTTTCTTGGGAAAGATTTTAAAGTTCTCTCAAGTTACGGACATATTCGCGACCTGAAGAAAAAAGAATTTTCTATCGATATAGAAAAGAATTTCAAACCCAAATATGAAATACCGGAAGAGAAACAAGAGCTGGTCGATAAACTGAAAGAGGAAGCAAGCAAAGCGGAAACCGTATGGCTCGCATCCGATGAGGACCGTGAGGGAGAAGCTATTTCATGGCACCTTTACGAGGTACTGAAACTAAAACCTGAAAATACGAAGCGTATCGTTTTTCACGAAATCACCAAAACAGCCATACTGAAGGCTATCGAACAGCCGCGCGACATTGACATAAACCTGGTGAATGCTCAGCAGGCCCGCCGCATCTTAGACCGCATCGTAGGTTTCGAACTTTCACCTGTGCTGTGGAAGAAAGTGAAACCGGCGCTCTCTGCAGGCCGGGTACAATCGGTAGCAGTACGACTGATTGTAGAACGCGAACGCGAGATACAGGCTTTCAAAAGTGAAGCCTCATACCGTGTCACTGCGGTTTTCCTGGTACCGGATGCCGATGGTAAACAGGTAGAGATGAAAGCGGAACTGGCTCGTCGCCTGAAGACGAAAAAGGAAGCCCAAAAGTTCCTCGAGTCATGCAAAGCTGCCACATTCTCCATTGAAGATATCGTAACCCGCCCGGTAAAGAAAAGTCCGGCGGCTCCCTTCACGACTTCTACCTTGCAACAGGAAGCAGCCCGCAAACTCGGGTTCACTGTAGCACAGACCATGATGGTTGCCCAGAAACTTTATGAATCGGGATTGATCACTTATATGCGTACCGACTCGGTCAACCTGTCGGAATACGCCACAGAAGGCAGCAAGGCTGCCATCGCACAGATGATGGGTGAACAGTATGTGCATCCCCGCCACTTTGCTACAAAAACCAAGGGTGCCCAGGAAGCGCACGAAGCCATTCGTCCGACTTATATGGAAAACCAGACTGTCGAAGGATCGGCGCAGGAAAGAAAGCTATACGACCTGATCTGGAAGCGTACCATAGCCTCACAAATGGCAGACGCCGAATTGGAGAAAACAACGGCAACCATTGGTATCAGTAGCGGAAGCGACAAATTCACCGCTACCGGAGAAGTTATTAAATTCGATGGTTTTCTGCGCGTATACAAAGAGTCGTATGACGATGATAACGAACAGGAAGACGAGAGCCACCTGCTGCCTCCCCTGAAAAAAGGACAGATACTGGAACATCAGGGCATTGTAGCTACCGAACGCTTCACACAACGCCCCTCGCGTTACACTGAAGCCAGCCTGGTGCGCAAACTGGAAGAATTGGGAATCGGACGTCCGTCAACTTACGCACCGACTATCTCCACCATCCAACAACGCGAATATGTAGAGAAGGGCGATAAAACCGGAGAAGAACGTTCATTCGACATACTGACTCTGAAGGATGATCAAATTACAGATGTCAAACACACGGAAGTTGTCGGGGCGGAGAAATCGAAACTGTTGCCGACCGACATCGGTACTGTAGTAAATGACTTTCTTACCGAATATTTCCCCAACATCCTGGATTATAACTTCACAGCTAACGTAGAAAAGCAATTCGACGAAATAGCCGAAGGTGATAAAAAATGGACAAGCATCATGAAGGACTTCTACAAGGAGTTCCATCCGTCAGTGGAAACGACACTGGCTACTAAAACCGAACATAAGGTAGGCGAACGTATCTTGGGAGAAGAACCTAAAACCGGAAAAACCGTATCGGTAAAAATCGGACGCTTCGGTCCCGTTGTACAGATCGGCACAGCCGACGATACGGACAAACCCCGCTTCGCACAGATGAAGAAAGGGCAGTCCATGGAGACCATCACACTGGAAGAAGCACTGGATTTATTCAAATTGCCGCGCAAAGTAGGAGAATTTGAAGAAAAAACCGTAACCATCGGTACAGGACGTTTCGGACCTTATGTATACCATGACTCTAAATATGTGTCTTTGCCCAAAACCTACGATCCGCTGGAAGTTACACTGGACGAAGCTATCGAACTGATTCTGGCCAAGCGCGAAGCAGAAGCGAAAAAGCACATCAAAAAATTCGATGAAGATCCGGAAATGGAAATCCTTAACGGCAGGTATGGCCCATACATTACTTATAAAGGAAGTAACTATAAAATCCCGAAAGATGTAGTACCGGCCGACCTGAATTACAAGACTTGTCTGGAAATCATCAAACTGCAAAGCGAAAAGGCAGAAAGCGCTCCGAAACGCGGACGCTATGCCAAGAAGAAATAGCCATACTCAAGGCTCCCCGATTAAAAAGCACGGATGATACAGAATCTGCCAACTTCCCCGAGAAGTGTGCAGCATCTGTATCATTTGTGTTTTTTTTATTTTCCCAACTATTATTCAGCAAGTTATCACTTTTATTGCATATCTTTGCCGGACAAACAAAACAAACAATCTATGAAGAAAGTCATTTTAGCAGTTGCCTCTATTGCATTGTGGGCTTCCTGCATCGAAGACGAGAAAGATTATTCTCAGATTATTGAAACACGTGTGGCAAACTGCGAAACCTCTCAGGATTTCGACGTGCCTATCAAAGAAGGGTATACGACCTTTGTGACTTACGGAGAAGACACCATAGCCGTAGCCAATGAACCCATCACCATCCGTATACCTAAAAATACGGCAGTTTCGACCCGTGCGGGAGATGGGATCAACATTAGTTATGATGTTCTAAAAGAAGGTGCCGAGACCACTTACGCCAAGACCTGGCAGGCAGTCATGTTTGAAGATACGCAAAACGGTGATTATGATTATAATGACTTAATCATTCACGTACAAAACACTGCAAGCAATCACGCTTACCAACACCCTGACGAAACCTGGCAAAGCATAAAAATCCAACCGATTGCTTTAGGAAGTATTAAAACGATAAAATTGGGATGCATCTTGTCCGATGGTTCCGAACATATTATCAGTAATGACGTAAGGACTGATTTGTTTTCAGGAAAACAGGGATTCATCAATACGGTTGACGACAATACTCCCATACGTTATAGGCTCTCCTCAACCAATATACAAAACTATGCTTTCGCCAAAACAGAACAAAAAGCAGCATGGGTAGCCTGGTTTATCGAAGTAGACGGAAAACGGATGTACGCTGCCAGTTCAGATATCGATTACAAAGTATACGATATGGTAAATAAGGAGAATATGCCTTACGGCCTTGCCGTAGCGAGTGGTAACGGTACGTTCAGTTATCCGCAGGAAAAGAACAGTCTTTTTGAGACTTACCTCGGTTTTAGCGACTGGATAAACGGAAAAGCAAGTTCCATCGGCAGCTTCGAAAAGGAACTTGTTTACAAATATTGTTCCGGTGGCATCATAAGTGAAGATGGCAAGTCACATAAAATCTGGGACTATCAGGATCTGCAATAATTTCTCCGGAACTTATGAGGCAAATACGACTACGGGATTCCTTTAGCAGTTGTTCTGACTAAAGAAATCCCGTAGTTTCTATTTTTATTCAAAGAATATCTTACATTCTGTCCGGTACTTCAATGCCCAGCAATCCCATTCCCAAACGGACAACCTTGGCAATATTGGCAGACAGAGCGACACGGAACAGTTTCACGTCTTCATTCTCTTCACGCAGGATGCTGAAGTCATGATAGAACTGATTGTATTCTTTCACCAAATCGTAAACGTAGTTGGCGATACCTGACGGGCTATAGTCTTCACCGGCCTGACGCACTACTGCGGCAAAGTCGGCAACCATCTGAATCAATCCCTCCTCTTTCTCACTCAGCTCGATATTGGCCGGAAGCACTTGCGGAATCACAATGCCTGCTTCGGCTGCTTTACGCAGAACGGACTGGATACGTGCATAAGTATACTGGATAAAAGGACCTGTATTACCGTTAAAGTCAATAGATTCCTTCGGGTTGAAGGTCATGTTCTTACGGGCATCCACTTTAAGGATAAAGTATTTCAGTGCTCCCAGTCCGACGATACGTGCAATGTCGTCTGCCTCTTCCTGTGTCAGCCCGTCCAACTTGCCCAATTCCTGAGAAGTTTCCTTGGCTGTCGCAATCATTTCCGCCATCAGGTCGTCAGCATCTACCACCGTACCCTCACGCGACTTCATCTTGCCTTCAGGCAGTTCCACCATACCATAAGAGAAATGTACCAGGCTCTTGCCCCACTCAAATCCGAGCTTATCAAGCAAGATGGACAATACCTGAAAGTGATAGTTCTGTTCGTTTCCTACCACATAGATCATCTTATTAATAGGATAGTCGGCAAAACGCAATTTGGCCGTACCAATGTCCTGAGTCATGTATACTGAGGTTCCGTCTCCACGAAGCAGCAGTTTATGATCCAATCCTTCCGCCGTCAGGTCAGCCCAGACCGAGCCATCTTCTTTCTTAAAGAAGAAACCCTTTTCAAGACCTTCCATCACTTTCTCTTTGCCTTCCAGGTATGTATTGGATTCATAATAGATTTTATCGAAGCCCACTCCCATCTTACGGTAGGTTTCATCAAAGCCTTCGTATACCCAGTTATTCATCATCTGCCAGAGTGCACGCACTTCTGGATCACCCGCCTCCCATTTCACCAACATCTCACGCGCTTCATTCATCAGCGGAGAGGCTGCCTCGGCTTCTTCCTTGGTCATACCTTTCTCCATCAACTCCGCTACCTCAGCTTTATAGTGCTTGTCGAAAGCGACGTAATAATCGCCTACCAGATGGTCGCCTTTTTTACCCGACGACTCGGGTGTTTCACCATTGCCATACTTCTGCCATGCCAGCATCGACTTGCAGATATGGATACCACGGTCGTTGACGATATTGGTTTTGACTACCTTATTTCCGTTCGCCATGACGATATTGGCCAGTGCATTACCCAACAGGTTATTGCGCACATGGCCCAGATGAAGAGGTTTATTGGTATTGGGTGACGAATATTCAATCATTACCAGCGGAGCATTTTCATCCGCTGAGACAATGCCGTATTGTGCATCGGCATGAATCTCATTCAACAGTTCGATCCAGGCAGCCGACGCGATGGTCAGATTCAGGAAGCCCTTGATCACATTGAAAGCTGCTACAGCCGGTTCATTGGCTTTCAGATACTCACCGATTTCCTGTGCGGTTTGCTCCGGGCCCTTCTTCGACATTCTCAGGAAAGGGAATACCACAAGGGTGAGGTGTCCTTCAAACTCTTTCTTTGTCTTTTGCAACTGCACTTGCGCGGCAGGCACATCCTGTCCGTAAAGCGCTTTGAGTCCGCTGATTACGGACGCCACAAGTTTATCTTCTATCTTCATATCCAAGTTATTATTCTGCGCGCAAAGATACAAAAAAAGGAGACGCATCAGCGTCTCCTCTCTTAATTTCTTTTCAACTATAAATGCTTATTTTATAGCATCTGCCAGCTCAGCACCTGGCTTGAATTTAGCAACTTTCTTTGCGGGAATAATAATCGCTTTCTTTGTAGAAGGATTGATACCTGATCTTTCGGCTCTTTCAGCTACAGAAAATGTACCGAAACCAACCAAAGAGATTTTGTCACCAGCTGACAAAGCTTTTGTAACCGAAGAAAAGAAAGCTTCAAGTGCTTTCTTAGAATCCACTTTACTTAAACCGGATTCTGCTGCCATTGCATTAATAAGTTCAGCCTTATTCATAATACGTAAATGATTAATTAATATATGTTACACAAAAGATATCCTTAAAATCCTCACAAATATAGAGTAACAAAACAACATATCAAATAAAAACATCAAAAAAACACATCAAATTGTTGAAAAAGAACTAATAGTAGATTATTTTTCTGCTGTAGAACAGAATTTATTCGTATTTTTGCGTCTATTATCATGTGTAAAGGAGCTAATGCACACATTATCACATTAATTACATTAACAAATTAGAAGAATGCCAACTGTAACAAAAAACCTGATAATTATCAATGTTCTCCTATTCCTCGGTCAACTTGTAGCGCAAAGCTACGGGATTAACTTATCCGATTATCTGGGTCTCCACTTTTTCCTCGCCGACAACTTCAATCCGGCACAGCTATTCACTTATATGTTTATGCACGGAGGATTCAGCCACATCTTTTTCAATATGTTCGCAGTATGGATGTTCGGCCGGATTCTTGAACAAGTATGGGGACCGAAACGTTTTTTATTCTATTATATCCTCTGCGGCGTGGGCGCAGGCCTGCTTCAGGAGGTGGTGCAATACATACAATACGTGACCGAACTGTCGCAATATACCAGTGTAAACATCGGTACGGGCATTATCCCCATGAGTGAATACCTGAACATGATGACCACAGTGGGAGCTTCGGGATCCGTATATGCCATCTTGCTGGCTTTCGGAATGTTGTTCCCCAACCAGCAGTTGTTCATCTTCCCGCTGCCCTTCCCCATCAAGGCAAAGTTCTTCGTCATCGGATATGCCCTGATAGAGTTGTACGCAGGCTTTGCCAACAATCCGGGTGATAACGTGGCACACTTTGCACACCTCGGAGGAATGATATTCGGATTTATCCTGATCATGTACTGGAGAAAAAAGAACAGAAACAATGGGACATATTATAACTGACCTGAAAGAAGCGTTTCGCAGAGGAAACGTCTATATCCAACTGATATTCATCAACGTCGGTGTATTCGTTGTTACGACGCTGATCGGTATCCTGTTGCAGTTGTTCAACCGGAGCGCGGCAGGGATCTTTGAATTATTAGCTTTGCCGGCATCCTTCACACGGTTTGTGTGGCAACCATGGTCCATCTTTACTTATATGTTTATGCATGCAGGATTCCTGCACATCCTGTTCAACATGCTCTGGCTTTATTGGTTCGGTTCGCTGTTCCTGTATTTCTTCTCGGGCAAACACCTGAGAGGTCTTTATATTGTAGGCGGAATCTGTGGCGGGCTGCTGTATATGATCTCTTATAATGTCTTTCCGTATTTTCGCCCAATGACCGCCTACTCCACCATGGTAGGCGCATCGGCTTCGGTGCTGGCCATCGTAGTGGCAACCGCCTATCGGGAGCCCAATTATCCTGTACGCCTTCTCTTTTTCGGCAATGTGCGTCTGAAGTATCTGGCCCTGATCGTTGTGCTGACCGATTTGTTTTTTATCACCTCAAGCAATGCAGGCGGGCACATCGCCCACCTGGGCGGGGCACTGGCAGGACTCTGGTTTGCGGCCAGCCTGAACAAAGGGAAAGACATCACTTCATGGGTTAACAAAGCGCTCGACGCAATCGCCGCCCTGTTCAGCGCCAAAACCTGGAAACGGAAACCCAAAATGAAGGTGCATTACGGAAACAATACCCGTCAGAACGATTACGACTACAATGCCCGTAAAAAGGCACAGTCGGACGAGATAGACCGCATTCTCGACAAACTGAAGAAATCGGGTTACGAGAGCCTGACTACGGAAGAAAAAAAGAGCTTGTTCGACGCAAGCAAAAGATAACGCATGAAGCATATAGGCAGATTAGCCCTATTCCTGTTCCTGGCCGTCAACGCATTCTTCATCGGAATGTTGCTGCTGACGGCTTACAGTCCGTACATCAACCCTGAAGTACACCCGGTGCAGTCGTGTCTGGGACTGACATTCCCCATCTTTCTCGTCATCAATTTCTGCTTTCTGGTCTTTTGGCTTATCGTGCGCTACCGTCTCGCGTTGGTACCTCTTTTAGGATTCCTGCTTTGTTATCCGCAGATCAGGACGTATATGCCCTTCAACATGGGGCCGTCCGGACAGCCGGAGAACAGCATTAAACTCCTTTCGTACAACATCATGTCCTTCGGCAACATGAAGAAAGAGAATGGACAGAACCCTATTCTGAACTATATAAAGAACAGCAAAGCCGACATTGTCTGCATGCAGGAGTATGCGGGTTCCGAAACAGCCAAGATACACCTCAACAATAAAGAGATCAGGCAAGCCTTAAAAGACTACCCGTATCGTCACATCAAACAGGTGGGAAAGACGGGAGCCGGCAGCCAGATAGCCTGTTACTCCAAGTTCCCCATTCTTTCCGCCCGTATGCTCGACTATCAGAGCAACTACAACGGCAGCATGGTTTACGATATAAAAATAGGAAAAGACACCGTCTTGCTGATAAACAATCATCTTGAATCGAACAAGCTTACCCGCGAAGATAAAGTAGTATACGAAGACATGCTGAAAGACCCGAAAGCAGGAAAAGTGAAAAGCGGTATCCGGCAACTCGTCAATAAACTGGCTGAAGCTTCGGCTATCCGCTCGGCACAGGCACGCGCCATTGCTCAGGAAATAGCCCGTTCTCCCTACCCCTCGGTCATCGTTTGCGGCGACTTTAACGACTCTCCCATATCGTATGCCCACCGGGTTATTTCGCAAGATCTGGATGACGCATTCACCGAATCGGGACGGGGACTGGGTATCTCGTACAACCAGAATAAATTCTACTTCCGGATCGACAATATCCTGATCAGCAAGAATCTGAAAGCATCGGGATGTACGGTAGACAATTCGATCAAAGACTCAGACCATTACCCCATCTGGTGCTACATCACGCTCCCCGATTAATCGTAGGAAACAGTTCGTTCCTACAGCATCCACACAGCCCCGTACGCATCGGTACTGCCTTGGGGACACAACAAGCGGAATGTGCGCTTTTGTTTCCCGCCGATCCGATTCAGTAACAAAAAGACAGTAAAAAGCGCTATTCGCTAACCATACCCGGTGAAAAAAGTCTCAAACCAGGAGCCGGACAGAAGAAAAAACGGTGAATTGGAACCGGAAAGCCGGGGTTTACATCGACATGAGCCGGGGTTTAGGGCAAAAAGACCCTTTCTTTTCGGGAAAAGAAGTAAGCATTTACCCCAAAAGAAGTAAGCATTTTCCGAAAATGCTTACTTCTTTTCCCCCATATCTCTATATGTTATTCAAATTACATCTATTGTCCCGAAAAATAACACTTATCCGGACCTTATAATCTTCTAACAGCCTTCTCTCAACAGTCCTTATCGAAACATCAAAAAGACAGATTATCCTCCCCGGAAGACGTATCGGATACATTTACGTCCACACAGCTTTCTTTCTGAAAGAAAATGAAAGATAAAACCGAAAATGCGATAAACTCCGAAACGAAATAGAGCCGGTTTTCCGGGGCAACCTGTGCCAAGAAGCCGAAAAAATGAAATCTGAGAGCCTTCATTTGACATATTGCCAAAATGACAAACGATACTTCCAACAATATCCGCCAAAGCGTCTCAAAAATCCCCTTCACATTCAAATATTTGCCTCCTAATTACTTCTGAATGTGAAAAAAAAACTATATTTGCAGCCTTGTATGCGACAGAAATCAATTAAAATGTAATCATAATAAATTAAAAGTAAAATGCAAAACAAAGGATTTGTAAAGGTTTTTGCGGTATTACTCACGCTGGTATGCGTGTTCTACCTCTCTTTCTCCTTCGTGACTCGCCATTATACCAATAAGGCAAAAGAGTTTGCGAAAGGCGATGTGAAAGTAGAGCAGGACTACCTCGACTCTCTCTCCAACGAGAAAGTATGGTTGGGTAACTATACGCTGAAACAGTGTCGTGAAATGGAAATCAGTTTAGGTCTGGACCTTAAGGGAGGTATGAACGTTATCCTCGAAGTGTCTGTACCCGATGTTATCAAAGCATTGGCTGACAACAAGCCCGACGAAGCTTTCAACAAAGCACTGTCCGAAGCTGCCAAACAAGCTACTACCAGCCAGGACGACGTGATCACGCTGTTTATTAAAGAGTATCACAAGACTGCCCCGGGTGCCAAGCTTTCTGAACTCTTCGCAACACAACAGCTCAAAGACAAAGTAAACCAGAAATCATCTGACGCCGAAGTTGAAAAGGTGTTGAGAGAAGAAGTAAAAGCTGCCGTAACCAACTCCTACAACGTGCTTCGTACACGTATCGACCGCTTTGGTGTGGTTCAGCCCAACATCCAGAGCCTCGAGGACAAAATGGGACGTATCATGGTGGAACTTCCGGGTATCAAAGAACCCGAACGTGTAAGAAAGTTGCTCCAGGGATCGGCTAACCTTGAATTCTGGGAAACATACAACGCCAAAGAAGTAGCTCCTTACTTGCAGGCTGCCGACTCTAAACTCCGCGCAGTCCTGGCACACGAAACTACCGCCAACGATACTGTTGCCGCAGTAGATTCGACAGCCTTGGCTGCAACAGAAGCTACTCCCGATAAAGCAATCAGCGCCGCCGACAGCCTTGCTGCCGCACTGAAAGGTGGAGAAAAGAAACAGCAGGCTTCTTCTGCCGATCTGGAACAATTGAAAAAAGAACATCCGCTACTGGCCATCCTGAGTGTAAACCCCAACGGAGGTCCCGTAGTAGGTTACGCCAACTACAAAGATACAGCTACTGTCAATTCATACCTCGCTATGAAGGAAATAGCTGCCGAATTGCCGAAAGATCTCCGTTTAAAATGGGGTGTTTCTCCGTTCGAATACGATCCGAAAGGCCAGACTTTCGAATTGTATGCTATCAAATCGACCGAACGTAATGGCAAAGCACCGCTGGAAGGTGACGTTGTAACCGATGCCAAAGACGACTACGACCAATATGGCAAACCGTCTGTAAGCATGTCGATGAACTCTGACGGTGCACGCCGTTGGGCATTGCTGACCAAACAGAACATCAATAAGTCCATCGCCATCGTATTGGATAACTATGTATATTCCGCACCGAACGTAAGTAACGAAATCACAGGCGGTAACTCACAGATCACCGGCCACTTTACTCCGGAACAGGCAAAGGACTTGGCTAACGTATTGAAGTCCGGTAAGATGCCGGCTCCTGCACACATCGTTCAGGAAGACATCGTTGGTCCGTCATTAGGTCAGGAATCCATTAACGCAGGTATCTTCTCATTCGTTGTCGCTCTGATCCTGTTGATGATCTATATGTGCTCTATGTACGGATTCATCCCGGGTATGATTGCCAACGGCGCTTTGGTGCTGAACTTCTTCTTCACGCTGGGTATCCTTTCATCTTTCCAGGCCGCACTGACTATGTCAGGTATTGCCGGTATGGTGCTGTCACTCGGTATGGCGGTGGATGCGAACGTGTTGATCTACGAACGTACCAAAGAAGAGCTTCGTAGCGGTAAGGGCGTGAAGAAAGCATTGGCGGACGGTTATTCAAATGCCTTCTCTGCTATCTTCGACTCCAACTTGACTTCTATCATCACCGGTATCATCCTGTTCTACTTCGGTACAGGTCCGATCCGTGGTTTCGCCACAACCCTGATCATCGGTATCCTCTGTTCATTCTTCACAGCCGTGTTCATGACCCGTCTGGTTTACGAACACTTCATGAACAAAGACAAACTGCTGAATCTGACATTTACTTCACCTATCTCAAAGAAGATGCTGGTAAATACCCACTTCGACTTTATGGGTGGCAACAAGAAATGGTTGACTATCACAGGCGTGATCCTGCTGATCTGCATCGGTTCATTGGTAACCCGCGGTTTAAGCCAGAGTATCGACTTCACCGGTGGACGTAACTTCAAGGTTCAGTTCGAAAATCCGATTGAACCGGAACAGGTACGTGAGCTGATTTCTAACAAGTTCGGTGATGCCAACGTAAGTGTCATCTCTATCGGTACCGACAAGAAGACTGTACGTATCAGTACCAACTACCGCATTCAGGACGAAGGTAACAACGTGGACTCGGAAATCGAATCTTACCTGTACGAAGCATTGAAACCCATGCTGACTCAGAACATCACCCTGGCTACATTCATCGACCGTGACAACCACACAGGCGGCAGTATTATCAGTTCACAGAAAGTAGGTCCGAGTATCGCCGACGATATCAAGACTTCAGCTATCTGGTCGGTTGTATTCGCCCTGATCGCCATTGGTCTGTACATCCTGATCCGCTTCCGTAACATCGCTTATAGTGCGGGTTCCGTTGTAGCTCTGACCAGTGATACACTGATGATCTTAGGTGCATACTCCCTGTGCTGGGGCTGGATGCCGTTCTCTCTGGAAATTGACCAGACCTTCATCGGTGCCATCTTGACCGCTATCGGTTACTCAATCAACGATAAAGTGGTAATCTTCGACCGTGTTCGTGAGTTCTTCGGTCTGTATCCGAAACGCAATGTGAAACAGTTGTTCGACGACTCTCTGAACACAACTCTGGCACGTACCATCAATACCTCATTGAGTACGTTGATCGTATTGCTGTGTATCTTCATCCTGGGTGGTGATTCTATCCGCAGCTTTGCCTTCGCAATGATTCTGGGTGTTGTTATCGGTACACTGTCATCACTGTTCGTAGCTTCTCCGATTGCTTATATGATGCTGAAAAACAAAAAAGGTTCGGCACCGGCAACTACTACAGAAGAATAAAGCCTGATATATTATAAGGTAATAAAAAAGCCTCCTTCGCGATTATGCGAAGGAGGCTTTTTGTTTTATGGTAGCCCCGAGGAGAATCGAACCCCTATCTAAAGTTTAGGAAACTTCTATTCTATCCGTTGAACTACAGGGCCATGATAGATATCGACTGCAAAGATAACGCATTCTCCCGATTTGGCAAACCCCGAAGAATAGATTTATACAAGAAGAATATGCAAATACCTCCTATATCAATAAAGAATAGACGAGCGATCACAAGAATGAACTCAAAACACAAAAAACGAAAGAAAATTCAATTAAAATACAATCATATATCTACCTATCAAGCCGATTGAAGAGCAATTCGTCAGAAGAAGGGTGAAGAAGCAATATCAATCTGCTTGTCAGAATGCCTATATTCGGACAAAATGCAGACATTTTACTTACTCCGGAGAACAAAATAGCAGCAAAACGGGTATCTTTTAATAAAGCCCTACAGATAAATCAGAAAAGATTTTGTTAAGTCACTTAACTTTGCGAACTTTGCCTGCCACATATACAAGGAAGTGACAAACAAAAAAGACACGCTGGTGGTTAATATTCTAAGAACACACTAACACCGGTTAATGTTAATCCTAAATTTAAATATATAAATAGAATTATGGCAGACGAAATGATGGTTAAAGAATTGGAGGAAGTGGTTGTTCGCTTCTCCGGCGATTCCGGCGACGGTATGCAGTTGGCCGGCAACATCTTCTCGAACGTGTCGGCTACGGTTGGAAATGACATCTGTACATTTCCCGATTATCCGGCAGATATCCGTGCTCCGCAAGGGTCGCTGACAGGTGTGTCAGGTTTTCAGGTACACGTTGGCGCAAGTAAAATATTCACCCCCGGTGATCATTGCCACGTATTGGTAGCCATGAATCCCGCCGCACTGAAAACTCAAATTAAATTCTGTAAACCGCAGGGACTGGTCCTCACTGACTCCGACTCCTTCGGAGAAAAAGATCTGGAAAAAGCACAGTTTAAAACAGGCAACCCTTTTGAAGAGCTGGGAATCAAACAACAAGTGCTCGAAGTGCCCATCTCATCGATGTGCAAGGAGAGCCTCAAAGACTCCGGACTGGACAACAAAGCCATGCTGCGTTGCAAAAATATGTTCGCCCTCGGATTAGTATGCTGGTTGTTCAACCGTAACCTGTCCGCCGCAGAGAAAATGCTGAACGAGAAGTTCGCCAAGAAACCGGAAATTGCCGCTGCCAACATCAAAGTGCTGAACGACGGTTACAATTATGGAGCCAATACGCACGCTTCTACTTCCACTTACAAAATTGAAAGTAAAACTCCGAAAGCCGCAGGACTCTATACCGATATCAATGGTAACAAAGCTACATCGTACGGCCTGATCGCCGCTGCGGAAAAAGCCGGGTTGGAACTCTATTTAGGATCATATCCTATTACTCCCGCTACCGACATCCTGCACGAGCTTGCAAAACATAAATCAATGGGGGTGAAAACCGTTCAGTGTGAAGACGAAATTGCCGGATGTGCTTCGGCCGTTGGTGCGGCTTTTGCAGGCGATCTGGCTGTAACAACGACTTCGGGACCGGGTGTCTGCCTGAAAAGCGAAGCCATGAACCTGGCTGTTATTGCCGAACTGCCATTGGTCGTAATTAATGTACAGCGCGGGGGACCTTCTACCGGTATGCCAACCAAATCGGAACAAACCGACCTGTTGCAAGCCCTCTACGGACGCAATGGCGAAAGCCCGATGCCCGTCATTGCAGCCACTTCGCCCACTAACTGCTTTGATGCCGCCTATATGGCTGCCAAAATAGCTCTTGAGCACATGACTCCGGTAGTACTGCTGACCGATGCCTTCATCGCCAACGGTTCTGCGGCCTGGAAACTTCCTGACCTGGACGAATATCCGGCTATCAAACCGCCGTATGTGACACCGGAGATGGCCGAAACATGGACTCCGTTCCAACGTAACGAAAAGAGCGGCGCACGCTATTGGGCCGTTCCCGGAACAGAAGGATTCATGCACCGCATCGGCGGACTTGAAAAGAGTAATGAAACAGGTGTGATCTCTACAGAACCTGAGAACCACCAGAAAATGACGCTTCTACGCCAGGCTAAAATAGAAAAGATAGCCGACAGCATCCCCGAACTTGAAGTACAGGGCGATACTGATGCCGACCTGTTGGTAGTTGGCTGGGGCGGTACTTATGGACATCTCTATTCAGCTGTGGAACATATGCGCAAAAACGGAAAGAAAGTGGGACTTGCCCATTTCCAATATATCAATCCGCTGCCTAAGAACACCGCTGAAGTACTGAAGAAATACAAAAAGATCGTGGTGGCCGAACAGAACCTGGGACAGTTTGCAGGATATCTGCGCATGAAAGTGCCCGGATTGAATATCAGCCAGTTCAACCAAGTAAAGGGCCAGCCGTTCGTAACGAGAGAACTTGTAGAAGCATTTACTAAATTATTGGAGGAATAAGAGATGAGCGAAACAGTATATACAGCAAAAGATTATAAATCAGGCCAGCCTCGTTGGTGCCCGGGATGTGGTGACCACGCTTTCCTGAACTCTCTGCACAAGGCCATGGCCGAACTGGGAGTAGCTCCACACAACATTGCCGTAATCTCCGGTATCGGTTGTTCTTCCCGTTTGCCTTATTACGTCAACACTTACGGTTTCCATACCATTCATGGACGTGCAGCTGCTGTCGCAACAGGCGCCAAAGTAGCTAATCCGAATTTAACCATCTGGCAGATTTCCGGTGACGGTGACGGGCTGGCCATTGGCGGCAATCACTTCATCCATGCGGTACGTCGCAATATCGACCTGAATATGATTTTGTTGAACAACCGTATCTACGGTCTGACTAAAGGTCAATATTCTCCGACTTCCGACCGTGGTTTCGTCAGCAAATCGTCTCCTTACGGAACCGTAGAAGACCCGTTCCATCCGGCAGAGCTCTGCTTCGGAGCGCGCGGACGTTTCTTTGCGCGTTGTGTAGCAGTAGACGGACCGGCATCTGTCGAAGTCCTGAAAGCTGCCGCCAACCATAAAGGGGCATCAGTCGTAGAAGTTTTGCAAAACTGTGTCATCTTCAACGACGGCACACACGAATCGGTAGCAACCAAAGAGGGACGTTCTAAGAATGCAATCTATCTGGAGCATGGCAAACCGATGCTCTTCGGTGAGAACAAAGAATTCGGACTGATGCAGGAAGGTTTCGGACTGAAAGTGGTGAAAGTAGGCGAAAACGGCATTACGGAAAAAGACATCCTGGTTCACGATGCCCACAGCCAAGACAACACTTTGCAACTGAAGTTAGCACTGATGGAAGGACCGGATTTCCCGATTGCACTCGGTGTGATTCGTGACGTGGAAGCTCCAACCTATAACGATGCAATCGTTGAACAGATCGACGAAGTGAAAGGCAAAAAGAAGTATCACAACTTCAAGGAGTTACTGATGACCAATGAAACATGGGAAGTAAAATAAAACACCCTTCCCGTTAATTCATATGATCTAAAAATAAGGGGTATCGTTGAACGATACCCCTTATTTTTAGATCATATCTGTCCCCGCATCGTTTCACTCCTTCCATGTATGCTCTGGTCTGTATTTCTTCACAAACAATTCCGGTCTGTCCGTAGCCAACACATCCACTCCAAGTTCAATAGCTTTCCGGTCGGACTCTTCCACATTGTCGGTGCCCAATGCTAACGCAAGCACTCTCAACCCTTTTTTATGGCAACGCTCCACCAAATGCTCATCCAATGAATCGATCCGGATAACTGCAATATTAGGGTTTATTTCCGCTATAACCTTATCAAGTTCGGCACCACCTCCCACATACGCTTGCAAAGTCCGTACTTCAGGAGCCGCCTCACGAAATGCTTTTGCTTGTTTGTCCGACCAAAAAGTGAATGTACAATTTTCCAGCATTCCTTCTCTGCGCACCAGACTGAGCAATTGCCCGAAGTCCCCCGAACGATAATCGAGGGTCAGTTTTAATCCGTTCTGTTTGGCCTTGCGCAACAAAACCTCCAACCGGGGTACGCGCTGCCCCTTGAACTCTTCTCCGAACCACGAACCTGCGTCCAGCGTATCAATATCCGCCGAAAGCCATCCGGCAATCGGTCCTGTTCCATTCGTCGTACGGTCTAAAGTAGAGTCGTGTAACAAATAAAACACACTGTCCTTGCTGATACAGACATCACACTCCATAAAGTCAATCTTATACTTTATACAAGAATCCGCTGAAGCCAACGTATTTTCCGGCGCGATGCAATCGGCTCCCCGGTGCCCGCTCAGTTCCGGCAGCCGGACGGGATCACTCTTACAAGCCCCGACCGATAAAGCAAAAGACGTATAAACAGCTATTGAGAATATTTTAGAAAATTTATTTTTCACTTTAATTATATCTTTCCACGTTTCATTATAGTGGTGACAAAGATACATAAATCTCTTCTTTCTTGCTTGCCATCAGAAACCATTTTATAAAAAAACAGCCTGCCTTCTTCTCCCCGATCCATAATCAGAGAGCAAGAAGGCAGGCTGTCCGGTCATCACCTTTTCTATCTTTTTTACTCTTTCTCACCGAAAGCAAGATCGCCCGCATCGCCCAAACCGGGAACAATATACGAATGCTCATTAATCTCAGGATCGATAGCGGCACACCAGATCGTAGTTTTATCTTCTGGCAGAATAGAGGCTATATGGTCTACAGCCCTCTGGCTGGCAATAATCGAAGCGACATGAATCTCAGAAGGATGCCCCTTGGTCAGCATAGCCTGATAACTCAGCTCCATACTGCCACCTGTGGCAAGCATCGGGTCTGTAATGATAAGAGTTTTTCCGTCAATACGCGGTGAAGCGATATATTCAATATGTATGTCAAATTTCAGCGTATCTTTGTACTTGCGATAAGCTGAAACGAACGCATTCTCAGCATAATCGAAGTAACTCAGGAAACCCTGGTGGAAAGGCAGGCCGGCACGAAGTATCGTACTGATAACTAACTGATTGTCCGGTGTACTGACAGGTGCTATTCCCAACGGGGTCTGTATCTCCTTTACCGAATAAGCGAACGTCTTGCTCATTTCATAAGCCATTACCTCGCCGATACGTTCAATATTACGGCGAAAACGCAAGCGGTCGTTTTGAACCTCAACGTTCCTTATCTCTGATACATACTGATTCAATATTGAGTTTGTCTCACTTAAATTAATAATCTTCATCTTTTCAACTGCGTTTTAATATTCAGATTTTATACGGTGCAAAGTAAGTGATAATCTTTCAATTTGCAACGTTCAGTTTGCAGATATTGTTACGTAAATATAAAACGGTTTCTATTAAAGAAAAATTTCTCTAATATATTCTTTGTTTCCAAAGAAAGCATTACTTTTGTAGTCGATTTACAAGGGTATGTTTAAAAACATTCCTCTCCAAATGCCAGAAAGAGATAATAAACAATATACCAATTTTAATTAATTCAAAAGAAAATGGCAAATTTAGATTTAAGCAAGTACGGTATTACAGGTGTTACTGAAATTGTGCACAACCCGTCTTACGATGTATTGTTCGCTGAAGAAACCAAACCGGGTTTGGAAGGTTTTGAAAAAGGTCAAGTAACAAACATGGGCGCTGTAAACGTTATGACTGGCGTTTATACAGGACGTTCTCCTAAAGATAAATTCTTCGTTAAAGATGCTACCAGCGAAAACACAGTATGGTGGACTTCTGAAGAATACAAAAACGACAACAAACCGGTAGACCAGAAATGCTGGAACGCCGTTAAAGATTTGGCAACTAAAGAACTTTCTAACAAAAGACTGTACGTTGTTGACGCATTCTGTGGTGCTAACGAAAATACTCGCCTGAAACTGCGCTTCATCATGGAAGTAGCTTGGCAGGCTCACTTCGTAACAAACATGTTCATCCGTCCGACAGCTGAAGAACTGGCTAACTTCGGTGAACCTGATTTCGTTATCATGAACGCTTCTAAAGCTAAAGTTGAAAACTACAAAGAATTGGGTCTGAACTCAGAAACTGCTGTTGTATTCAACTTGACTGAGAAGATCCAGGTTATCCTGAACACTTGGTATGGTGGTGAAATGAAGAAAGGTATGTTCTCTTACATGAACTACTTACTGCCATTGAAAGGCATGGCTTCTATGCACTGCTCTGCTAACACAGATAAAGAAGGTAAGAGCTCAGCTATTTTCTTCGGTCTGTCCGGTACAGGTAAAACAACTTTGTCTACTGACCCGAAACGTCTGTTGATTGGTGACGACGAACACGGATGGGACGATGAAGGTGTATTCAACTTCGAAGGTGGTTGCTATGCTAAGGTTATCAACCTTGACAAAGAAAGCGAACCGGATATCTGGAACGCTATCAAACGCGACGCTCTGTTGGAGAACTGTACTGTAAACGCTGAAGGTGAAATCAACTTCGCTGACAAATCAGTAACAGAAAACACTCGTGTTTCTTATCCTATCTACCACATCGAAAACATCGTTAAACCGGTGTCTAAAGGTCCTCACGCAAAACAAGTTATCTTCTTGTCAGCTGACGCATTCGGTGTATTGCCTCCGGTATCTATCCTGAATCCGGAACAGACTCAGTACTACTTCCTGTCTGGATTTACAGCTAAATTGGCTGGTACAGAACGTGGTATCACTGAACCGACTCCGACATTCTCTGCTTGCTTCGGTGCTGCTTTCTTGTCACTGCACCCGACTAAATACGGAGAAGAACTGGTTAAGAAGATGCAGAAGACCGGTGCAAAAGCATATTTGGTTAACACAGGCTGGAACGGTACCGGCAAACGTATCTCTATCAAAGATACTCGTGGTATCATTGACGCTATCCTTGACGGTTCTATCGACAAAGCTCCTACTAAGGTTATCCCTTACTTCGACTTTGTTGTTCCGACAGAACTTCCGGGTGTTGATCCGAAGATCCTTGATCCTCGCGATACTTATGCTGATCCTGCACAGTGGGACGAAAAAGCAAAAGATCTTGCAGGTCGTTTCATCAAGAACTTTGCTAAGTTCACTGGAAACGAAGCTGGTAAGAAGTTGGTTGCTGCTGGTCCGAAACTCTAATCAGACAAAGTTAACAACTTTAAATAACCGAAAGGCGACTCCGCAAGGAGCCGCCTTTCTTTTTATCCTATATTGCATAAACCCCATCGATCCCCCCCTCTCAATCAAACCTTGTTTATGTCATTTTCATATTATTCTTCCTCTATATATAAAAAACGACAATCGCCAGAAGCATTAATAAACACACTCACCACGCAATTAAATTCCCAATCCCGGGAGCCTTCGGACAAAACTCATCCCATCCTTCAGAAAAACCATCTTCTTCACACAATCTTTTTCATCTTAGGGGCTAAGATGTACATCTTCAGTGCCACGATGTTCATCTTAGCCGCCAAGATACACATCGTGCCTGTGAAGATGAACTTAAAATGCCTTCCCTTACAGGTTTTCTATTGATGCTTTAACAGTTTAGAACGGATAAAATCTTATTTAAGAATTTGCTCCTTTGTATTCTCCTGACTTTCCTATAACAATCGAGCCCTTTGGAAAACAAGTGGAAAACAAGTGAAGAAAATTGAAACAGTTGCTTAGAATAACAGAATAATCACATGCACAGAACAACAACACATAGGAAGAAACTATTTAATGACCTCAAATATGGAACTTCGGACGTAATAACAAAATGGATAACTTAATAAACGAGAAAATAAAAATAGAAGAGTAGAAATCTTAAAAGAAATACTAAGTTCTTTCAGTACTTAGAAATCACACTAACAAACAACAAATAGCCCTTAAATCCAGTTAACCATTGCATTTGCAATTATTAGTATTTATTATGGGCTCAAAGATAATAAGAAGTTAATACTCTTGCAACTTTTTACTATATTTTTTATCGAAACACAATTTATGTAATATATACTTAATAAAACTAAGGACCTTACCCTATTCAGATACTATTTAAATAACACAAGTATGTTATAAATAGTGTTTATAATACGTTCTGAAAACATTAGTCATTTGTATTTCAATCATTTAAATACATTATCAGTAGAATATTGGTATTATGCATAACCCACATACATATCAAAATGCCTAATAAAGTTCATTTATTTCTTTCGATCAGTCTACTATAAACCTTATAATAAATTAATTACATGTGTATAAAGTACTGAAAGAACCTATCTTAATTTAGCTCTGTTTTTCAGCCAACAATCAGCATAGTTCAGCAAAGTTACCGAACAGACTTAATATTATAAACCAAATGCTAATGCCTATGAGAACCTAAAAGAATCTTTTCGCACTGATATATATTAGACAATCTAATCTATATCTCCCCAAATCACATTTTTATGTTTAACCGAATAATTTAATGTATGACAAAAAGAACTAACCTGTTTCCGAAGCTCACATGCCCTCGAGAAATGCACTTTTTGAAAATAGCAGGCATCAGTCTCCTGTTATTCTGCACGACATCACAAGTTGCCGTAGCAGACACTTATGAAACATATGCTGTCACAGCCACACAGCAGAGTAAAACGGAGAAACTCACAGGTAAAATAGTCGATGAAAACGGAGAAGCCATTATCGGTGCCTCTGTAAAAGTACAAGGAAGCACTATCGGCACCATTACCAACCTGGAAGGAGAATTCACTCTGTCCAATGCCCCTCGCAAGGCCGTACTTGAAATCAGCTACATCGGATACAAACCGTTGGAAATCGCTATTGGAAAGTCCAGAGATTTGCGTATCACCATGGAAGAAGACACCAAGACACTGGATGAAGTCATCGTGGTAGGTTATGGCACGACTTCCAAACGTAAAACCACTGCTGCCATTGCCAGTGTCAACACCGAAGACATCGTTAAAGCGCCAACGGCAAACATCACCCAAAGCCTGGCAGGACGTGCACCGGGTCTGTTGGTTACAACCAGCGGTGGCGGTCTGAACAATTTCTCCAGTATCTCTATCCGTGGTGGCGGTACTCCTCTTTATGTAATCGACGATGTTATCTCGGA
Organism: Bacteroides sp. FSHCM14E1; assembly: GCF_019633785.1. Classification (NCBI taxonomy): domain Bacteria; kingdom Pseudomonadati; phylum Bacteroidota; class Bacteroidia; order Bacteroidales; family Bacteroidaceae; genus Bacteroides; species Bacteroides sp. FSHCM14E1. Next base: position 29,722 of record NZ_JADKYL010000014.1, read on the forward strand.
AGAGCGCGATTTCCGCAACCTGAATGCTGAAGATATCGAACAAATCACGATTTTGAAAGATGCTGCCTCTACTGCTGTTTACGGTGCACGTGCCGCCGACGGTATTGTTATGGTAGTCACCAAACAAGGTAAAGCAGGAAAAATGAGTATCAACTACAACTTCAACTATAACTGGAGTCAGCCTGCCAATATGCCCAATAAGCTGGATGCTCACGATGCAGCCTTCTACAAGAACATGAGTATGACCAATGACGGATTGGCACCGGCTTATACGGATGCCGAACTGGAGTTGTTCCGCAACGGGTCAGATCCACGTAAATATCCCAATACCGACTGGCAGAAACTCTGCTTGAAGAACTTCGCACCAGAAATGCAGCATACCCTGACCGTTACCGGTGGTAGTGAAAAGATAAAAGCATACACTTCACTGGGATTCTACGATCAGAAGTCACTCTATAAGTTCGACGTAAACAGCTTCAAACGCTATAACTTCCGCACAAACATTGTAGCGGACTTCAAAGAAATAGGCTTGAAAGTCACTTCCAGCATCGAAGCTTATAAGACGGACTTAAGATCGCCCAATGCCAAATCAGGAGACAGCTATTATCACACCTGGGGACATATCCAGAATAAAGCTCCCTGGGAAATAGCTTATAACCCGAACGGACAGATATTCAATACGCCGGACAACCCATTGATGGAAATCTCCCCCGAAGCCGGATACACTAAGAACGAAAACCTCAGTGCCATAGCCAACCTCGCACTGGAATGGAGCGTACCTTATGTACCGGGCCTTCGATTGAAAGCACTGGGTAACTACCGCATTAACAATGACAAGTCAAAGAGCTGGAAAAAATCACCTTTAGCATATGACTGGGACGGCAATCCCAACGATCCGGGCAAACCTTCACTGAGTAAGTCTTACTCAAACTGGTCATCGTACACCGTACAAGGCTTCGCCAATTACGATCGCACATTTAATAAGGTACATACCATCAGCGCCACTGCCGGTATCGAAGCTTACAAGCTCTTCACTGACGACTCATCATTATCCCGCGAAGAGTATTTGCTGGATGTAGACCAAATTAACGCAGGCCCTGTATCCACCGCTAAAAACAGTTCATCGGAAAGTGAACAAGCACGTGCCGGTGTAGTAGCCCGACTGAAATACGACTATGCCAGCAAATATGTGGCCGAAGTTAGCCTCCGTTATGATGGTAGCGACAGATTCCCACGCGGCAAACGCTGGGGAACATTCTATGCTGGCTCTCTTGCATGGGTCATCTCGGAAGAAAGTTTCTGGAAAACAATAAAGGACCGGCATATCTTCGACCAGTTCAAGGTGAGAACTTCTTATGGAGAGATCGGTTCAGACGCCATCGGACGCTATGCCTACCTGCAATCATATACTCCGAACGATCGTGGTTATCTGCTGAACGGAAGCTGGTATCCGGGATTTTCCGAAGGCGCTCTGGTCAGCAAAGATATTACGTGGTACACCACCCGTGACTTCAATATCGGTTTCGACTTCGGATCGCTCAACAACCGTCTTTCTGGTTCTGTAGACTATTTCCGCAAAAGTACCAAAGGTTATTTGACCTCTCCGTCAGCAGTAGCTTATACCGACCCGTTGGGTATCGCATTACCCAAAGTAAAGTCAAACGGTGAATTCATCCGCCAGGGTGCTGAGTTTATTCTGCAATGGAAAGAGAAGAGAGGTGATTTCGAATACACTCTTTCGGGTAACTTTACTTACTTCGATCAATACTGGAATATCAATCCGAATGAAGCGGAGACAGATACCAAAAACCCATACAAACGCACGACTCAAGCCAAAGGATATTGGGGTATCGGATACGACTGTCTGGGCTATTACCAGAATCAGGAAGATATAATGAACTCACCTAAAAGACAGAGTTCCACCAACCTGGGTGCAGGAGACCTGAAATACAATGACTTCAACGGTGACGGTATCATTGATGGCTCCGACCAACACCGTATCGGTAAAAACAGTATGCCTCGCGGTCAATATGGTTTCAGTGCCGACTTAAACTATAAGGGTTGGTTCATGAACATGCTGTGGCAGGGAGCCACTCCCGCCGATCTCTACATGGGTGGTATGATCCAGGGAAGCCAAAGCGGCAGCGGCTATCCCCCTGTTATCTATGACTTCCAGACCGATGTATGGACTCCGAATAATACGGGAGCCCGCTATCCACGTTTGAGAAGTACGGCAAGCTACAATGGCAGTAACAACTACGGCAGTTCGGACTTCTGGCTGATCAACACAGGGTATCTTCGTCTGAAGACACTATCCATCGGTTACGATTTCAAACATAAATTACTGAAAAGAGTAGCATGGATGAATAAATGCAACGTTTCTCTGAATGGTTATAACTTATTGACTTTCAGCAAAGCGAATAAGTTCGATATCGACCCGGAAATCGGTGACGGAAACCTTTATACCTATCCGGTTTCAAGAGTATACTCCATCAGTGTCAATGTAGGATTCTAATAATATGAACTTAAAAAGAAGACAATATATGAAATTCATAAAATACATCACTCCCGCGCTCTTTTGCGCAGCACTGACACTCCAGAGCTGTGAACACTTCCTGGATACGAAGCCTATGGAATCTTATTCGGAAGACCTTGTCTGGAGTCTGAAATCAACAGCGGACGCTTTTGTATTGCAAACTTACAACAACGTCCTGCCATTCTACCACGATATCCGTACCGAAGAGCAATGGACTCTAAACTCGGTCATGCGGCAAAATTGCCCGAATGAAGCCAGAGACCTTATGAACCGCGACTGGGGATGGGGATTCAACCAGTTCGGTACCATCCGCCGATGTAATCTGATCATCGAAAAATCGCAAGCGTCTACAGGCCTGTCCGATGCTGATAAAAAAGCACTGGTAGCCGAAGGAAAAATGCTGCGTGCCATGACCTATTATTACATTGCCAAACATTGCGGACGCGTAATCTGGGTTGACCATGTACTGGCAGAAACCGATGAATTCAATCTGCCTCTTACAGAATCTATCGACAAAACATACGATTTGATTCTGAAAGATATAGACGATGCCATCGCAGGATTGCCCGAATCATCCTTGCAGGGACGTATCAATGCCAATGCCGCACGTGCGTTGAAATCAGAAGTCTGTTTAACGGCTGCTGCCTACAGCACAGACGACACACGTAAAAAGTCACTCTTTGAGCAAACTGTAGCTGCTGTAGACGGTATACAAGGATACACACTGGACAGCAATTATGGCAGCATGTTCAATCAGGATGGCGCCAAAACTTCTCCCGAAATCATCCTGGCACGATATTATAGCAAAGATAACACAAATGGTGCAGGAACACTTATGCAGGAGATGCTGCCTAACCAAAGCAACAAGCGCTTGGAGGACTACGGAGGACGTCCGTTCTTTAATCAGGATCTGGTGTTTGAATGCTGGCTGGAACACTCGCCTTCTCAAAACCTGGTAGACGATTATTTAGTGATTGACCAGACCACCAACCAAGGTGTGAAATGGAACAAGTCGACACAGTTTCTAAACAATACAACCACGTTATCCAATGCCGATGTAGCCGACATGGCCGTAGATTCCAAAGAACTGGACGCCAGCAGTCTGGCATACAGGACAAACAGCAGTGATCCCAATGTACAGATCAACGATTTTATCTACAAAAATCGTGACCAACGCTTCTACCACTCCATCCAGTATGATTCATGTATGTTCTACAATGAACTGATCACCCTTCACAAGGGAGGAAACCTACACAGAACAGCTGTAGACGGTAAAACACCGGGTAACGGATATATCCCTATAACAAACTACATCTGGCGCAAATATATCTATATCAATGCCGAACGTATTTTCTGGAACAATCCGACCGACTTCCATTATGTAATCTTCCGTTATGGCCGCGCGTTGCTGAATAAAGCCGAAGCGTTGCTCGGACTGGCCAAATACGATGCATCGAAAGTGAGCAGTGCGGTAGCCACATTCAACCAGACACGCACCACCCATGGCAACCTTCCTCCTTCTATTGCCACTTCACTGGCTGACGCATGGAACGATTACAAGATTGAACGTCATGTAGACTTAGCTTTGGAGGGTGATTATTACTGGAGCTTGTTGCGTTGGGGCATGTACGGAGGAGAGGCCAACCACGGAAAACCTGCAGGAGACATCATTCCGGAACTGAGTTCACCGGCAACTTTTATTGAAATCAGCCAGGACAGACACCGCATGTTTGTAGGTACCGTAGGTTACACCAACGCCGACCGTACATTCTCTAAGAAGCGTTACCTGTTCCCGATTACACAAAGCATTATCAATGCCAACTCTGCCATCAATGACAGTGACCAGAACCCGGGATGGTAAACGTAGTATTTCATTAATAAACTAAAGAAAAGTAATATGAAGAGAATCAAATTATCTGATACGAAATGGCTCATGTTGCTGTTGATGTGTATGCCACTCATCGCTTCATGCAGTAAAGAAGACCTGCCCGCCTACGAAGAGGCGGAAATAACCAAAGTAGGCGCTTACCACCGCTTCTACTCCGGTGATAAGGATGCCCTCACCGGAGAAAACATTGTGGCTGAAAAGGAATTGGACCGTACAAACGACATTGACTCCGACAACGGAATTGCTACAGCCGTATTTACAATTCCTGCCGCAGGAGGCAAATTTACAGAGGCTGAACGCTCCAAGGTATCATTGAATAACCTCGTGGTTTACGTCAATATATCTACTGCTGCACGTGTCACCCCATTGGACGGTTCACCTAAATTCGGTGTACCTGCCGATTGGACCCAAGAGCATAAATATAGCGTAATGGCTGCTGACGGTACAAAAAAAATCTGGACCATAAAAGTTAGTCTTAATAAATAGCCCGCATGATTATGGCTTATAAAAGTCACAGATTTCAATAGGTAAGTATTGCTTAATTATTAAATGTTTTTTAAAGCCGTTGGTGAACGCATTTATGAGAATAAATCGTGATCCAACGGCTTTTTCAATAAGAAAAACATAATTTACATATGAAAATAGGAATCATCTACATTGTCACAGGCCCCTACATTAAATTCTGGAATGAATTTTATTCATCCAGCCAACTTTATTTTTGTGTAGAGGCAGAAAAAAACTATGAGGTATTTACCGATTCTTCGGAATTAGCCTCACAACGACTTCCTAATGTCCATATGCACCTAATTGAAGACAAAGGCTGGATTGTCAACGTATCTTCTAAATCAAAATTCATCTGCGAGATACGAAATCAATTGACTTCTTATGACTACATATTCTATCTAAATGGCAATTTCAAATTCATATCTCCCATTTATTGTGATGAAATACTACCACAAGCTGAACACAACTATCTGACAGCACTCTCATTCAGCCATTATTTAACTATCCATCCCGATCATTATCCCTATGACCGAAATAAAAACTGTAATGCATTCATACCTTACGGGCAAGGAAAATATTACTTTCAGGGAGGTTTCTACGGTGGACGTACCCAAGAAGTACTGTCCTTATCAGAATGGTGTCGTGATGCCATAGAAGCAGATTTTAACAAGAAAGTCATCGCCCGCTTCCATGACGAGTCATATATCAATCGCTATCTACTAACCCAGCATCCCAAAGTCCTAAATGACAAATATGCCTTTCAAGACATATGGCCATATGAAGGTGAATATAAAGCTATTGTGTTAAATAAAGAAGAAGTACCGGAAGACAATAACCTACAGGAAATGAAACAGAACTATATAGATCCGTCTCTTTCATTTTTATTGAATGACGAATTAAAGTTCATCCCCATCAGTATTGTACAACTCTACGGTGGATTAGGAAATCAAATGTTCGGATATGCCTTTTATCTTTATATCCGCCATATATCAACACAAGAACGAAAGCTGTTGATAGATCCTGCCCCATGCAAACGTTACGGAAATCACAATGGATATGAACTGCCTTCCATTTTCAGCAAGATATGCCAAGACATACACATCTCGGACGAGACGAAGAATAACATCCGAAAACTACGTAAAGGAACAAGTCTTTCCATAGAGGAGGTACGTGCCTCAATGCCCCAATCTTTCAAAGAAAAGAAACAGCCAATCATCTTTTATTCAGGTTGCTGGCAATGTGTAACCTATGTAGAGACCGTTAAAGACGAAATTAAAAAGGATTTCATTTTTGATGAATCAAAACTTAATGAGCCTTCTGCCCAAATGCTCCGTATCATACGTCGCAGTAATTCAGTCAGTGTCCACATTCGTCGCAATGATTACCTTATTGGGAATAATGAATTCCTGTATGGAGGTATCTGTACAAAATCTTATTACGAGAAAGCCATCAGCCAGATGTATACATTACTTAAAGATGAGCCTATCTTTATTTATTTCACGGACGATCCTGAATGGGTAAGGAGTAATTTTGCTTTGGACAAAAGCTATTTAGTGGATTGGAATAAAAACAAAGATAATTGGCAGGATATGTATCTGATGTCAGCCTGTCGTCATCACATCATAGCTAATAGCAGTTTCAGTTGGTGGGCCGCCTGGTTGGGAGGCTTTCCTGAGAAGAAAGTAATAGTTCCCTCCACTTGGCTAAACGGTATGCAAACTCCGGATATCCTCCCGACAGAATGGATAAAAATACCCATAACTCCGGATAAGAAGATATTGGACCGAATTTGTAATCATTTGATACTACATAGCAGTTATATGAAACAGCTGGGACTGAATTCCGGCAAAATGGGCGTCGTAATATTCTTCTTTCATTATGCACGATATACCCAGAACCCTCTTTACGAAAATTATGCGGGAGACCTGTTTGATGAACTGTATGAAGAAATTCACAAAGGAATATCTTTCAGCTTTTTGGACGGCCTTTGCGGTATTGCCTGGGCAGTGGAATATTTGGTACACGAACAATTTATTGAAGGTAACACAGACGATTCATTAGCAGAAATAGACTTTAAGGTTATGCAAATTGACCCCCGACGGTTTACTGATTATAGCTTTGAAACCGGACTGGAAGGAATCGCATGCTATGTACTGAGTCGCTTGCTCTCTCCCCGAGTTTGCAGTTCATCACTTACTTTAGACTCCGTCTATCTGAAGGACTTAACAGAGGCATGCCGGAAAGTTCCGGTTGATAAGGCAAACTATACACGTCTATTTTTGAACTATATAGAGTCGAAAGAAGTGGGTTATTCCTTCAAGGATGTGCTAATGCAAGTTCTAAACCATTCGGAGAAAGCATTCGGATCAGATGGTCTGACGTGGCAAACCGGACTAACAATGATTATGCGATGAGACATATTTATATTTTCAACAATGCAACACGTGCTGCCGAATATGGTATAGGTACGTACATTAATCAAATGCTTTGTGCCCTCAGAGAAGTGCCCCAGCTGTATATCACCTTGATTAACCTGAATACTGAGAAAACAGAATTAACAGTAGAACAAGAAAGCATAAGAATCATCCAAATCCCAGTCATAAAATACCCAAGTACAGATGCCAACTACTACAGATATTACAGAAATCTGCTATATGCATTAATTCCTCATATACGTATCGAAGATGAAAACATATTCCATCTGAACTATTTACATAATCGTCCTATCGCATCATTGCTGAAACAACAATACCCCGATTGCCGGATATTACTCACTATACACTATATGGACTGGTGTTTTACCCTGAAAGGTAATACTTCGCTCTTCAAACGGATACTGGCTAAAACAGAAGGTACCAAGAATAATCAAGAGGAAGAGATATATCAAGACTTCCAGAATGACAGCAGGCTTTTTAAAGAAGTCGACCGGATTATATGCCTATCGAAGTACACCAGCCAATTGCTCTACACTACATATAATATTCCGATAGAGAAAATAACATTGATTTATAATGGTTTGGAAGACAAAGCTATTTTCTTGACCAAGGCCGAGAAAAAGCAGAAGAAACAATCGCTACTGTTCGATAAAGAAGATAAAATAATACTTTTTGTAGGACGACTGGATGAAATCAAAGGGCTGGACGTTTTGATAAAAGCCTTTCGAGAGGTGTTGCACAAAGAACCGAAAGCCCGACTATTAATAGTAGGTGATGGAAATTTCAAAACTTATATGGAAGAAGCCACTGATTTAGCTGGCAGGATAACATATACGGGAAAAGTAAACAAAGAACAACTATATGAATATTATCAAATAGCAACAGTAGGCGTAATGCCTTCTTTTCACGAGCAATGTAGCTATGTTGGAATAGAGATGATGATGCACGGCATCCCACTTATAGGAACCGACTCTACCGGATTAAGTGAAATGGTCGAAGAAGAATGCCGGCTACACATTGATGAAAACAATAAATCATTGATTGTCCTGGAAGAGCTAAGCGGTTTATTGTCAACCATATTAAGTAACTCCCCCAATAACGACCTGAGAACAAAATATCGAAAACGATACGAAAATAATTATTCATTATCCGCCATGAAAACAAAGTTCCTGCATCTGCTGAATACTTGAGATAATCACAAATTATTAATCACTTAAAAAAACAAAACGATGAAAACATTGAAAAAAGTAACACTAAAAGATTGTCCGGATCATTCATTATTAAGCGATGAAGAACAAAAATTTGTTCTCGGAGGAATGACTACTGCAAGGAAATGTAATGTCAGCACTACTTGTGACGACGGTACTGAACTTGAAATAACAGACTGCATAGGCAACTGCTATTCAGAGTCGGGGATATCCGTATCATGTGTCGGCGCAACACAGACCTTAACAAAGTCTTGTACCATTGAGTAAATACACCTCTAAAAACTATAATATGAATACATCTCTCCCATTTCTAACAGCTATATGCTGTACACTCTTCTCCTGCACTGCCACTGTAGCAGTGCAGGAAAAAGACGTACCTATAAGTTTAGCTTATCATGAAGCCAAAGAAGAACAGGCTCCTTTGCTCTCTACACTCGTTTCTAATATAGACTACATAGCATTAGAAACGATAGATGCAACATTAGGAGACTATTTTTACTTAACCTTATTAGACGAGTACATCATAGCAGATACAAGCACAGGATGCCATCTCTTTAACCTCAAAAATGGAAAGTATATCCGTACAATTGGAATGATAGGAGACCAGAGCCCCATGGGGTATTCTACATGCACAGACCCTCCCTATGCTGTTAAAAACGAAATACTACTAAAAGGATTTGATAAAAAGTTTAAGGTTTTCTCTATAAATGAAGGCAAACTGCTAAAAACTCTTCCGGGTGAAGAAGATTTGAAATCAGATCTTATGTATGATGTAATCTTTCCGCTTAATGACTCTACGATGTTACTTTATTCTAACAATTTGTTGGGAGTCAATAAATATAACCTACAAGTTCGAACCTACGAAGGGCACATACTTAAAGAATTCCCTTCAACAAACTGTTTTCAAAAAAAACAGAATATACTGTGCAAGATGGCAAATGAAGGAGAATTTTATTCCTATAACAATGACGTATATATGCATGAGTTTACCAGCGATACAATCTTTCAAATAGATAAAGAACTAAACTTACATCCCTACTATATACTCGACTTAAAAGGAGCTTTACCGGCTCCAGATTGTCGGGAAATGAATAACTGGAAAAGTCATTATGTAATGTTTGGAGATATTGTAGAGACTGATCGGTACTTGATATTAGAAAGAAGCTCCTTCTACTCTTATGGATGTATATATGATAAAATGCTAAAGAAAACAATACGAATAAACAGAGAAAAAGAGAATAATGGTTTTATAAATGACATTGACGGAGTTTTCCCATTCTGGCCACAAAGCAGGGGTAGAGGAACATCATCGAACAAAGTATGGCAAATGGTATCGGCCGAATCCTTCTTGAAATATGCTAATTCAAAAAACAGAAAGTTATTTCAGAAAACAATCCACGAAGAAGATAATCCAGTTGTCATAATCGGCACAGTTAAAACAGAGAAGTAAGCCTAAGAATAAAAAGCATAAATCCCTAATATTAAGTCTATAGCGTCATATGACACCAGAATAATATTTAATTATTAACTATTTAAAACCAAGAAAAGATGAAAACATTAAAGAAAGTTACATTAAAAGATGCACCCAAAGAAATGATATTGAGTGCTGGAGAACAAAAACTGGTAATTGGAGGTGCAGTAAGATCAACAGATTGCAGCACGACTTGCAAAAATGGTACAACTTTAGAAATCACTAACTGTAATGGAGATTGTAGCTCAAAAAACAATTATTCAGTAACATGTACAGGAGAGACACAGACACTGACTAAAACATGTAAAGACAATTAGTGTCGATAGTTACAACAGAGTTGAGACTATTAAATTACAAAAAAATAGTCTCAACTCTTAAACAAAATTGAAGTATGAGAAAATACATCTTACCATATATAGCGATCATAATGATTCTGGGTTCGTTGTTTTCATGTGCCTATTTTAATGATTCAGAGAACAAAGTGATACAACTTGCATGTGACACTACTAATGAGCATCCGGCCCCCTTACTTTCTACACTTATCTCTAAAATTGAGTATATTCCTCTTGAGACAAATGATACGACTTTGGGAGATTATTGGGATGCAGTGGTTACAGATAAATATATAGTCACAGCTACCAGTACAGGTTGCCATGTGTTCTCGCGGAAAAATGGTGCATTTATTCGGACTATCGGAATGATAGGTGATCAGGGGGCACTCGGCTATTCTTCGTTTACGTCCCCTCTATATGTTATTAATAATAGGGTTCTTCTTAAAAGGAATAAAGAACTTATACTTTTTTCTGTGGAAGACGGTACTTTGCTCAGAAAGATCACAATGGAGGAGGAAGAAGGACAGACCTATGACGATATGGTACCATTAAATGATACGACAATGATTATATATTCTCACAACCAAACAGGAGAAAACGAATATAACCTACAAATACGTACTTTCTCCGGAGAAGTATTGAAAACAGTTCCGGCCTCCAATCGATTTGAGAGAATAGACAAAACAGCAAGAGTCAGTTTTAATAACGAATGTGTTTTCTATAATTATGGCTCCAATATCTACATGCGTGAATTTACCTGCGATACCATATATAAGATAGATACAAGCATGAATTTTATTCCATATTGCTCTTTAGAATTAGGAGACAAATTACCCCCGGCAAATAGCAGAGAAGAGTGGAAAAGTTACTATCTCAGATTTGGAAAGATCATTGAGACCAAGCGCTATTTGATTCTGTCAGAAACCGGAGTAACGAGCTCAGATGCTCGATTTGGTTTTATTTATGATAAAACTTCCGGAAGAACAATACATCTCAATCACATAGATGACGGTAACGGATTTAGAAATGATTTAGATGGCTTCATTAACTTCTGGCCCATAAAGTCAAGAGGAAATGAAACGCAGGAAATATGGCAAATAATCCAAGCAGAAGACTTATTGAAGCAAGCGAGTTACAAGCAAAAGAAATATCCATTTTTAAGAACCATTCACGAAGAAGATAATCCAATTGTCATCATAGGGACCACAATATAAATAAAGTCGGACAGCTAATAGAGAATGCCTTGGAAGTTACCAAGATTCTTTAAAATAATCCCTTATTATTAACCATTTAAATTCAAAAAAATGAAAACATTAAAGAAAATGATCTTAAATGACGAACAAGAAGTAGACGTTTTAAAGAACGAAGAAATGAAACAAGTACTTGGTGGGTTCGGATGGGATCCAAGGTGCACGGTCGACTGTAAACAAAGTGGTATCAGCCCTTTACCGCCTCCCGTTTCCATTACGGACTGCAGAGGTAATTGCTATGTAAGTTCGAACGAAGTCAGATGTTTCGAAGCAGAAGTAAGAGTTGCCATATGCGGTGATAGATCTTAAACTGTCATTCTGAGTTCTCTAAGTAAAAAATGGAAGGGTATGACCAGCATACCCTCCTATTTTTCTATAAATCACTATATCAAATTAAGCATGAGGAACAATATACTATCGCTCTTTCTAAAAGAGCTAAAGGTCAAAAACACAAACTCCTTCTCTGAGACTCTTTTTGAGGAGCACCCTTATAAATATAGTTTATATGGATTATCCAAGATGTTATCAGTTTACCAGATACCTAATGCCGGGTTTAAACTCAGGGAGAAAAATATAAGCCGACTGACTCCTCCCTTTATTGCACACATAGGCAGTGACTTTGTGATTGTCCGAAAAATAGACTCAAAATCGATAGACTATATATGGAAGGGAGAACAAAGCCATTCCCCTATAGAAACATTCAATGAAGTATGGTCAGGAGTCGTTTTAGTGGCAGAACCAGATGAGCAATCAACAGAGCCAGATTACAAAAGACATCGGACAAAAGAAATTTTACGTATCATACAAAGAAACATTCTATGGTTACTCTTGTCAGCAGGAGTATTACTACTATGCATTCATCAGAATATCACTCATTCATTCGGGCTATGTGCCCTGTTTGTTACTAATTTAGCAGGTCTATACATCAGTTATCTATTACTACTTAAACAAAGCCACACCGAAAGTGAATATGCTGACAAAATCTGCTCTTTATTCCATCAAACAGATTGTAACAATATACTGGAGTCCGATGCTGCCAAAATCGGAGGTGTGCTTAGCTGGAGTGAAGTTGGATTAGGATACTTTATTTCTAATATAACTCTTCTAATATGTTATCCGAGTTTGATCTCCTACTTGAGCATTATCAACATTTGTGCACTTCCTTATACTTTATGGAGTGTATGGTATCAATATAAAATAGCCAAACAGTGGTGTGTACTATGTCTATTAGTACAATTATTGCTTTGGGTCCTGTTCACCATTAACATAAGTACAGGGCTAATTCAACAACCGGATTTTTTAATATCTCACTTGTTTGCGGTCTGTATCATCTATGCATGCCCTCCGTTATTAATCAATTTATTAACAAGCACGATTACAAAAGCAAACAAACTACAGTCTGTAACCCAGGAATTGAATAGTATAAAAAATACAGACGAAGTGTTTTTAGCGATATTGAAAAAACAGCCTTATCATACGGTAGACCACTCAACCTCTCAAATTATATTTGGAAACCGCAAAGCGCGGTTAGGCATCACAATATTAACCAATCCACATTGTGAACCTTGTGCTAAGATGCATAAAAGAGTAAATAAATTATTGGAAACTGCCGGAGATAAATTGTACGTCCAGTATGTCTTTACTTCATTCAACGATAGTTTACAAGACAGCAATCGCTTTTTGATTGGTACTTATCTGCATAGTGGTGAAAAGGCAGCAATGAAGATTTACGATGACTGGTTCGAAAAAAACAAGTATAAATCGAAAGAAGTGTTTGAGAAAGCGGAGTTCGAATTGAATGCAACAGATATAAATGCTGAAACAGAAGAACATAAGAAATGGAAAACAGAGAATCATTTGACAGCAACCCCTACCATCCTAATAAATGGCTATCAGCTGTCTGATAAATATAAGATTGAGGATCTGGTATCTTTTACAGATATAGATATTCACTAATCCTACCTGCACAACCCAAAAGAGAACTATAACAGTAGATTTCATTTAGTAAACAAATTATTAACAATTAAAAAAAGAAATTATGAAAGCATTAAAGAGATTCGTTCTTAAAGAAGAACAAGAATTGAACGAGTATGAAATGAAAATGATTACCGGAGGTACAGCTTACACTGACTGTAAACTAAACGAAGGGGAAAAAGCATGTGTTAAAGAGAACGCAACATGCTTGACTAAACTTTTAGGAATTGCAGTTACCGGAGAATGCCGTTTTCACGGAAGCAACTTATTAGGCTCAAAGCCAGACTGTACATGCATTGCAGGCATTGATTAAATCAACAATGACTAACTTAACATATTATTCTTGTACGGTTTGTTAACTGGCAATTAATAAACCATACAAGAATAATAAAAAAACATCCCACAGATTATGACCAGAATTTATCTTTTATTTTACTGCATTTTCATCTGCTTGCAAAGTAATATGGGCCAAGACTCTATTTATAGAATAAAAGGAGTGATCGATCCCCTATATGATCATAGAAAAGTTACTTTAATCGTTCCTATAGATGGAAAAGCAACAAACATTGATTCTACCTTTATAAAGAATGGGACATTCTATTTCGAAGGTAAAGAACGTAGAGAGAAACCGTTGACCGAAATAGTGATTGACTCTTATTTTTCAGCTGATTCCGGTAGAGAAATCAACCTCTTTCTGGAGCAAGGGACTATTGACCTCAAAGTAGACCCGACTTATAATTGGTTAGGCTATCAGGTTCAAGGTACCCCACTAAATGATCTATACCAGATATACCAGGACTCTTCAGCCTATTACATTCAAAAAACAGTCGATATGTACAAACGAAAGGAAGGAGGAAGTCGCACCGAAACCGGACTTAACATAATACCGGGAGGGGCTCTGGAAGCAGTCTACCGACAGTGGGGAGTATTCACCATGGACTTTAAAAGAAAAAACATACATAATCCCGTAGGAGAAGCTGTTTTTAAAGAAGAACTGAGGGAATTCAGAATGTATGAAAGAATCTGGGACCATTACACAGACAGTTCCTTCAATATATTATATGAACAATGCCGGCAAGAAGTGAGAGAATCCCCGGAGGTCCTAAAATATATCAAAAGGCGTGATAAAGACAGAGAACTGGAAAGAATACAGCTTAATACACTCGGCAAAAAGATGGAGGATGCCGTCCTCTGTGATACCTTGGGAAACGATATTCATTTACTTGACATTGTTGGTAAAGAAGAAGCTGTACTGATCGACTTATGGGCTTCCTGGTGCCATCCTTGCATGACATATATTCCCGTACTAAAAGCAATCCATGAATTTGGGAAAAACAATCATCTGAAAGTAATAGGAATCTCTTTGGATGACAATATTCAAAATTGGATGCACGCGATACACAAAAAAGAGATTCCCTGGCAGAATTTCAGGATGAAAGATGGAGAGACCTTTAAAGCATTCGCCAAGAAATATGGAGTTTATGGCATTCCTTATTTCATATTACTCGACAAAAAGGGAAGAATACGAACCATTCCCAATCTTCCCACCGAAGAAGAGTTGAAAAATTTAGAATAACAAATAGTGAGAGTCAGTTACCGGTACAGATATTGTATTTATCGGGAAAAATTATATACCTTTAGATCCCTCAATAGTTTCCGTCACTGATCTTATTAAATAATATATAAAAACGAGAGATTAAATACCATGAAAAAGTATCTGCACATCTTATCCGCATTTTCTTTGCTTTGCGCTACCGCCTATGCGCAACAGAAAGATACCATCTACATCACCGATTTCGGAGCAACCCCGTACTCGTACGAAAACTGCGTTACGCAAATACAGGCAGCTATTGATGAATGTAAACGTACAGGAGCCAAGGTGCTTTCACTCCCCAACGGACGCTATGACATCTGGCCCGAAGGAGCTACCCGCAAAGAATACTTCATTTCAAATACATCGACAGAACAGGAATGCCCTTCGAAAGTAAAGACTGTGGGACTGATGCTGGACAAAATCAATGACCTGACCATCGAAGGAAACGGAGCCACACTAATGTATCATGGAAAGATGACAACCCTTGCTCTGGAGCATTGTAACCACATAAGAATCAACAACCTGCATATCGACTTTGAACGGCCGGCAGGTTCTGAGGTTCAATATAAGAAAGTGACCGAAGGAGAAACAGAAGTATCCGTACACCCCGACACACGCTATGAAATCGTAAATGGAAAAATCAACCTGTATGGCGAAGGATGGCGTTCAAACAAGAATCATTGCATCGAATACGACCCGGATACGGAATCTTTCACATACAGCCAAGGATGGAATATACTGGCAAACTCTGCCGCCCAAGAGATTTCTCCCGGAATCATTCGTTTTACAACCCCGGCAGGATTCACGCCTAAAGTGGGAAATACGCTGACCATTCGTGATATAATCCGTGACCAGGTAGGGCTTTTCATACTCGAAAGCAAAGACATTACACTAAGCAGAGTGCAAATGCATTATATGCATGGGTTAGGCATCGTCAGCCAGTATACCGAGAATGTAACGATGGACAGAGTCAGGTGTGCCCCCCGCCCGGGAAGCGGCAGGCTACTGGCAGCCTCAGCAGACATGATGCACTTTTCAGGATGCAAGGGAAAAATTCTTATCGATAGCTGTTATTTTGCCGGAGCGCAAGACGATCCGGTAAATGTGCACGGGACCAATCTGAGAGCCATTGAAAAAGTAGATGCGCAAACACTCAGATTACGATTTATGCACGGACAAAGCTATGGGTTCAACGCTTATTTCAAGGGAGACACAGTGGCTTTTGTCAGGGCGGCTACCATGGAACGCTTTGCCCGGGCAACAGTCCGGAATGTAGCACGAATATCAGACAGGATATTGGAAGTTCGCTTTGACCGGGATATACCGACAAGTATGGAACTCAACCATGATTGTATAGAAAACATGACTTGCACGCCGGAAGTGGAGATACGTAACAGTTACTTTACACGAACCAGTACAAGAGGTACTTTGGTTACTACTCCAAGAAAAGTAGTGATAGAGAACAATACGTACTACAAAACAGGAATGAGTGCTATCCTGATCGAAGCTGATGCCGAGGGATGGTATGAATCGGGACCGGTAAAAGATGTATGGATCAAAGGGAATACTTTCATAGACTGTGCCTACAACGGAGGTCCGGGGCATGCCGTCATCGCCATACATCCTTCCAACAAAATCGTTGATGCCTCGCATCCGGTTCATCAGAACATCCGTATCGAGAACAATACTTTCAAGACATTCGATTGTCCGGTACTCTATGCCAAAAGTACGGCAGGACTCTTATTCAGGAATAACACCATTACCCGTACACGAACCTTCCCCGCCACATCCGGCAACCCGTATACCTTCTATCTGAACGGCTGCAAAAATGCAGTGATAGAAAGCACCGTGTTCGAAGGAGAAGTGTTGGGGCGGAACATAAAAACAGAAAACATGAAAAGAAACCATCTGAAAACAACGCTTAAATAACCCACCCGACTTATGAACAAACCTTTATCGAACACCCCGTCCCGCTTGGCGTCACTGGACATTCTGCGAGGATTCGACCTCTTTCTACTCGTCTTTTTCCAACCGGTGTTATGGGCATTGGCACACCAACTCAACACTCCCTGGCTGAACAGTATCCTTTCTCAGTTCGATCATGAAGTGTGGGAAGGGTTCCGCTTCTGGGATCTGGTGATGCCCCTTTTCCTCTTCATGACAGGAGCTTCCATGCCCTTCTCTTTCTCGAAGTTTAAAGACGATCCGGATAAGGGTCCCATCTACCGTAAAATCATCAGGCGTTTCATCCTGTTGTTTATTTTCGGAATGATTGTACAAGGCAATCTGTTGGGCCTCAACCCCAAATACTTGTATCTATATTCCAATACCCTGCAAGCCATTGCCACAGGCTATCTGATTGCAGCCATCATCCTGTTGCATTGCAGCTTCCGCCGGCAACTGATCGTTACTGCCCTGCTATTATTAATCTACTGGGCCCCAATGACCTTGCTGGGGGACTTTACACCGGAAGGAAACTTTGCCGAAAAGATAGACAAGCTGGTATTGGGACGTTTCCGTGACGGGGTATATTGGAATGAAGACGGTACCTGGAACTTCTCTCCGCATTATAACTACACCTGGATATGGAGCAGCCTCACCTTCGGAGCTACCGTAATGCTGGGTACTTTTGCCGGAAAGATAATGAAAGCCGGTAAAGATAACCGCCGGAAAGTAGTACGGACATTGCTGGTGGTCGGCATAGCCCTGGTGGCTTTCTCGCTGGTATGGAGTCTGCAAATGCCGATCATCAAACGGCTGTGGACAAGCAGCATGACACTTTTCTCAGGAGGACTTTGCTTTCTGCTGATGGGTGCCTTCTATTACTGGATAGACTATAAAGGACACAGCCGCGGACTGAACTGGCTGAAAATATATGGAATGAACTCAATCACAGCCTATGTTTTAGGGGAGGTGGTCAACTTCCGCTGCATAGCAGCATCTGTCAGTTACGGATTAGAGCAATACCTGGGCGGTTATTATCCGGTATGGCTCAGCTTTGCCAATTATCTGATTGTATTTCTTATTCTGAGGATCATGTATAAACAGAAGATATTCCTGAAGATCTAATCACATACAAGCAGACAGAGCGTTTAACAAACAATCTTTATAAGTATGAAAAGACATGTACTATCACTCGCACTCCTGCTGCTTATGGCAGGAGGCACAGGGCTGATAAAAGCCCAAAAATCGCAGAACTATCTGTACGAAGTTCCTTCCCGCCCGTGGGAAGAGTCCTTCGGAAATCACCGGGCCGTACTGCAAATAGAAAAACCGGCACAAGTCGTGACTCTCGACTTTGAATGGCGGCGTCCGGATAAGGATGTGGACAACAAGCGGTTCCTGATTATCCATGCAGCAACCGGAGATACCGTCCGCAACATCCGCCGGATGGAAGTGAACAATGAACACTGCCGTCTGCAATTCGGTCCGGTAGAGAAAGAAGGTACTTACTACTTCTATTACTTGCCCTACCGGGTACAAACAGGATATGGGTTCTATGGCGGCGGATACCTTCCGAAAGAGAGTACACCGGACACAACCTGGCTGATCCAAGCCCAAACGACCCGGAGAAACCCGCAAGCCACAGTGGTAAAAGTTGAGGCACGACAGGCTTTCGACAGTTTTTACCCGATGGAAATAGCCTCCACGGCAAAAGAGAAAGAGAACTACATCAATCGGAACAAAGCTGCACTCTATCTGTTTGCAGAGGACCGCAGATATCCCATCCGGATGCGCAACGACCTCCCCACTAAATGGTTGACACATAAACAGGGGGAGCTGTTTCGAGGAGAAGCAGCTCCCAATGAATACTATACTTTCCAAATCGGAGTATGGGCTGCCGGAAACAAGGCCGACCGGATCGGTTATCAGGCTTCTTCCCTCCGGTGTGGCGAAGAAATAATTCCGGCAACCGCCATCACTTGTTTTAATGTGGAAGGTACAGACCCTTACGGAAAGACCTTCAAGAAAGAAGTAAACGTAGCCGAAGGAAAAGTGCAGGCCCTTTGGTTTGGAATAGATATTCCCGGAGGACAGAAAGAAGGCGTTTACACGGGCACTATCACTATCAGCAATGCCGCCGGAGCGCAAGGTACAATCCCCGTAAGCATACGGATCACGGGGAATCCACTGCCCGACAGAGGGGACAGTGAATTGTGGAGATACAGCCGCCTGAGATGGTTGAATTCAACCTTGGGCATTACCGACACCCCCACTGCTCCTTACACAGCTATGACGATGGAAGAAAACCGTATCGGATGTCTGGGACGCACCATAACGGTGGACGAAACCACAGGATTACCGGCACAAATACGTTCGTGGAATAACGATGTGCTGAGTAGTCCCGTACAGTTTGTGATACAAACGGACAGCGGAGTGAAAGAACTGAAAGCAGGCCCCCAACTGACGGAACAGACAGCAGGCCATGTCGCAGGAAGTTGGAGAGCCGAAGATGAAGATGTAGCCGTAGACTGCAAAGCAATCATGGAGTTCGACGGATGGATGAATTATATATATACCATTACCCCTAAAAAGCGAATAGAGGTGAAAGATATCCGTTTGGTATTGCCGGTCAGAAATGAAATAGGAACTTACTTCCTGGGCATGGGTCTTCCGGGACAAGCCACTCCTCAACAGTATGACGGAAAATGGGATGCCCCCGAGAAAACGGTGAATAATTTCGGAGTGTCTATCCCCACATCCAAAGAACAACAATGGTTATGGCCATTCGACAGTTTCTGGATCGGAAACGAACATGCAGGTATCCACTGTGAATTCAGAGGCAGCACCTACAGCGGTCCGCTGTTGAATCTGTATCGTCCGGCCTATCCGGAAAGCTGGTTTAACGGCGGTAAGGGCGGCTTCTCTATACGGAAAGAGGCTGATGGAGTGAAAGCCGTGGCATATAGCGGAGCACGTACGCTGGAAACCGACCAATCCATTACCTTCGACTTTGCCATGATTGTCACCCCGGTAAAACCACTGAATATGAAAAGTCAGTTCACGGACCGCTATTATCACAATGGCCCCAAACCCACACCGACACAGGCGGACATCGACGCAGGAGTACGCATCATCAACGTCCATCAGGGAAACGGCTACAACCCGTTTATCAACTATCCCTTCCTGACAGTCGATAAGATAAAAGAATTCACCAAAGAGTGGCATGCCCAGGGATGCAAAGTAAAGATATACTATACGCTGCGCGAACTAAGCAACGCTACCGCCGAGATATGGGCCATCCGCAGCTTGGGACATGAAATACTGAGAGGCGGAGACGGCGGAGGATTCCCTTGGTGCCGCGAACACTTCGTAACGGATTATACGCCGCAGTGGTACGAACACTTTGACTATACCAACGAACAGGGTATCACGGCCGATGCATCCATACTAACAGCGGAAGGAGACTCCCGATGGTACAACTACTATATAGAAGGACTACGTTGGATGGTACAGAACCTGGATATCGACGGTATCTATCTGGATGACGTTTCCTTCGACCGCCGTATCCTGAAACGAATGCGCCGGGCAATGGAAAGCGTAAAACAGGGATGCCTGATCGACTTGCATTCGAATACTGGATTTTCCAGGGGACCTGCCAATCAATATACGGAGTTCTTCCCGTATGTAGACAAACTATGGTTCGGCGAGAGCTTCCTTTATGATAAAATGACTCCGGCCAACTGGCTCGTAGAGTCATCAGGTATTCCGTTCGGACTAACAGGCGACATGCTGTACAGAGGAGGTAACGCATGGTTGGGAATGCAATATGGAATGACCGTTCGTTATCCATGGTATACGGAAGGAGTCAACTGCGATCCGCGACAGGTATGGAAGGTATGGGATTCATTCGGCATTGCAGATGCCGCCATGCTCGGATTCTGGGAAGAACACCCGGCCGTCTCCACATCCGACGAAGCTGTCAAAGTCACTGCCTACCGCAAGCCGGGAAAAGTCCTGTTATCCTTAGGTAATTATTCGGATGAAGTGAAGACCGTAAAGCTGAACATAGACTGGGAACAGACAGGGCTGGATCCACAACAGGTGAAACTCATGGCACCCGGGATTCCGGACATGCAACAAGCCACTGAATGGGACATTAACGCTCCGATTGTGACAGCTCCCCGAAAAGGTTGGCTGATCTATATAATCCCAAAGTAAACATTTTATAGTCTGCACAAGATTCAAGGTTTTTCTTTATCTTTGTGCAGACTATGATCAACCAATACTAACTAATCCTAATAACACCAAAAACATGAAGAAACTTTACTCACTTCTCTTCACTGCCTTGTTTGCCCTGCCGGCTGCACATGTCCATGCTACCGATTACACACAAGGGCTCTCCATCTGGTTCGACACACCGAACACACTGCAAGGAAGAGCTATCTGGTACGGAAGCCGTCCCGACCTTTGGAAAGGCGAGAGCAAACCGGAAAGTGCAGGAGACACAGCCAGAAACCCGGATGCCAACTGGGAGTCACAATCTTTACCGATAGGAAACGGAAGCATCGGTGCCAACATCATGGGCTCGATAGAGGCAGAGCGCATCACTTTCAATGAGAAAACTCTCTGGAGAGGGGGACCTAACACCTCAAAAGGAGCAGAAGCCTACTGGAATGTGAACAAGCAATCGGCACACGTACTGGACGAAATACGCCAGGCCTTCAGCGAAGGAGACCAGAAGAAGGCTGCAATGCTGACACGTAAAAATTTCAATAGCGAAGTGCCTTACGAATCGAATCGTGAAAAGCCTTTCCGCTTTGGCAACTTTACCACTATGGGAGAATTTTACGTAGAAACCGGGCTGAGTGCTGTGAACATGAGCGGTTACAAACGTATTCTCTCACTGGACTCGGCACTGGCCGTAGTGCAATTCAAGAAAGATGACGTAGCCTACGAGCGCAGTTACTTCATTTCCTATCCGGCCAATGTGATGGCAATCCGTTTCAAGGCAGACCGTCCGGGCAAGCAAAACCTGACTTTCAGCTATGCTCCCAATCCGGTGTCAATGGGAAGTATGACAACCGATGGCAATAACGGACTCACATACACTGCCCACCTCGACAATAACGGTATGCAGTATGTTGTACGCATCCATGCCACCACTAAAGGCGGAACATTGTCAAACGCAGACGGAAAAATAACCGTAAAGGACGCGGACGAAGCAGTATTCCTCGTCACTGCGGATACGGACTATAAAATAAACTTTGATCCGGACTTCAAGAATCCCAAAACATATGTAGGAGTAAACCCTGCCGAAACCACCCGCCAATGGATGGACAATGCCGTAAGCATGGGATATGATGTATTGTTCAAGCAACATTATGATGACTACGCTACCTTGTTCAACCGGGTGAAGTTGCAGTTGAATCCGGATCAGCAAAGTGCCAATCTGCCTACAGCCAAGCGTTTGCAAAACTACCGGAAAGGACAACCGGACTTTTATCTGGAAGAACTCTATTATCAGTTCGGACGCTACCTGCTTATCGCCAGTTCGAGACCGGGTAACATGCCTGCCAACCTGCAAGGTATCTGGCACAATAACGTAGATGGACCATGGAGAGTGGACTACCACAACAACATCAATATACAGATGAACTACTGGCCGGCTTGCCCGACTAACCTCAATGAATGTACACTTCCGTTGGTGGACTTTATCCGTACACTGGTAAAACCGGGACAGAAAACAGCACAGGCTTACTTCGGAACAAGAGGATGGACCGCATCCATTTCAGCCAATATCTTCGGATTTACCGCCCCGCTCGAAAGCGAAGATATGTCGTGGAACTTTAATCCGATGGCCGGTCCCTGGCTGGCAACACACATCTGGGAATATTATGATTATACCCGTGACAAGAAATTCTTAAAAGAAACCGGATACGATTTGATTAAGAGCAGTGCTCAGTTTGCTACTGATTTCTTATGGCGTAAACCGGACGGAACCTATACGGCAGCTCCTTCCACTTCGCCCGAACACGGACCGATTGACGAAGGGACTACCTTTGTGCATGCCGTGATCCGCGAGATTTTGCTGGACGCCATCGAGGCAAGCAAAGTACTCGGAGTAGACAGCAAAGAACGCAAACAGTGGCAAGAGGTACTGGCACATCTGGCTCCATACAAGGTAGGACGTTACGGGCAGCTGATGGAATGGTCGAAAGACATCGATGATCCCAAAGACGAGCATCGTCATGTAAACCATCTCTTCGGACTGCATCCGGGACATACCCTCTCGCCTATCACCACTCCCGACTTGGCTAAAGCCGCAAGAGTGGTACTTGAACATCGCGGTGACGGAGCAACCGGATGGAGCATGGGATGGAAACTCAATCAATGGGCACGTCTGCAAGATGGCAACCATGCTTACAAGCTTTTCGGTAACCTGCTGAAAAACGGTACACTGGATAATCTGTGGGATACTCACCCGCCTTTCCAAATCGACGGGAACTTCGGAGGTACCGCAGGTATCACAGAAATGCTGTTGCAGAGTCACATGGGATTCATCCAATTACTCCCTGCATTACCGGACGCTTGGAAGGACGGAAGTATAAGCGGAATTTGTGCAAAAGGGAACTTTGAGGTGGATATGTCATGGAAAAACGGACAACTTGCAGAAGCCACCGTTTTCTCGAAAGCCGGTGAACCATGTACAGTAAGATATGGCGATAAAACTCTTTCTTTCAAAACAAGCAAAGGCAAAGTTTATAAATTGGCAGTAGAAGCCGATCGCCTGATCGTCAAATAATACTTCATAGTAGGATGATAAAATAATATCCCCGGAGGAAAAATATTTTTCCTCCGGGGATATTATTATTTCGTCACATCGTTATTCCTACTTATAAAAGAAAGTCTTCACACAGTCCCCCATACACACATGCCATTCAGGCTGTATCCAACTATTACTGTTGTTCTACCATATTTTTATAAGATCTACAAAGTATCAAATTTAACATTTCCATTTTAGGGAGGGGTATCATTCCAATATAGAAACGAACAATGCCAAACAAGACAGAAAATCGGAAGAAAAATAAAATCTCAATAAAAAGAATCAAGTAAACAAAAGAAAGTTTCTATAATTAAGAGAATCTCATTGCTAAAATAAAAAAAGAGAAGAAATTTAGTTCTCACGGAACTTATCACATTTAGATCTTTTCTTCAAGTATGCTTTAATCTTCGCCCTATTCCCATTTAATATTTTTCGTTAACACAGGTTATCATGTGTTTATAAACTCACAGTATCTTTTGGCAAAGATGCGATAAGTTTTAATAATACGCAAGAAAACATAATAATATTTTTCATTATCTCTTTTTATAGTACTGCCAATCTATTAAAAACAGATTAGCAATAAATAAAATATATCATCCTATAAGAAGACGGTAGAAAAGAAACTACTTTTTATTTGCGCAATATTCATCATCAGAATAGCATAATTATGTAACCATTTAACATAATCAACTATCTGAACCCTCTGTAACCACTAATACAGGCCCCAACAATAAAGAAAAATAACGAAAGACAAACACAAAAGATAGCTGATGGCAAACTTATTACCTTTTTCCAAGTTCCGTGAGAACTTAACACAAAAAACAAACAGTTAAATCAATAGGGCAACATCGTTCTGAAAGGAATAGGAAAGAAATGACATACATACATTAACCTCTAATAATTGCGCTTATGAAGTAGAAAAAACGAATCCTTTACAAACCTATTCCGGAAATACAATCGAATCCGGAATCCTAAAACAAACTATCAAATTAATGTTTAACCGAACAATTTAGTGTATGACAGAAAAAACTAACCTGTTTCCGAACCTAATCCGGTTTCGAGAAACAAATCGCCTGAAAATGGCAATCGCTGCTTCTATCATGCTATGGTGTGCAACACCTCAGCAAGCGGCAGCCGATACTTACGAAAAACACGAAATCACCACTGTACAACAGCAAAAAGTAAAAGCTACCGGTACCGTGGTAGATCAAAATGGGGAAGCTATGATTGGTGTATCCGTCAAAGTGAAAGACAATGCCACCATGGGAACTATCACCGACCTGAATGGTAAATTCTCTTTTGACGTACCTAAAGGCGCTACACTTGAAATTTCTTACATCGGCTACAAAACCGTAACTGTCAAGGCAGAAGGTACAGTCCTCAACATTACGATGAAAGAAGATGCAGAGGTATTGGATGAAGTCGTTATTGTGGGCTATGGTTCACAAAAGAAAGTGAACGTGACCGGTGCCGTCGGCATGGTCAGCTCCGACGTACTTGAAGCCCGACCGGTACAAAACGTATCGCAGGCTTTGCAAGGTGTAGTCCCAGGTCTGAACCTCTCGGTTGGCAACTCCGGAGGTGCACTGGACAGCTCGATGAGTATCAATATCCGTGGTGCCGGTACTATTGGTGATGGTTCAGGTTCTTCTCCTCTTATTTTGATCGATGGCATTGAAGGCGACCTGAACTCAGTTAACCCGAACGACATCGAAAATGTATCTGTACTGAAAGATGCAGCTTCTGCCTCTATCTATGGTGCCCGCGCTGCATTCGGTGTAATCCTCGTTACAACCAAGAGTGGTAAAAGCGGTAAAGCAAGGGTCAGCTATAACGGTAACGTACGTTTCTCTGACGCACTCTGTGTACCGGAAATGATGGACTCTTATCAATTCGCACAATACTTCAACCGTGCAGCCGAAAATGCCGGTGACTCAGGTCCATTCAGCCAAGAAGCACTCGACCGTATTCTTGCCTACCAAGCCGGAACCCTGAAAGAGACAATGACCATGAACGAACAAACCCGTAAATGGCAGGCTTATGGCGGTGCTAATGCCAATACCGACTGGTTCAAGGAATTCTATAATGACTGGGTTCCGTCACAAGAACACAGCCTGAGTATCAGCGGAGGTACAGAAAAGACACAATATACTATCAGCGGAAGCTTCCTCGACCAAAATGGTCTGCTTCGTCATGGTAGCGATAATTTCCAACGCTATACGATGAACGGTAAAATCACAAGCCAGATTGCTGACTGGTTCACTGTCACTTACTCAACCAAATGGACACGCGAAGACTTTGACCGCCCGTCATATCTGACAGGTCTCTTCTTCCACAACATCGCCCGCCGCTGGCCGACTAACCCGGCTTACGACCCGAACGGACATCCGGTAGACGGCATGGAAATCGAACAGTTGGAAAACGGTGGAAAACAGATCAACCAAAAAGACCTGAACACCCAACAGCTACAGTTCATTTTCGAACCCATCAAAAACTGGAGAATCAACGTGGAAGGTAGTTTACGCACAACGAACACGAACGAACACTGGGATGTATTGCCGGTGTATGCATACAACGCAGATAACGAACCGTACCTGATTTCATGGAACGGCGGTGCACTCGGCCTCTCTCAGGTAAACGAGTATTCATATAAAGAAAACTACTACACGACCAACATCTATTCGGACTACTTTAAACAGTTTGACAGCGGACACTACTTCAAAGTTATGGCCGGTTTCAACAGTGAGCTTTATAAAACCCGTTATGTCCAGGCTCAAAAGAGTACACTGATTTCAAGTTCAGTGCCTACCATCAATACAGCCACTGAAGACCCGAAAGCATGGGGAGGATATGCCCACAATGCCGTAGCCGGTTTCTTTGGACGTATTAACTACAATTATAAAGACCGATACATGGTGGAAGCTAACGGACGTTACGACGGTTCGTCACGTTTCATAGGTGACAAACGTTGGGGATTCTTCCCTTCATTCTCTGCCGGATGGAACGTTGCACAAGAACCATTCTTTGAAAGAATCGCCGAAAAATGCAGCATCAGTACATTGAAACTCCGTGCTTCTTGGGGACAATTAGGTAATACAGATACCAAAGACGCATGGTATCCTTTCTATCAGACTATGCCTACAGGCTCCAATTATGGTTGGTTACTGAACGGTGCATTACCTAACTACGCCAACAATCCGGGCATTGTCAGCATGAAGAAAACATGGGAAACCATCGAAACATGGGATGTCGGTTTAGATTGGGGATTGTTTAACAACCGTTTGACCGGTTCGTTCGACTACTTCGTTCGTTATACTTACGATATGATCGGTCCGGCTCCCGAATTGGCTGCATCTTTAGGTACAGGAGTGCCAAAGATCAATAATGCGGATATGAAGTCCTACGGTTTTGAACTTGAACTGGGTTGGAGAGACCGTATCCAGGATTTCTCTTATGGCGTGAAATTCGTTCTGTCTGATTCTCAGCAGAAAATCCTGAAATATCCGAATGAAGACTACAACATCGGTACTTATTACAAAGGCCAGAAACTCAATAATATCTGGGGATACAAGACAATCGGTATCGCACAAAGCCAGGAAGAAATGGACGCCCATCTGGCAAAAGTAGACCAATCGGCCTTGGGTAGTAAATGGGGAGCAGGCGACATCATGTATGCCGACCTCGACGGTGATGGCAAGATCAGCACAGGAAGCAATAAACTGGGAGATACAGGCGACCGCGTAATCTTGGGTAACAGTACTCCACGCTTTAACTACGGTCTGACTATCGATGCAAGCTGGAAAGGAATTGACTTCCGCGCGTTCTTCCAGGGCATCGGCAAACGTGACTATTGGCTGCAGGGCCCGTACTTCTGGGGATCAACCGGCCTTGGACAATGGCAGGCTGCCGGCTTCAAGGAACATTGGGATTTCTGGCGTCCGGAAGGTGACCCTCTGGGAGCAAACACCAACGCTTACTACCCACGTGTAGCAAGAAACGGCGGTAAGAATACGAATGTACAAAGCCGTTATTTGCAAAACGCAGCTTATTGCCGTCTGAAAAATATCCAGATAGGTTATACTTTGCCCAAAACATGGACAGAAAAGGCAGGCATGTCGTCTGTACGTGTCTATGTATCCGGAGACAACTTGCTTACTTTCTCCGATATCACAGGCATCTTCGACCCGGAAGCAATCGGAAGTACATATGATGCGAACAACGGTAAACTGTATCCGTTGCAGAGAGTCATTTCAGTCGGTTTAAATGTTAACTTCTAAAAAACACCAAGAATATGAAAATTAAAATGAAATATATCGTGGCGCAGGCTTGCCTCGTAGCGGGAGCATCCATGGCTCTGACTTCGTGCAACGACTTTCTGGACAGAGAGCCGCTGGATCAAGTCACTCCGCAAGAGTATTTCCAAACTGCAGACCACCTGGCAGCATATACTATTTCAAAATACAACTCTATGTTCTCAACACATAGCGGATGGAATGCCGGTACGGTAAACAATGATGGCGGTACAGACAACATGGTAGTAGGTGGTTATAACTCTACCTACTATGAAAAAGGGATCTGGAAAGTACCTTCAAACAATGACAACTGGTCCAACGGATTGTCACTGGCCCGCTATTGCAACTACTTCTTCGAACAGGTATTGCCTAAATACGAAGCCGGAAAGATCTCGGGATCAGAAGATGACCTCAAACACTACATCGGTGAAATGTATTTTATGCGTGCATTGGTATATTACAACCAGCTACGCAAATACGGAGATTACCCTATCATCACTGAGGTGCTTCCGGATGATGAAGCGATACTGATTGAAAAGAGTGTACGTCAGCCACGTAATAAAGTGGCCCGCTTCATTCTCGAAGATCTCGACAAAGCCATCGGGTTAATGAAAAACCAAGGCTTCATGAACAACAATCGCCTGAACAAACAGTGTGCTTTGCTGATCAAATCACGTGTGGCATTATACGAAGCTACATTTGAGAAATATCATCAGGGAACAGGCCGCGTGCCGGGTGACGAAACATGGCCGGGAAAGAGCGTACATCCGAATTTCTCACTTGATGTAGCAGCCGAAATCAACTTCTTCCTCGACCAGTGTATGGATGCAGCTTCACAAGTAGCGGACGCTATCACACTGACTGAAAACACAGGGGTATTCAATCCGCTTAGCGACAGCGAATATTCCGGTTGGAATCCCTACTTTGAGATGTTCTCTGCCGAAGATATGAGCGGTTATTCCGAAGTTCTCTTCTGGAAAGACTATCTTCGTTCGGGAAGTATCAACATCAGCCACGGTGCTCCCAACTATATTTATTCAGGTGGAAACAATGGAATGTTGAGAAGCTATGTACAGACCTTCCTGATGGAGAACGGATTGCCTTGGTATGCCAGCAACAGCGGATTTAAAGGCGACAGCAGGGTTCAGGAAGAAAAAGAAGGACGTGACCAGCGCTTGCAACTTTTCTTATTCGGTGAGAAAGACAAGCAGGCTCCGAGAGCCGATGGTGACGGCACTATGCCCGAGTTCGGCGAACCTGCTCTCTTTGAGCTGCAAGAAGTAAGAGATTTGACAGGATATCGCATCCGTAAATGCCTGACTTATAAAAAGGATCAGATTATCTCCGGTTCCGACCAGTCGACCACAGGATGCATCATCTATCGTGGTGTGGAAGCTTACCTCAACTATCTGGAAGCATATTATCTGAGAAATGGCAAGGTAGATGGAAAAGCAGCCCAATACTGGACCGCCATCCGCAAACGTGGTGGGGTGGACACAGATTACGAAAAAACCATCCGCAATACAGATATGAGCAAAGAAGTAGACTGGGCTAAATACTCCGGTTCTACATTGGTAGACGCAACTTTATTCAATATCCGCCGTGAACGTCGTTGCGAATTCATCGGTGAAGGTATGCGTTGGGATGACCTGATGCGTTGGAGAGCTATGGACCAATTGCTCACAACCAAATATGTTCCGGAAGGATTCAACTTCTGGGATGAAGCTTATGATGACTATGTGGCAATGAAAAACGACAAAGGCGAGCCTAAATATAAGATTGTATCAGACGGTAGTTCAACAGCCAATATGTCAGCAAAAGAATTAGGTAAATATGTACGTCCATACTCAATCGTAAAAGCAAATAACGCTGTATTCGACGGTTACACATTCGCTAAGGCATACTACTTGTATCCGGTGCCGATACGGCAGATGGAGCTACTGTCTCCGGACCGTTCAGTCAACAGTTCTGTACTTTACCAGAACCCATACTGGCCAAACAAAACAAGCGAGCCTGCTATCGAATAATAGTTTTCCAATAGGAATCAAAATATAAAAAAGTATTGATTTTTAGTATATAATAAAGTTGTTGTGGTAAGAGATTTATAGCAACTACACAAATTTAAAAAAGGAAAATTGGAAAAAGGGCGTCCGTGAGGATGTCCTTTTTTATATTACATATTAGAAGAACGGTATATATAAGCAAAAAGGCCGCGCAAATTGCACAGCCTTTCATTATATAAATATCCGGAAATATCAGCTCTTGTTAGCGCGTTTACGTTCGTTTTCATCCAAAAGCACTTTACGCATACGCATAGCCTTCGGAGTAACCTCTACATATTCGTCTTCCTTGATGTACTCTAATGCCTCTTCAAGAGAGAACTGTACAGGAGGAATCAAACGGGCTTTCTCATCAGAACCGGAAGCACGCATGTTAGTCAGTTTCTTCGACTTAGTCACATTTACAACCAGGTCTTTTTCGTGAGCATGTTCACCCACTACCTGGCCAGCGTATACCTCTTCCTGAGGGAAAATAAAGAATTTACCACGATCCTGCAGTTTATCGATTGCATAAGCAAATGCAGTACCACTTTCCATAGCGATAATCGAACCATTGGTACGACGTTCGATATCACCTTTGAACGGTTGATATTCTTTAAAACGGTGAGCCATAATGGCTTCACCTGCCGAAGCAGTCAGAACGTTCGTACGAAGACCGATGATACCGCGTGAAGGCATGTCAAACTCAAGGTTAATACGCTCACCGGTATTCTCCATCATGGTCATCTCACCCTTACGGCGAGTCACCATATCGATGATTTTACTTGAATACTCTTCCGGTACGTTGATTGTAAGTTCCTCGATCGGTTCACACTTCACTCCATCTATTTCTTTATAAATTACTTGCGGCTGTCCAACCTGTAACTCGTAACCTTCACGACGCATCGTTTCGATCAAAACAGAAAGGTGAAGCACACCACGACCCGATACTACCCATTTACCGTCTTCTTCACTCTTACGCACGCGCAATGCGAGGTTCTTATCCAACTCCTTGGTCAAACGATCATGGATATGACGTGAAGTTACAAATTTACCATCCTTACCATAGAACGGAGAATCGTTGATGGCAAACAGCATGCTCATAGTCGGTTCATCAATAGCGATAGGCGGCAATGCTTCCGGATTTTCATAATCGCAGATCGTATCTCCAATCTCAAATCCGTCAATACCCACCAAAGCACAAATATCTCCTGAAGAAACCTCAGTCGTTTTCACGCGACCCAGCCCTTCAAAAACATGAACTTCCTTTATTTTAGATTTTACAATACTACCGTCGCGCTTAGCCAAGGATACATTCATACCCTCCTTGAGCGTACCGCGGTGAACACGTCCTACAGCGATACGGCCTGTATATGAAGAATAATCGAGTGAAGTGATCAGCATCTGCGGAGTACCTTCCAATTGTTCCGGAGCAGGAATGTTCTCTACAATACAATCCAGCAAAGGCACAATGCTGTCTGTCTGCTCTTTCCAGTCCGTACTCATCCAGTTGTTCTTAGCCGAACCATAGATTGTCGGGAAGTCAAGCTGCTCTTCAGTAGCATCGAGGCTGAACATCAGATCGAACACCATCTCGTGTACTTCGTCCGGACGGCAGTTCGGCTTATCCACCTTATTAATAACAACAATCGGTTTCAATCCGATTTCCAAAGCTTTCTGTAATACGAAGCGCGTTTGCGGCATCGGACCTTCAAAAGCATCAACCAACAGAATACACCCATCGGCCATGTTGAGCACACGCTCTACTTCACCACCGAAGTCGCTGTGTCCCGGAGTATCAATAATATTAATCTTAGTTCCGTTGTAATTGATAGAAACGTTTTTAGAGAGAATCGTTATCCCTCGTTCACGCTCCAAGTCGTTGTTATCCAGAATTAATTCACCGCTTGTTTGGTTGCCGCGAAACAAGTTTCCGGCTAAAAGCATTTTATCGACGAGAGTCGTTTTCCCATGGTCAACATGGGCAATAATTGCAATGTTTCGAATATTTTGCATAGAATACCTATTATTTGGCGACAAAGGTACAAAAATTGGATTAGAAAAAAGGGATAGTATAGAAAATATTTCCTGCAATTCATTGTGGGATAAAAGATAATGCCTATCTTTGCACGCTCAAAGAAACATTTTATAGATCAATAATTTTATTAATTATGTATTTAGACGCTGCTAAAAAGCAAGAAATCTTCGGTAAGTACGGAAAGTCTAACACTGATACTGGCTCAGCTGAGGCCCAGATAGCTTTGTTTTCATACCGTATTACTCACCTGACTGAGCACATGAAGCTCAACAGAAAAGATTATAGTACAGAAAGAGCTTTGACTATGTTAGTAGGTAAACGTCGTGCTTTGCTCGACTACCTGAAAGCAAAAGATATCACCAGATATCGTGATATCATCAAAGAGCTTGGCTTGCGTAAGTAATCACTTACCGCGAACAAAATTTAAAAGCCGTTTCTTCCATCGGGAAGAAACGGCTTTTATTTTTTACCCTTCCCCTTGCTTGGATATAAAATTTCATTAATTTTGCAGCAAAACGAATTAAATTATAACCTTTTACCAGGAAAATACATTCAAACATTATGGATACAAGTAAAATCGTAGGAGAAAAGATAAAATCACTCCGTGAGAACAAAGGAATCTCAATAGAAGAACTTGCCGAACGCTCGGGACTGGCTATCGAACAGATAGAACGTATCGAAAACAATATTGACCTGCCGTCATTGGCACCGCTTATCAAAATAGCCCGTGTATTGGGCGTACGTCTGGGGACTTTCCTCGACGACCAGGATGAAACAGGTCCGGTTGTTTCGCGCAAAATGGAAGCAACAGACACGATCAGCTTTTCAAACAACGCCATCCATTCGCGCAAACACATGCAGTACCATTCACTGTCCAAGTCAAAAGCCGACCGCCACATGGAACCGTTCATTATCGATGTAGCCCCTACACAAGACAGTGATTTCGTGCTATCTTCCCATGAAGGAGAGGAATTCATCATGGTCATGGAAGGAGTCATGGAAATCAGTTACGGAAAGAGCACCTACTTGCTTGAGGAAGGCGATAGTATCTATTATGACTCCATCGTCCCTCATCACGTTCATGCCTACGAAGGACAGGCTGCCAAAATTCTGGCAGTGATCTATACACCGATTTAATGATCAACGATTATCGCTCCACACATACTAAAAACATGCAACTATACGAAAAAACACTCGGTCAGTGGCTTGAACATTGGGCCGAAACAACACCCGACAAAGAATACATTGTATACTCCGACCGTAACCTGCGTTTCACCTGGAAGCAATTCAACAAACGGGTGGATGACATGGCGAAAGGATTGATTGCCATCGGAGTGGAAAGAGGTACCCATGTAGGCATCTGGGCGGCAAACGTACCGGACTGGCTGACTCTGCTATATGCCTGTGCAAAAATCGGTGCAGTCTACGTGACAGTAAACACCAACTATAAACAAGCTGAACTGGAATATTTGTGCGAGAACTCGGACATGCATACACTCTGCATTGTTAATGGAGAGAAGGACAGCGACTTTGTTCAGATGACCTACAATATGCTTCCGGAACTGAAAACCTGTGAACGCGGACATCTGAAGAGCGAACGTTTCCCCTATATGAAAAATGTGATCTATGTAGGACAAGAGAAGCACCGCGGGATGTACAATACACAGGAAATCCTGTTATTAGGCGATAATATAGAAGACACCAGACTCAATGAACTCAAAGCCGGCGTCGACTGTCACGACGTGGTAAATATGCAATATACCTCCGGAACAACCGGTTTTCCCAAAGGGGTCATGCTGACACATTACAATATAAGCAATAATGGTTTCCTGACCGGCGAGCATATGAAATTCACAGCCGACGATAAACTATGTTGCTGCGTACCTCTGTTCCATTGCTTCGGCGTAGTGTTAGCCACCATGAACTGCCTGACTCACGGCTGTACCCAGGTGATGGTTGAACGCTTTGACCCACTCATCGTACTGGCATCCATCCATAAAGAAAGATGTACCGCACTCTATGGAGTACCTACCATGTTTATCGCCGAACTAAATCATCCGATGTTCGATATGTTCGACATGTCGAGTCTTCGTACAGGCATCATGGCCGGCTCACTCTGCCCGGTAGAGTTGATGAAACAGGTGGAAGAAAAAATGTATATGAAGGTGACCAGCGTATACGGGCTGACTGAAGCAGCTCCGGGTATGACTGCCACCCGCATTGACGATCCATTTGACGTACGCTGCAACACTGTAGGACGTGACTTTGAGTTCACAGAAGTAAAAGTGCTTGATCCGGAAACAGGTGAAGAATGCCCGATCGGCGTACAGGGAGAAATGTGCAATCGCGGATATAACACCATGAAAGGATATTATAAGAACCCACAAGCTACAGCTGAAGTGATAGATAAAAACAACTTCCTGCACTCAGGAGACTTGGGAATCAAGGACGAAAATGGAAACTATCGCATCACGGGGCGCATCAAAGATATGATCATACGTGGAGGGGAGAATATCTATCCGCGTGAAATCGAAGAATTCCTCTATAAGCTTGAAGGAGTAAAAGACGTGCAGGTATCAGGCATTCCGTCTAAAAAGTATGGAGAAGCAGTAGGCGCCTTCATCATTCTGCACGAAGGGGTAACCATGCAGGCATCAGACGTGCAGGACTTCTGCCGTAATAAAATCTCCCGCTACAAAATACCCAAATATATTTTCTTTATTGATGAGTTCCCTATGACCGGAAGCGGAAAGATACAAAAATTCAAACTGAAGGATTTAGGATTGAAACTCTGCGAAGAACAAGGTATCCAGATTATATAAAAACAGACATGATAAGTGATTAACCGGAGAGAAATTCCAAACGTTAATCACTTATCATTATCGCTTCACAGGTAAAGTAAAATAAAAGACAGTTCCTTTGCCCTGTTTGGAACGTACCCAGATTCGTCCGCCCATCTTTTCGACAAGCATACGGCAAATAGTCAGTCCCAACCCTGTGCCTTGCACAAAATCATCTATCTTTCCGAAACGCTGGAAGATCGTAGCCACCCTTTCTGCAGGGATTCCTTTCCCTGTATCCGATACATAAAACTGCACCATATCGGCCTTTTCCTGAAATCCGAAATGAATTTCTCCGGCAGAAGTAAACTTAATGGCATTGGTGATCAGATTGACCAAAATCTGCGAAATGCGCTCCCAATCTCCTTGTATGCATAGCTGCGGATCTACTTCGTCCAACATAAGTCGAACTTCCGGTTTAACCGATTTCACATACAATTCATGCAATTGCAGACAGATATCTTTCAACTTCACAGGATGATAAGAAAGTTCCAAGGAACCGGCCTCAAGTGCAGAAAGATCGAGAATATCATTGAAGAGATTCAACAGGACAGACGAATTGTGCTCTACGATATCGGCATATTGCCGCTTTTCATACTCATCGTCCGCCTCGATAATCAGTTTGGAGAAACCTACAATCGCATTTAGCGGAGTGCGTATTTCGTGGCTCATATTTGCCAAAAACGAAGATTTCATCCGGTCGGCCTCTTCGGCCTTGATCCGGGCCGCTATCAATTCTTTTTCCGTCTTCTTTGTTTCGGTCACATCCCATGACACTCCAATGATATAAGGATACCGTCCTCCTGAAGGAACCACTGTTTTCATGGTGGTCACTGTACGGGCTTCACCACTCATAGTGGTATAAGTTTCCAGATACTCAATGCGCCCCAGCTCCATCGCTTTCAAATCATCTTGCCGGAGACGCTCCGCATCCTTTTTATCCGGAAATATCTCCGCATCTGTACTCCCCACGGCCCTCTCGACAGAGATACCCGAATATTCGGCAAAAGCTTTATTCCAATAAAGATAACGAAAGTCGTTCCCTGTATCTTTCACAAACAAATAGACAGGAATATTATTCAGAATATCATTCATCAACGAATTGAGACGTACGATCTCACTTCGCTGAGCCTCGTTGGTTCTTGCCATTTCAGTCTCTTGTGATACATCACGGCACATACACAACAAATATTGATCATCCAACGGAAAAATACGATTTTCATAATGGTGAAGAACACCGTCCAACGTTAACGAATGTTCGGCTATCGAACTCTTTCCGGTACGAATCACCTTATCCATGTTCTGACGAACACTTTCATAAGCTTCCTCAGGAACAATATCTCTTACATTTGAATTTATAATACTCTCGGCTGTCGTACCTTCAACATGATTCGTAGTAGGTGATGAAGCTAACTCTACTATATTGGCATTATGGTCAAAAACAGTAAGCATATCGGGCAAAGCATCCAAAATCCGGGTACTGTACCGCTCGCGAAACCGTCCTTTTTTAAGAGAGTCGAGTTCAGAAGAGAGCCCCTCTACTTTTTTCTCCAATTTCTCTACAATCTCCAGTAGTTCTTCTTTTGTTTTATGCTCGTAGTATCCCATGGATTTCAGTCTGTTTAAATCTATATTGTTGTATATAGCATTTGATTACTTGCAAATATAATACATAAATCTGAAAAATATCCTACAAATCGAAGTTATTATTGATTAAAAAATCCGATAGCTTTTGCCCTACTATTCAGAATGTTCTATCTTTGCACCACTTTATATTTTAAACAATTTACATTTATGTCCACAGAATTATTCTCTACCCTGCCCTACAAAGTGGCAGACATCACACTTGCCGACTTTGGTCGCAAGGAAATCGACTTGGCAGAAAAAGAAATGCCCGGCCTTATGGCTCTTCGCGAAAAATATGGAGAATCCAAACCGTTGAAAGGTGCCCGTATCATGGGTTCGCTGCACATGACAATCCAGACTGCCGTCCTGATTGAAACGCTGGTGGCTTTGGGAGCTGAAGTCCGTTGGTGCTCTTGCAACATATATTCGACACAAGATCATGCAGCAGCAGCCATTGCAGCTTCAGGTGTTGCCGTATTTGCCTGGA
This sequence comes from Bacteroides sp. FSHCM14E1, assembly GCF_019633785.1. Taxonomy (NCBI): domain Bacteria; kingdom Pseudomonadati; phylum Bacteroidota; class Bacteroidia; order Bacteroidales; family Bacteroidaceae; genus Bacteroides; species Bacteroides sp. FSHCM14E1. Next base: position 67,003 of record NZ_JADKYL010000014.1, read on the forward strand.
AAGGTGAAACTTTGGCAGACTATTGGTGGTGTACCTTGCAGGCTCTGAATTTCGAAGGAGGCAAAGGGCCGACAGTGATTGTCGACGATGGCGGGGATGCCACAATGATGATCCATGTGGGCTATGAAGCAGAAAATAATGCTGCCGTATTGGACAAAGAGGTACATGCCGAAGATGAAATAGAACTGAACGCCATACTGAAAAAAGTGCTGGCAGAAGACAAAGAACGCTGGCACCGGGTAGCGGCTGAAGTGCGCGGAGTTTCGGAAGAGACAACGACCGGCGTGCATCGCTTATACCAGATGCAGGAAGAAGGCAAGTTGTTGTTCCCTGCCTTCAACGTAAACGACTCGGTTACCAAATCTAAATTCGACAACCTGTATGGTTGCCGCGAATCACTGGCAGACGGCATTAAACGTGCCACAGACGTAATGATTGCCGGTAAAGTAGTTGTAGTATGCGGCTATGGAGATGTAGGTAAAGGCTGTTCACACTCCATGCGCTCTTATGGGGCCCGCGTGTTAGTGACAGAAGTCGATCCCATCTGTGCACTTCAGGCCGCTATGGAAGGTTTTGAGGTAGTGACCATGGAGGACGCCTGCAAAGAAGGTAACATCTTTGTTACCACAACCGGTAACATCGACATCATCCGTATCGATCACATGGAACAGATGAAAGATCAGGCCATTGTTTGCAACATCGGTCACTTTGACAATGAAATTCAGGTAGATGCCCTGAAACATTACCCGGGTATCAAACGTGTCAATATCAAACCACAGGTAGACCGTTATTATTTCCCTGACGGGCACAGCATCATTCTGCTGGCAGACGGCCGTTTGGTAAACCTGGGCTGCGCCACAGGACATCCCTCTTTCGTGATGAGCAACTCTTTCACTAACCAGACACTGGCACAGATCGAGCTGTTCAACAAGAAATACGACATCAACGTATATCGCTTGCCGAAACACCTGGATGAAGAAGTAGCCCGACTGCATCTTGAAAAGATCGGCGTAAAGCTGACCAAACTGACTCCTGAGCAGGCTGCCTATATCGGAGTTTCGGTTGACGGCCCATATAAAGCCGACCACTACAGATATTAAAAAGTTACGATTGGACGATTTACGAATAACGGTTAAGCCGGATTGTAAATCGTCTAATCCTACAGTCAAACCTCAATCATAAATTGTAAATCGTCTAATCGTAAATGAAAAAGTTTCTTCCAGACCTTATTGCCATTCTGGCATTCATAGTCATCTCTTTCATCTATTTCTTCCCGGCGATCACTGAAGACCGGATTCTCTTCCAGCACGACACCGTAGCCGGAGCCGGAGCCGGACAGGAAGCTAAAGAGTACTATGAAAAAACAGGTGAACGCACACGTTGGACAAACGCCCTTTTCGGAGGAATGCCCACCTACCAGATGTCCCCAAGTTACGACTCCACCGAGCCACTGACATTCGTACAAAAAGTATATCATCTTTTTCTCCCAAACTACGTATGGCTCACATTTATCATGATGCTCGGATTCTATATCCTGCTAAGGGCATTCGGCATACCGGCATGGCTCTCGGGGTTGGGAGGAATTATCTGGGCCTTTTCGTCCTACTTCTTCATTTTGATTGCTGCCGGACATATCTGGAAATTCATCACCCTTGCCTATATACCACCTACAATAGCAGGTATTGTACTTGCTTACCGGAAAAAATATTTGTTAGGAGGGATTGTCACTGCTTTGTTCATGGCCATGCAGATTCTGTCCAACCATGTGCAAATGACCTACTATTTCCTGTTTGTCATTCTCTTCATGGTAGGTGCATTCTTCGAAGATGCCTGGCGCAAAAAAGAACTTCCCCAGTTCTTCAAAGCTACCGGTGTGCTGATTATCGCCGGATTAATCGGTGTATCCATCAATCTTTCGAGCCTATACCACACTTACGAGTATAGCAAAGAAACGATGCGTGGCAAAAGTGAGTTGAAATATGAAGGAGCTGCCGCAAAGCAGACAAGCAGCGGGCTCAATCGTGACTATATCACCCAATGGAGCTATGGCATCGGCGAAACATTCTCATTACTGGTCCCCAATGTCAAGGGAGGCGCCTCGGTGCCATTGTCACGAAGTGAAAAGGCAATGGAAAAAGCCAATCCGATGTACAGCAGCCTCTACTCACAACTGACCCAGTACTTCGGCGACCAACCCATGACAAGCGGTCCTGTCTACGTAGGTGCTTTTGTACTAATGCTTTTCATTCTGGGCTGTTTCATTGTAAAAGGTCCCATGAAATGGGCACTGTTAGGAGCCACCATTTTCTCTATCCTGCTTTCGTGGGGTAAAAATTTTATGGGGCTGACAGACTTCTTTATCGATTACATCCCGATGTATAATAAGTTCCGCGCCGTATCTTCCATTCTGGTAATTGCCGAGTTTACCATTCCCCTGCTCGCGATTCTCACCCTGAAAGAGATACTTACCAAGCCGGAGCTGCTGAAAGAGAAACTGAAATATATCTATATCAGTTTCGGACTGACCGGGGGACTTGCGCTACTTTTTGCCATTGCTCCCCGCCTATTCTTCCCGACTTATATTCCTGCTAACGAGATGGCAGCCCTGCAGAATGCTCTGCCCGCCGATCAGTTATCGCCTATAGTGGCTAATCTTGAAGAGATGCGTGTGCACCTTTTCACTTCTGACGCTTGGCGCAGTTTCTTTATCGTTACTATCGGTACCCTGCTCTTACTGGCTTACAACGCAAAAAAACTGAAAGCGACCTGGACTGTTGCCGCTATTGCCCTGCTATGCCTGGGAGACATGTGGAGCGTAAACAAACGCTACTTGTACGACGAACAGTTCGTCCCGAAATCCGAACAGGCTGCAACGTTCCGGAAGAGTCAGACAGATGAACTGATCCTGCAAGATCAATCACCGGATTACCGTGTATTGAACTTCGCAGGCAATACATTCGAAGAAAACAATACTTCTTATTGGCACAAGAGCGTAGGTGGCTACCATGCTGCCAAACTCCGCCGTTATCAGGAAATGATAGACCACCATATTGCCAAAGAAATGCAGGCAGCCTATCAGGAAGTAGCAACAGCAGACGGTCAAATGGACAGTGTGAACGCAGCTAAATTCCCTGTACTGAATATGCTGAATACAAAGTACTTTATATTCCCTGCCGGGCAACAAGGGCAAACAGTCCCCATTGAAAACCCATATGCTTTCGGTAATGCGTGGTTCGTAGATAAAGTACAGTACGTGAACAATGCGAACGAAGAAATCGATGCCATCGGGCAAGTCGACCTCCAACAAACCGCTATAGTAGACTCTAAGTTTAAAGAGGCCTTGAAAGGGGTGAACGAGGGCTACAAAGACTCACTGTCCACCATCCGGTTGACCGGCTATGAACCCAACCAATTAGTATACGAGACTTCCTCGCCCAAAGACGGTGTAGTTGTATTCTCGGAAATATATTATCCGGGATGGACGGCAACCATTGATGGCAAACCTGCCGATATTGCCCGTGCAGATTACATCTTACGTGCTATGAATGTACCGGCGGGTAAGCATACTATCGAAATGCGTTTTGATCCGCAAAGCCTGCACGTCACAGAAGGTATTGCATATGGAGCGATGGCATTATTGCTGATAGGAGTAATTATTCTGGTATGGATCAACCGGAAAAAATATGGAGAAAGCATAAAAAAATAACCGTCTACAGAGACCGGTTCATCATTTACAAACACGAACTCCTCAGACAGAAGTAGTCTGAGGAGTTTGTGTTTTATTCTATACGTAATTTATTATTAATTCTTTCATACTCTCTATAATTTCTTTTTCATTGATGGCATCTAAAAAAGAGTAGCCTCATCGAAAGTGATAAATTCCGGATTCATATACACCGCTTGAGTTATTAAAACACATTATTTTTACCCAACACTTAAATCAAGACCTTCAATATCGCTTAGGAAGCTATTCTGTAAATTCAGCAATGCGATCATAAGAACAGCCTGTATCAAATGTGCCATACCTCTTATGCCATTCATCTATATTCAACCGATTCATTGCCCCTAAATTCTTTGAATAAATCGTAGAATCAGCTACAAAACTATTCAATGGACGACACAAGGTTATAGAAAAAACATTCTGACATCTTGTTCTATCTTAGAGATTAAACATCAACCAATACAAAAAGGTTGCAATAAAAATATATTCAAGTAAATAAATCCGCGATAGCTTTTTGTCATTTTGTCTAAATGTATTTTAAACACCCTTTAGAGTCGTTTTTTTGCACACCAATAACAAAGAAAGAATAAAAAAACTCAGAAATAGCGTTGTTCTAAAAATCACATAGCCACCAAATACAGTGAAATACTATAAGAAAGATAATTAGCCGATCCCATTTACTATTCACAAGAAAGCCAGATAACAAACGAACGTTCAGAATGATATTAAAAAAAGAGGCCTCTAAAACTTTATTATAGAAAAAAAAGCCACTTTCTTCCCCTGAATTAAAGGCTTTTCCAAGAAAAAAAGTGCGTTTTTCATCAGAAAACAAACTTATTATTAATAAGAAGTTAACTTCCTACTCTCAGGAAATTAATTCTCTGCCGACAGGAAGTTAGTTATTTGCCGGCAGGAAGTTAACTTCGTGCCGGCACCTCTCACATTATTTCCCGGTAACAAGTGATCTAAAAAGAAATATCCGATGATTCCTCCTCTATTTCGCTACATTTCGCCAAAGTGGATGTCAGCAAATAAGTAGAATATCAAACATTTTGATACCAAACCACATTTTAAACCATCAAATTAAAAGCGCCATCCTTCCTCTGAATAGAGGATAAAGGATGGCGCTTGATATAACTTCTTACTAAGCACCTTCTTACATCACGGCAGGTAACGTTACCTTGAAATTCGGATTTTCCGTATGTTGCCGGTGGATAATTCCAACCATTTTCTTCACAATATCCGGATTCTCGGCAGCTACATTATGGTCTTCATGGATATCTGTTGCCAAATTATAAAGGAAAGGAATACCTTTCTTAACAACCATTTTCCAATCTCCCATGCGTACGCCTATCTGGTTCGTTTCATTAAATTCCCAATAAAGAAAATCATGTTTCTTCTGGTTCTTCTTACCCAACAGAGTCCGGGCAAAAGAGATACCATCAAAATAATCGGATTCTTTCTTCTTATTCACATATTTTTTCGGGAAATTCTTCACACCCGTCAAATCACACAAGGTAGGCATGACGTCGTAGAAAGCACATTGGTGATCATTCACTGTTCCGGCAGCAACCTGACCGGGCCAACGAACAATAAACGGAACACGGATACCGCCCTCGTAACACTGGCGTTTCAAGCCACGCAACTTCCCGTCACGCCCGAAGAAAGTGGGATCGGCCCCGCCTTCCTCGTGGGGACCATTATCACTGGTAAAGATGACAATCGTATTTTTATCCAATCCTTTCTCTTCTAACTTCTTCAGGACCTCACCCACATAATGGTCCAAACGGGTGATCATACCTGCAAACTGCGCATGTACATGGGTGATAGCGTTATATCGGGACCCCTTCTGACCACCAAAAGCTTTATCATCAGTAAACTGTGTCTTGTAATGGTTCAGAATAGAGTCTTCCGGCTGCACCAGTTCTGCGTGAGGCAAAGTATAGGTGAAAACACCGAAAAAAGGTTGATCTTCATTCTGTTTATCGATCCATTCCATCGCTTTCTGATGAATCAAATCGGCTGAGTATTGAGTACGTTTATGATAATCGGGACCGTACATCGGATATTTGATATTCTCTTCCATCACAACACGTACGACACCCGTATCGCCCAACGACTGGCTATAACGGTTCAGGAAATTGGGATAATAGAGGTGAGCCTGAAACTGACAGATATATCCGTAATATTCATCGATTCCCCTTTTATCCGGAGTGGACACAGAACCTTCGTACCCCCCTGCCCATTTGCCAAACATACCGGTAGTATATCCGTTACCTTTCATGATCTCAGGCAAAATGATATGTTCCGGATCATAAGGGTGTTGTCCGACAACCGAGAATTCTTTATTATCGCCATACATCACCGTAGATGCTTGAGTCCAATACTCTTTATTGCCACGTACTTCACAATGCCCGGTATGCTGTCCGGTCATCAACGACGCACGCGAAGGTGCGCTCACCGGACTTCCGGCATAGGCTTGCGTAAAGCGCATACCTTCACGGGCCATGTTGTCGATGTTGGGCGTACTGATGTATGGCTGTCCGTAACAACCCAAATCTCCATACCCCATATCATCGCACATGATAAAGATGATATTCGGTTTTTGAGGGTCATGTGCCTTCTCTTGATGGGCAAATGCTTGCGAGCTACCCAGCCCGACAAGCAATGCACTGCTATAAATGATTTTCTGGTTCATTCGTTGGGTTTATTTCGATTTCACCACAGATTACACGGATTTTCACAGATTAATAATTTATTTCACTGAGAGCTAAGTTAAATAATCTGTGTAATCTGTGGTGAGTTTGGTTCATTTATATTCCGCTTCAGTTATTCCCATCCCGGATTGTTAGGTGCAAGTGCAGGATTCAGAATAATCTCCTGGCTGGGAACTTCATAAAGATAATATCTCTCCTGCCAGCCTTCGCCTGCTTTGATAGGGTCGGGTTGCAGATAGATATATCCTTCTGTCATGGCTCCGTCGGCAGGATCCGGTCCGCCGGTCGTTTCATCCAGCAAGAACTGGGCACCATGTCTGAACTTATCTTTCGTCATCCACATTCCTTTGAGCTGACGATTAAGGAACCAGGGAGCCATTCTCCAACGACGGATATCATAGAATCCGAAGCCTTCACCCATTAACTCGATAATACGTTCACGACGGACTTCCCACAAAACAGGATCTACCAGAACACCTTGTTCATTACCTTTCGGGTAATAGCGGCCACGATTCGGGTCAAAGCTATCGTTGATCTCGGCAACCTTCATATCTGCCACACCGGCACGTTTACGTAGTTTATTGATAGACTCGTCGGCCACTGCCTGAGTGAACTGCCCTGTCTCGCACATAGCCTCAGCATAATTCAGCAATACCTCTTCTATTTTGAAGATAGGTTTATCCGATGTGTTCAGAGTGATACCTCCATTTCGGTTCGTTTCCCAGTTGCTCCAGTTCTTCCAGAAGTAATATCCCGAACGGCTTCTCACGAAACCTGTAGCTCCGATACCTCCCATAAAGTTGGGTGAAGAAGGAACCAGTGAGGCTGCCCAATTCTGTCCGGGCAGACGTTTCATACCGATACCGGGGTTATCACACGATTCGTTAGGTCCCATTATGTCAATGTATTCACGGTCGGCAGGATCATCGGTATAATCCCATGTTCTGGGATCATCTTTCGTCTTGGCCTTTGCTTTTACTTTATACGGAGGCATCACCACATGATATAAACGCGGGTCACGGTCGCGGAAAGTAGCGTATGGCGTTTTGTCTCCATGATAGTTCTCAGAAGTAGCAATCGGCTTACCGTCCTTACACAGATAGAGATCAACTGTGTGCTGGTTCATCTCCACATTATGGCTATCCATGTGTTCCAATGCACTGAAGTTGGCCATCTTGATGTCCTGAACAAACTCCATGTACAGAATGACTCCCGGCACTTTGCCCAAATCTTCTGTAGTCCACATCTCCCCATATCCGGCTGCAGGCTGACCGTCTGTTCCGTAGTAAAGAGTAGGATAATCATTCATCAACAGGCGAGACACCCGGATACATTCGTCAAAGAACTTCTGGGCACCCTCCATTCCGTGATATTTGCGCCAAGTGGCTTCACGCAACGTAAATCGTGAGATAGCTGCACGAATACAATCACGATTGATGGTATTCGCACCGTCTTGTTTCTCAAAATCCCCGATATTCGCTTCAGCCCATTTCAAACGATTCAATACGGAGTCTGCTACAATCTCACGGTCAACACGGGGGCCGTAAGCTTCGGGAGAACTTTCGTTAAGAACCGTATTGACCCAAGGCACTGCCCCGAAACGGTTGATAAGCTCCATGTACCAATATGAGTGGAAGAAATATCCCACCGCACGCCAATGGTCTTTTTCAGCATCAGTCATTTCTGACTTATCGATATTGGCAAGCAAGATGTTAGCACGACGGAATGTGCCGGAAAATCCCCAGCCATTGCCCGAAGCCACACTCTGCACCCTTCCGAAAGCATAGTCATTACCTGACTCATTGGCACGACTCTCCAAGTATCCGGCATTCATATCACCTGCGTAACAAGATCCTTGCCCGGTTCCGTTGATTGTATTGGCTATATTATTGTCTTTGAATATCTCATAGCAGGGCCATGCAAACGACTTAAAGTTATCGTAAGATTTAAAAGCATTATTCTCTGTCAGACTGGTGACAGGCGCATGCTCCAAAAAGCTGTCATTACATCCGGCCAGTCCGATTCCGGCTAAAATAGCCAATGATAGATATATCTTTTTCATTTTTAATTCTTGGTTATGCGTTTATAATGTAAAGTTGATACCGAACGAAACAGTACGGAATGCCGGATAGTTCCAGCTCAAGGTTTCAGGATCGATACCTGAAGGCAATGAAGAGAAAGTTGCCAGATTCTCTACACTGACAAAACCCTTCAACTGATTCAAGCCGATTCGGGATATCCATGTTTTAGGAACAGTATACGACAAAGTAACGTTCTTGATGCGGAAGTAAGCGGCGTTAGATAAGTATCTGTCTGTCTTACGTCCATAGTTGGAGCCGACTGTCGGATTCTGTCCGTACATACGTGGATATTTTGCATTCGGATTTACAGCAGTATAATCTCCATTGGCGGCATCTACCGGTTTCCAGTAGTCGGTCAGACCGTCAAATAACGGTTGGTACTTGATATCATTCACTGAGTAAATGTACATCGGGAATACCAGGTTGTTGGCAATCCATGCATCACGTTGACCGGTACCCTGCATCATAATATTCAGGTCGAAACCTTTATAATTGGCACCGAGAGTAATACCATACAGGTATTTAGGCAGGCTATTACCTATTACTTTCTGGTCACCGGGGTTATCCAATGTACCGTCTCCGCTGTCGATCTGGTTCGTACTCTTATCGTCATCACGGAGATTCTTGAATTTCAAGTCACCGGGACGCGGGCTGACACCTTTAATAGAGGCTACCCCGTCTTTAAGTTTCCAGCTGTTGGTATCTACAAAATCATCTACTGTATAGAATCCGTCTACTTCATATCCCCAGATCTCACCCAGTCTTTGTCCCGGATAGAAATTACTCAGCAATTTAGAAGCAGCATTGTCATCGTACTTAGTGATTTCAGAGTAGCTGTCAGAAAGATTGAATCCGACACGGTAGTTGAATTTACCGATGCGGTCTCTCCAGTTCACAGCCAGTTCCCAACCACGGGTACGCATATCAGCTGTATTCTGGAAAGGAGAACTTGCACCCACAACAGCAGGAAGCTGCATACCCGGTGCCAACATTCCTTTTGTGTCACGCTGATACCAATCGAACACGGCATTCAGACGATTGCCAAACATATTCAGATCCAAACCGATATCAGTAGTCGCTACTTTCTCCCAGGTAAAACTTGTACTTACCAGATTCGGCAAAGAGTTAATGGCAGTTACATAATCACCGCCTGACAACCAGCCGTTGTACTTGTTACTGACACTCATAGTCGGGAAATATGCATAGTTCACTACATTCTGGTTGCCGATCACACCATAAGATGCACGAATCTTCAGACCATCAATATAATTGCGTGTAACCTCCATAAACTTTTCCTGAGCCACGTTCCATCCCAAAGATACAGACGGGAAGAAACCGAAACGGGAATCTTTCGGGAATTTGGATGATCCGTCATAACGCCCGTTCACCTCCAGCAAATATTTATCCATGTAGTTATAATTAACCCGGAAGAATCCGCCACGAACAGAATATTCATTATAGCTGTCTGTCGCTTTCAGGTCACCAGTACCTGAGCCTAAGGCCGGCACTTCGATAACAGCTTGATTGTAAGACAGCACATTTACTCCTTCCGTATATTTAGACTCCTGGTTGAAACCGGCCATTACGCTAAAATGGTGGTCTTTCTTAATATCAAACTTATATGTACCATAAATATTGAAGGCATTGTAATCGGTGAACTGTTTTTCTTTCTGCAAATAGTCTTTTGCAGCATTCCAGATGTTGTTACCTCCCTGTATGTCTGTATACTGAGTTTTTCCGGTATAGAAATTATAGTCATACATGTTTTTGTCAAACGTGTATTCAAATACCCCTTCAAAGCCTTTGAATGGCTTCAAAATAGATTTCACGAAAACACGCGGATTGTCATACGACTTTTTCCATTTATTCGCCAACAACACCTGATTGCGCGGTGTATTGAAAGGCAAATCCTGAGAGATTGTAGAACAAACGTCCGCAGGCATATTACCTTCCGGTTGATAAGAAACCTGATTACTACCGAACATGCTTCCCAGACCGGAACTCGGTTGTGACTGATTGGTACGCGCATAGCTCATTGTCAGTTCCTGAGTAAACCATTTGGTAATATCAGCAGAAATATAAGAATTGATATTCAGACGTTCATACGTATCTTTATCGGTAATCAAAACACCGTCCGTAGATACATATCCGGCTGACATACGGTAACGCAACTTATCTGTACCGCCGGATACAGAAAGATTATGATTCATCTGGAAACTGGTCTCCATAAAATTCTTATATGGATCATGTTCGTTCAGATAATATAAGGCTCCGTCCGTATCGGCAAAAATACCATCACCTACAGTTTTGATAGATGAAGGATCCTGCCTGTACTGTGTCAGGTATTCCTTCCATTTTGAAACACTGGGTGAACCATAAGACCAATAAGCATCAGAATATCCTCCATCCTGATAAGCCTGCAGGTAATCCATTAACGATGCTTGCTTCGGCAGATTCATTGCAGTAGCAAAACCGAAATTATTGTTATAGTTCAGGCGGAAAGCCGTAGCTTCTTTCGGGCGCTTAGTAGTCACCAGAACCACACCACCGGCCGCACGCGCACCATAAATAGCTGCCGAAGCAGCATCTTTCAGTACCGTCACCGTTTCGATATCTTCCGGATTCAACATGTCGAGGCTACCCTCTACATTATCAATCAAGATAAGAGGCGCGACATTGGCACCATAGCTTCCGTCGCTATTCTTGATACCTACTGAATAGGCACCACGCAGTTGGAATGACTTTCCGCTACCCGGTGCATTCCCGCTATTAGATACCAGCAGTCCCGGAACCGTACCTTGCAATGCATCGGAAGCTGTCATAATAGGACGGTCCCCGATAATCTCATCCATTTTGATAGATGAAACAGCACCTGTCAGGTTTGCTTTCTTTTGTGAACCGAAACCGACTACCACTACTTCGTCTAAGGTACGAGAGTCATCTTTCAGCACTATCTTCAAAGGAACACCGGCCACGGCTTTCACTTCTTGTGTTACATAACCGATATAAGAGATAACGATAACAGCACCCGGATTTACCGACAAAGAGAAATTTCCCTCTACATTACTGATCGTACCATTCTGGGCATTGTTTTTTTCCATAATGGTAGCACCAATAATCGATTCTCCCAGGTTATCCCTGATATTACCTTTTACAACGATCTTATTACTCTGCTGTGGTGTGGAAACTACCTCCGGAGCACTCTTCAGAATAACTTCATTGCCCTTGATGACATAGCTGATACCACTGTCTTTAAACAGCACATTCAGTACCTCCTCTATGGAGCCTTCACAATTGATGTCACGGATCTTTGCATTACCCAAATCGGCTGCCTTGTAAAAGAACGTATATTTACTGTTCTTTTCAATAACCTGGATGGCCTGTTTAATGCTCATTGCCTTTCCCTGCACGGCTATCTGTCCCTGCACGGCAAAAACGGACATAGGATACAGGAGCATAAACATAATTACGCCTGCCAGAAAACGCCTGTTACAGACGCTAAAACATTGTCTCATGTCTTTCATTTTTTTGATTATACGATTAATTAGTGATTGATAAAAAAGCGATTATTTATAAATAATGATTCTCTGTGTTTCTTTTCTAAATTTCAAATTCATATTGATACAAATCTTTTCGATAACTTTAGATGCGGGGTCATCATAACGCATATAGCCTGTGAACAAGTCATTTCGGGATACTTTCTCGTCGAGCTCTACCGGAATATGGTAAATATCATGAATGGCTTCTATCAAATCATCCATACGCATGTCGACAAATTTGTAACGTCCCTCATCCCAACTGATATTACCTATATTCTTTAATATCACTTCATCCTTTTCGGGATGAAAAATAACCTGTTGCAAAGGTTTCATTTCAATCTTCCTCTGCGAAGCCTTAGCGTTGAAATCAACCTTTCCACTGAAAAGAGTCACTTCCGCACCATACTGCCGGGTGGACTGAACACGAAAAACCGTCCCTTTGACTTCTACAAATGCCTGATCAATATATACCTTAAAATTACGTCCCTTACGTTTGGTTACCTCAAAAGTAGACTCTCCCTCCAACCAGACTTCCCGTTTATCCATAAAGTCCTGTGAAAAACGGATTCGACTTCCGGCTTGCATCCAAACCCTTGAACTGTCGGGGAGCACGTACAACCGGCTATTTGAAGAAACAATCTCAGTATACTCAATGATATGTTGCGAAGTGACAGGCTCCTCATTAAAAAAGAAGATACTTCCCCCAACAACCAATAACACTGTAATACATGCAGCGAGAGCAATCTTCAAGTACCTGAGCTGGAGCCGTTGCTTACGTTCAAAAGGAGTCTGACATTTGGAATCAATCTTATTCCAAATCCTACTTTCAACAGCAGCATCATCCACTATATTCCTTGCAGCATCAAATTGTTTTTTCATCTTTGTCTCCACAACATCCCAGTGCGCCAGCTCTTCTACTTCTCCCGGAGAAGACTTACCGGCAATCAATTTGCGGACAAGCTGATCGTATTTATTAGAAATCTTCATATTCTTTATATTTCTTTCCAAAAGCCCAAGCTATATTTATAAATCTATCCATAAATACACAATTTATAAAATTCCCCCCTATATGTTTTCCGCTTTTTTTCTGTTTTATAAATTGAGTATGCTATATTTGTAATCCAAACGTAACTCTTAATGAACGAAAAAGAAGCAATTATTAAACTGAAGACCCGCAATGATAAAGCTGCCTTTGCATTCCTGTACCACTCTTATTGGGCTAAGGTTTACAACTTTACGCGACTTTATGTCACTTCTTTGGTTGATGTGGAGGAAATCGTTCAAGAGGTTTTTATTAAAATCTGGGAGAGCAGAGAGTCTTTGGATGAAGAGCAAAACTTTGCAGGATATCTGTTCATCACCATGCGTAACCTTGTTTTTAACCGCTCCCGCAAGAATCTGAACGAGGCTTTCTACCAACTGTCAGTGATAGAAGCAGTAGAAGAGTCATATGATATAGAAGAAGAACTGGATGCAGCCAATCTACGGACACATATCGAATCACTTATTTCAATGTTACCACCCCGGCAACAGGAAGTATTCCGTCTGAGCAGGGACGAAGAACTTTCTTATCGTGAAATTGCAGAGAAACTGCAAATATCGGAAAGAACAGTGGAACACCACATATCCGATGCTTTGAAGTTTCTAAGAAAAAACATCAAGCTTTACACATTATTCCTTTCATTATAAATGAAGTAGCGCTGCTCTTCCCCGTTGGGACAGAACAGCGCCGATCATCAGTTTTTATGAAAAACGAAACTTTCTTTCATAGAGAGGTATTACACTTACATAACAATTCTCTCTTCACAGAGATACTATTAACACTATATATAAACATGATGATTTTCATTAATAAATCAAAAATAAACATTTCTATAAAAATAAGAAATGGAAATCGACTAATAGAACAATTTAATCGATCAAAATGTTCTCTACATTTTCAGTAAACGCTTACTCAAATACCTTACCGGATACCAGACAGATAAAAATCCGACAGTAAATACGGTAATAAATATCACGATGACATCCCCCAAATGAACACTGACCGGATAGGAATCAACTACAAAATTACCTGCAGCATTACCTCCACCCAATGAAACTATCCCGTAGGCCATCTGAACCCAACATAGAACCAAGCCGAGTATAATCCCGATTATAGCCCCATAAAAGGAAATCATACACCCTTCGAAAAGGAAAATACGCGAAACAAGCCGATCGTCAGCTCCCAATTTACGAAGTGTATTCACATCTTCCTTTTTATCCAGAATAAGCATCGACAGCGAACCTATCACATTGAAACAGGCGATCACGAGAATAAAGGTAAGAAACAAATACGAAACCAATTTCTCTATCTCCATGATGCGAAACACATCCTCCTGCTGCTCGTAACGGTTACGAATAACAAAACCATCTCCTAACGCCTTCCCGATCTTTTCTTTCACTACAGAAATATTAGATCCCGGCTTTAGTTTCAGTTCTATTGCAGACACTTCGGTAGTATAATCAAGCAAACGCCGGGCAAAATCCAACGAAGTGAGAATATACTGTCCGTCATACTTCTGCTGATTGACTACAAACACTACACCGGGCGAATACAAATAATCCATATTAAAGGAAGCAGCCGGATTTGCAAGATTAACCTTTCCATTCCTTTTAGGAATATATACCTGCAAAGGATCGACAAACCTGATTCCGGTCCCCAATGTAGAGACAAGCTCAATCCCCATCACTCCATAATCCACAACAGAATCGTTCAACAAAAACTCGCCTGCTCCATAAAGGATACTATCTATCGCAGTCAACTGCTCAAAATTATCTTGTACCCCCTTTATAACAGCCATTGTTTGACGATCCTTGTATTGCACCATCGCATTCTCTTCAAGTGTTTCAGTCAACACATCTACTTCCGGCATCTGCCGGATAGCCTGAATACGCGGATCCTGTGCATCGAAAACTTTCCCTTCGGCAATCGTCACTTTCAGTTCCGGATCAAACACAGTAAACAGATCGGCTACTGTATCCTGAAAACCATTGAATACGGAAAGTGTACACACCATTGCCATCGTAGCCAATGCTACTCCACACACGGAAATAGCCGAAATGATATTAATGGCATTGTGTTTCTTCTTTGAGAAAAGATATCGCCGGGCTATGTAGAAGGGAAGATTCACTTCAACAAGGCATCTATCTTTTCAATGTAGTCCAGCGAATCGTCCACAAAAAATTTCAATTCGGGGATAATGCGCAACTGATGACGAACACGGGTACCGAGTTCGAAACGGATGGACTTCATATTATTATTGATATTCTTTACCATTTCTTCGCTTTTATCAGAAGGGAAGACACTTAAATATACGCGGGCAATGCTCATATCAGGGCTGATACGTACAGCACTGACAGATACCAACACACCGGGCATGGCCTTGGTCTGCAACAGAAAAATCTCACTGAGTTCTTTCTGTAACAAACGGGCTATCTTATTCTGTCTCGTTGTTTCCATAAACTTTCTACGTAATTATTTTATCAAACAAGCAATTAGCACTTGTTACAATAGAACACAAAATTAGAGAAATATATCGTTTGAAAGATAAAATATGTACTATTTTTAATCTTCATTATTGAATTATTCTTCCAATGCTAAAGAGTAATCAACTAATACACATCTCACTTTTTACGAATAATGGTCAGTCCATCACGCAAAGGGAGGATTACTTTCTCCACTCGTTCATCATGTGCCACCAATTCGTTGAAAGCCTTAATACCGATGGTCTGATAGTCGTTGTTATGTGGCTCTTCCAGCACATGACCATCCCATAAAGTGTTATCGGCTATGATATATCCTCCGGGAGAAAGATGCGCAAGAGTCATCTCATAATATTCAATATACTTACGTTTATCGCCATCCACAAAAGCAAGGTCAAACGTAACTCCCAATGCAGGTATCAATTGGAGAGCATCTCCAATGTAGAATTTAATTTTATCAGCATAAGCTGAATTTTCGAGCCAGGGACGGGTAAAGTCTTCCTGTTCGTCATTTATCTCAAATGTGTGGAGCATTCCACCCTCCTCAAGTCCTTCGGCCAAGCAAAGGGCGGAATAGCCACTATAAGTTCCTATTTCTAATATCTGACGAGGCCGTATCATACGAACAAACATCTTCAACATACGCCCCTGCAGATGACCGGAAGCCATACGGGGACGCAGAAGCTTGACATGCGTATCCCGATAAAGAGCTTTCAGGTATTCACCTTCTTCATCGATATGCTTTAGGATATATTCGTCTAAAAGATCGGTCTCTTTCATCTCATCCTACAGATAACGGTTGCTATTAGGCAATACACTGTCACCGGCATGCTTCAAAGCATCTTCCACGACATTGATCTCAAGGAAAGAGGTTTGTGTCCCGGCTTTACCGCTACTCAGATAACCCACCATATCAGTAGGATGTAAACGTCCTTCTTTCAATAAACGACGCAGAGCGGCAAAATAATACTCCTGTCCGTTGGCCAACTCAGGCATGTAGATCGCCTCCACTCCATAAGAGAGTGCCAGGTGACGCATCGTTTTCTCCTTATAACAAATGGCAAGCACCGGATATTTACCACGGAAAGCAGCCAGATTACGTGCAGTGCGCCCTTGATAGCTATCAGTAATGATAGCGCGTATTTTTAGTTTAGTAGTTGCTTTCACAGCCTGTTTGGCAAGGAAAGCTGTCACGTCATTACTATTCTCATCCAGAGGAATACGGATATCATTTTCTTCCAATTTGTCTTTTTCAGCCTGCGCAGCAATCTTAGTCATGGTTTTCACAGCCTCCACCGGATATTTACCATACGCGGTTTCACCACTCAACATCAGAGCATCCGTACGATAATAGATAGCATTCGCAATATCGGTTACTTCAGCACGAGTCGGACGCGGATTATTTATCATCGTATGTAACATCTGTGTAGCTACGATTACCGGCTTCTTGGCAAGAATACATTTACGTATCAATGTACGCTGAATTCCCGGAATGCGTTCCTGTGGAACTTCAATACCCAAGTCACCGCGAGCTACCATCACTCCATCAGCGACTTCCAGAATCTCATCTATATTATCTACACCTTCTTGATTCTCTATCTTAGCAATAATACGGATATCGCTGTTGTGTGCATCCAGAATTTCACGAATATCAAGCACATCCTGACGGTTACGTACAAAAGAATGTGCTATGAAATCGATATCTTTTTCTATCGCATAAAGAATGTTATTACGATCTTTTTCAGTCAGAGAAGGCAGGTTGATGCGGACCCCGGGAACATTTACACTCTTACGGCTCCCCAAGGTTGCTTCATTCTGTACCTCACAAAGCAAATATTCGGACGTTTTATCAATAACCCGCAACTCAAGATCACCATCGTCAATCAAAATAGTCCCACCTATATTCAAATCGTGTACGAAGTTCGGATAAGAAACGGCAATACATTCACGGGTAGTCTCACGTTCGGGATCCCCCACAATTTTAACCTTCTCGCCAATCTGATAAAGTATTGGTTCCGCATTGGCAGTGGTACGTACCTCCGGGCCTTTAGTATCCATAAGGATAGCGATGCGATTGGACACGGTACGAACATTGGCAATCAACGCTTCAAACCCTTCACGACTGGCGTGAGCTGTGTTCATACGAACCACATTCATCCCTGCATCAAACAACTCTTTTATAAAATCTACATCGCAACGTCTGTCTGAGATGGAAGCTACGATTTTAGTCTGTTTCAGCAACATAATCTATCTACCTATTTATATTTATACCTATTTATCTAATAAAGCCTCAAGTGCCAGACGATATGAGTTCAATCCAAATCCACAAATCACACCTTTACAGGCACAAGCAATCATAGAAACATGACGGAACGACTCGCGGGCATGAACATTGGAAATATGAACCTCAATCACAGGAGAGGGAACGGAACGGATGGCATCCTGCAAAGCAATGGAAGTGTGCGTATAAGCTCCTGCATTCAAAATGATTCCATCCACATCGAAACCGGTCTGCTGAATTTTATCTATCATTTCTCCTTCAACGTTCGACTGGAAATAACCCAACTCCACATCGGGATATTTTTTACGAAGCTCACCTAAATACTCTTCAAATGTAACGCTTCCATATATAGAAGGTTCACGCTTGCCCAAAAGATTAATATTGGGACCATTAATAATTTGTATCCTCATAACACAATCCTGCTATTTTTAATACCTTTGTCTTCGAGAACAATATTTCAAGATGCAAAGGTAGAAAAAAGAAATGAAATTAGACGAAAAAACAAAAAAGAAGGATGTGCAAGGGTTGATTATCAAAAAGTACCAACAGTATCTGAAACTGGAAAAGTCATTATCCAAAAACACATTGGATGCTTATTTGACGGATTTGGACAAGCTATTGAACTTTTTATCGGACGAAGGTGTGGATATACTGGAAATCAGCCTGAAAGACCTTCAGCGTTTTGCAGCCGGACTGCATGATATCGGTATCCATGCCCGGTCACAGGCACGCATCATTTCCGGCATCAAGTCTTTCTTCCATTTTCTGATAATGGCCGATTATATAGAAGCTGATCCGAGTGAATTACTGGAAGGTCCCAAGATTGGTTTTAAACTACCGGAAGTATTGACTGTAGAGGAAATAGACCGTATTATCTCAACTGTAGATCTGAGCAAAAATGAGGGACAGCGAAATCGGGCAATATTGGAAACACTCTATAGCTGTGGTTTACGGGTTTCGGAATTAACCAACTTAAAACTATCAGATCTTTATTTTAATGAAGGATTCATTAAAGTAGAAGGAAAAGGTAGTAAACAACGATTGGTGCCCATCTCCCCCAGAGCCATTCAGGAAATAAAATACTATTTCATGGATCGAAACCGGATTAACATAAAAAAAGATTATGAGGATTATCTGTTTTTAAGCAGACGGGGAACACACCTATCACGTATCATGATCTTTCATCTTATCAAAGAACTGGCCGATATGGCAGGTATCACCAAAAACATCAGTCCACACACATTCCGGCATTCTTTCGCAACACACCTTCTTGAAGGAGGCGCCAACCTGAGAGCTATTCAATGTATGCTCGGACATGAATCAATTTCGACCACCGAGATTTACACACATATCGACCGTAATATGCTGCGAAGTGAAATCATAGAACACCATCCGCGCAACATCAAATATCGGCAAGAAAAAAGGCATTTCAATAAACAATAAAGTCTGGTTTGGCGTTATTTAGAGAGAGAAATAATGCTGAACAGCTCAGGAATGCGACAGTTTTCATTAAATTATAATAAAATTAAGGGTGTATTTGCCTAAATGTATAAGAATTAATATCTTTGCGTGGCATTTATGGGCAATCCACAGATGCGTATTGAATAGACAAAATTTCAATTACAAACATTTAATTTATACCTAAAATGATCAAGAAGTTGTATTTGCCTTTACTTATGGCATTGGTTGTTGCATTGTCATCATGTAGCAACAAAATGGGTGCACTGTCATCTGATTACTTCACTACGACTCCTCAGGTACTGGAAGCTGTAGGTGGTAAAGTTCCTGTGACTATCAACGGAAAGTTCCCTGAAAAGTATTTCAAAAAGAACGCAGTTGTTGAAGTAACTCCGGTCCTGAAATGGGAAGGTGGACAAGTGAAAGGACAGCCTGCTGTATTCCAGGGTGAAAAGGTAGAAGGTAACGACCAGACTATCTCTTACAAGATGGGTGGTAATTACACGATGAAAACTACATTCGACTATGTTCCTGAAATGGCCAAGTCTGAACTGTACCTTGAATTCAACGCAAAAGTTGGAAAAAAAACAATCGCTATCCCTGCAGTGAAGATCGCAGACGGTGTGATCTCTACTTCTGAATTGATTAACAATACTTTGAGCAGCGCTAATCCGGCTTTGGGTGATGACGCTTTCCAACGTATCATCAAAGAAGCACACAACGCTAACATCATGTTCCTTATCCAACAGGCTAACATCCGTTCAAGCGAATTGAAAACCGCTAAGGAATTCAACAAGGAAGTTGCTAACGTAAACGATGCAGAAAACAAAAAGATCAGCAATATCGAAATTTCGGCTTATGCTTCTCCTGATGGTGGTGTGAAACTGAACACAGGTTTGGCTGAGAACCGTGAAGGTAACACAACTAAACTGATCAATAAAGACCTGAAGAAAGCTAAAATCGAAGTTCCGGTTGATGCTAAATATACTGCTCAGGACTGGGAAGGTTTCCAGGAACTGGTTTCTAAATCAAACATTCAGGATAAAGAACTGATTCTTCGTGTTCTGTCTATGTATCAGGATCCGGAACAAAGAGAGACAGAAATCAAAAACATCTCTTCTGTATACAAAACTTTGGCTGACGAAATCCTGCCGCAGTTGCGTCGTTCTCGTTTGACTTTGAACTATGAAATCATCGGTAAGTCTGATGAAGAAATCGCTAATCTGGCTGCAACAGATCCGAAACAGTTGAATCTGGAAGAAATCCTGTATGCTGCTACACTGACTAACGACCCAGCAAAGAAGGCTGACATCTATACAAAAGCTTCTCAGCAGTTCCCGAATGACTACCGTGCATTCAACAACTTGGGTAAACTGGCTTATCAAGCAGGTGATTTGGACAAGGCTCAATCATACGTGAAAAAGGCAGAAAGCATTAAAGCTGCTCCTGAAGTAAACATGAACTTAGGTTTGATCGCTCTGGCTAAGGGTGACAAAGCTGCTGCTGAGTCATACTTAGGTAAAGCTGCCGGTGCTAAAGAACTGAACGAAACATTGGGTAACCTGTACGTAGCTCAGGGACAATACGAAAGAGCAGTAAACGCATTTGGAGACACTAAAACAAACAGTGCTGCTTTGGCACAGATCCTGGCTAAGGACTACAACAAAGCTAAAAACACTTTGGCTGGTATCTCAACTCCGGATGCTTACACAGACTATCTGATGGCTGTTCTGGGTGCAAGAACTAACAACACTTCTATGCTGACAAGCAGCTTGAAGAGCGCTGTAGCTAAGAACCCGGCTTTGGCTAAGAAAGCTGCTACAGACCTTGAGTTCGCTAAATATTATACGAATTCTGATTTCATGAACATCGTAAAATAAGCGAGACTTAATTGAGAAAAATATAAAAAAGGAGTTGTCCGCCACATAAATGGCGGGCAATTCTTTTTTTTTATCTACAAAACCCTTACTTTCGCAGAAAAGAAATAAGAATGAGAAAGATAGGGATTCTATTTATTACCGTGTTTTGCCTGTTTGCCTGTAAAAGCAACAGCACCCAAATCAGTCTGGAAGGTGAACTTAAGGGACTGACTAACGACACACTCTACTTATATGGAACAGACGCTCTATATGATCGCATAGATACTATTTATGCACAAGAAGGTAAGTTTAGCTACAATCTCAACGTAGATTCGACAGTAATCGATACGCTCACAGCAACTGTACTCCTGATAAACGGGAATGTAGAGTATCCGCTCTTCCTGGACAAAGGAAACCAAATTAAGATAAAGGGAAATGCCAATGATCTCAGCCATTTGGACATAGATGGCAATGAACCGAACACAAGCTTGAGTCTTTTTATGAAAGAACAGAAAAGTTTGGGTCAGGCATCCAATAAAATGATGCAGGAAAAAGCCGAAACATTTATCCGCCAACACAACTCCTCACTGGCCAGTATTTATCTCCTCGACAAATATTTTGTGCAGATACCACAGCCGGATTATACCAAAATAAAAGAAATAACCGAAAGCATGACGGGAGCACTCCTTGATCGTCCTTATATTGAAAACATCAGCGACTATATTGATCAACTGGAAAAAGTGACTGTTGGTAAATCTGCTCCTTATTTTAGTTTACCCAATAAAAAAGGTGAGAAGTTATCACGTTCAGCTGAAAAGTTCAGAGACAAATATCTTCTACTTAATTTCTGGGCCTCGTGGTGTGACCAACGATCGGAAACCAATACAGAGCTGAAAAGACTAAATAAGGAATATAAGAGAAACAAGAACTTTGCCATATTAGGCATATCGCTTGATATAGATAAGAAAGCATGGGAAACAGCCATCAGTAAAGATAGCCTGAATTGGGAGCAAGTATGCGATTTTACCGGTTTAAGCTCAGAAACAGCGAAGCAATATGCAATACTGACGCTACCAACCAATATCCTGATCTCGCCAACCGGCAGAATTCTGGCAAGAGACATCAAAGGAGAAGCACTTACCAATAAACTAAAAGAATTACTGAAAACCGAAGAAAAGAAATCCGGAAGAACTAACCGCTAAAATCGAGTCACTAACCTCAAAATCATTAGAAACACGTGCTTATAAAAGTATTCGGAGCGGCTGTACAAGGCATTGAAGCAACCCTCATCACTATAGAAGTCAACAGTTCACGAGGATGTATGTTCTACATGGTAGGCCTTCCCGACTCAGCAGTTAAAGAAAGCCACCAGCGTATTCTGTCCGCCCTGCAAGTAACCGGGTACAAGATGCCTACCAGCAATATTGTTATCAACATGGCTCCGGCAGATATCCGCAAGGAGGGCTCATCTTACGATCTGCCATTGGCTATCGGAATGTTGGCTGCCAGCGAGACAATTTCATCCCAGAAACTATCTCGCTATATGATAATGGGAGAACTCAGTCTCGATGGAACAATCCAACCCATCAAAGGAGCTTTACCCATAGCTATCAAAGCACGGGAAGAAGGATTTACCGGGTTAATCGTTCCTTTGCAAAACGCACGGGAAGCGGCAGTAGTCAATCACTTGTCGGTATACGGAGTGAGTAATATACAGGAAGTTATTGAATTCATCAATGATAAACACGAACTGACACCGACTACAGTCCAGACCCGTGAAGAATTTTATGCCTGCCAAAGTGACTTTGAATACGATTTCGCAGATGTGAAAGGACAAGAAAATGTGAAACGTGCACTTGAGGTGGCGGCTGCAGGAGGCCACAACCTCATTATGGTAGGAGCGCCAGGCAGCGGTAAATCGATGATGGCAAAAAGGTTGCCTTCCATTTTGCCCCCTCTATCCTTAGGTGAAAGCCTTGAAACAACCAAAATACATTCAGTAGCCGGCAAGTTAGGACGCAACTCTTCTCTGATATCCCAACGTCCCTTTCGGGACCCACACCACACCATCTCACAAGTAGCTATGGTGGGTGGAGGCAGTTTTCCGCAACCGGGAGAAATCAGCCTGGCACATAATGGAGTCCTCTTTCTGGACGAGCTACCGGAGTTTAACCGCAGTGTGCTCGAAGTATTGCGTCAGCCTCTTGAAGACCGTCGTATCACCATTTCACGCGTAAAAAGCACGATTGACTATCCTGCCAGTTTCATGCTGGTAGCATCTATGAACCCGTGCCCGTGTGGCTATTACAACCATCCGACCAAACCATGTGTCTGTAATCCGGGACAAGTACAAAAATACCTGAATAAGATATCTGGTCCTCTACTGGACCGGATTGATATTCAAATTGAAATAGTTCCTGTACCATTTGAAAAGATCTCAGAACAACGACAAGGAGAATCCAGTGCAGCCATCAGGCAAAGAGTGATCAAGGCCCGACAGATACAGGAAGAAAGATTTGCTTGTTATCCGGGAACTTATTGCAATGCTCAAATGACAAGCAAGCAACTATCGGCTTTTGCACAGCCTGAAACAAAAGGTTTGTCACTGTTGAAAAATGCCATGGAACGCCTCAATCTTTCAGCCCGCGCTTATGATCGTATCTTGAAAGTATCTCGTACGATAGCCGATCTGGAAGGAAGCGAACAAATAAAACCAGAGCATTTGGCAGAAGCCATCAGCTACCGGAACTTAGATCGAGAGAATTGGGCTGGATAATGTTATGAAGAGCAAAGTTATAATGAAAGAAAACCTCCTTATCACACTCTGTCTTATCTTGTTATCATATGGAATGACCGGATGCAAAGACTCTACACGAACTTTGCTTAGTAAGTCTGTAGAAATGGAAAAAATCTCTACAGACAGTATGCTGTTTTATCTTCAACAAATACAAGAACCAAACCATCTAACCAATAAACAGCGGGCTGAATACTGCTTCCAATTATACAAAGCCACATTGTGGAAAACTCAAAAGCCCAAAGATTCTCTACTTAAAGTATGCATCCCACTTTTTTTACAATATGGAGATACAGCCCAATGGCTACAGGCTCAACTGGAACAAGCTAACAGTTACTTTTACAAGCACCAGCCGGATTCTGTTTTACATGTCGCTTCATCCCTTCAAAACAAGAAAAAGTATATGACATATAGCCAACAGAGGTATTATTACAACATGCAAAAATTTGCCTACTTTAATCTAAAAAAATATTCGCAAGCCCTTGATCTGGCAAATAGCGTACTGACACTGAATAATCCATCTAATGATACTCTATCTTTATTTTACGACCATCGGAGCCGATTGGAAATATTAAAAAAAATGGGAAAGACAGACGAAGCAATAGAAGGATATTATAAGATGCTTGAATGGCTTGCCCCTTCAAAAGAATACCGTTATCTAAACTATTCCATAGCCGAAGATATTGTGAATTATCATCTACAGCAGCAAGATTTCAACAAAGCACTGGAATCCATGCTGGAGCTCCGCTCGTATCGCCGTAATCGTTATGACGTACCTTACTATCAATTGATCCGCGGACAAATATTCCAATCCTTGCACCAACTGGATTCGGCCCAATACTATTATAAACAAGCAGCTATCTCAACCTCACCATATATCGCGGCAGAAGCAACCTCCCGCCTGTTCCGGTTAATAAATGCGACGCAATATCCTGAGCAGGCATATTATCTGGCAAAAAATGAAGATATACTGTATGACAATCTTACATTAAACGTTAAAACAGAAGAGACTACCAGAAAATACAACGAAGCCAAGCTTCAGAATGAACTGTATCAACTACGTCTCACTCAGCAAGAAAAAGAATTATGGATGATGGGAATCACAGTTATTCTATTATTCATAGCCCTACTGATATCATTTTTCTATCATCAGGAAAAGAAGAAAAGATTGCTATCGGAGCGAAAACTGCAAGCAGAACAGGCAGAAGAAGAGGCTCGCCGATTGCAACACGAGAATGAATTATTGCATAAAGAAGCTGAACTAAGTGCGCTACGCGAAAAAGAGATTTTCATGCGTAATAAAGAAAGTGAAATGCGTGAAGCCCTATTCCGTCACATCTCTTTCTTCCAGAAGCTTCCTTCCCTCCATACAGAAAACTCTCCGGAAGATGGTCCAAACAGCCGGAAAATCACTGTAAATGATGCAGAATGGAGCGAAGTAAAACAAGCGGTAAATGATGCATTTAATAATTTCGTTGACCGGCTGCAAGAAAATTATCCGCAACTCAGTGAGAAAGATATTTGTTTTTGCTGTCTGGTAAAGATCAATGTGAACATACAAGACCTATCGGATATCTATTGTGTCAGTAAAGCAGCCATCACTAAACGCAAGTACCGAATTAAAACAGAAAAGATGCATATTTCTGATGAAACTCTCAGTTTAGACGCCATTCTCCAAAGCTTCTGATAATAGTTGTCCGCCAGACGAAAAGGAAAGTCCACAACTAATACACTGAGCAACAACAAACTAAGCAACAGTCAAGCGTCTATTTTTGTCCGCCTGTTTTTTTGTCCTCCCTCCCACTAATAGCTAATTTTGCTATTACAAAACGCGTTTGATTATTCATCTAATTATTTATGCTTATGAAAACCAGAATGATTTATCACAGTTTGGCAATCTGCTGTTTATTGCCAACTTTTGCTTTTACAACGGGGGACAACGATCCACTCGCAAAATCACCCACAGTTGCCAAACTTACGAATACTCCCAATGGCCCGTTGATCAGTTGCGACTTAAAAGCACTGAAAGATACCGTAAATTTCCCATTGAGCCAGTTGACAGAAGAATTACAAATTGTAAAACTCGACAATCGGGATGAAGCGCTTATTGGTGACTGGGTACGAACGACCATCGGAGAGAAATATATTTTAGTAAGCAATAACAAACAGACCCCTTACAAACTATTCGATCGTTCGGGTAAGTTTATTGCCACTATCGGATCGTATGGACAGGGACCAAACGAATACCTTAATACATATGCCGAACAACTGGACGAAGCAAATAACCGCATCTACATTTTACCCTGGCAAAGCAACAAGATATTGGTATTTGACTTAAAAGGCAATGCATTAGACCCTATTCCCCTATGTTTGCGAGTTCCCAAAGGAAAATTCCGGGTAAATACTGCTAAATCAGAAGTCACAGTCACCGTTTTGCCATTCCCCAACTGGCCTGCAGTAGTATGGACTCAAGATTTAAAGGGTAAGCGTAAAAACTTTGTAGCACCGGGCAGTCTTTCTATGCCACAGGATTTCAGCAACGAAGTATTGATGGGAAATAATACCTCTGCTTATGATGTCATGCTACTCAAAATTATACCCAAACCAAGTATAGATACTCTATACCACTATAATGCCGCAAAAAACAAACTGGAAGGGCGTTTTACTGTAAAATATCCATCAAACGATAATCTGCCTTGGCACGGTTATTATGAGATACCCAATCATTTCATAGGCGATGTATCTTTCCCAGTACAAGTAGACGAGAACACATTCTCCAGTTCTAAACCGGCTTATTACATAGTTAACAAGAAAACTTTGCACGGCAATTATGTGCGTCTTTACAACGACTTCCTTACTACTCCCAGTTCGACAATCTACCCTTCATTCAGTAATGGGTATTATGTCACTAATATGGAACCACTGGCATTGAAAGAAATACTTGAGAAAGAAGTCAATAAGAAAGGACTGGCAGCTGACAGAAAGAAAAAGGTACAAGACTTAATTAAGTCTCTCAATGAAAACGACAATAATATCGTATTATTCGCCAAATTGAGAAAGTAAAAGAGTGATTGTAAATAGTAGCCATTGATAACTTAAGGGAAGTGCCCCGGTGAATTAACCTTCGGCACCTCCCTTATTGTCAAGCCATTGCGAATAATTTTCTAAAATCTTATAATCAATTCCTGCTATATAGAATCTGTTTCTTCCCGAGACTGTATTTACCAAATGTACGTAATAATCTATCAATCACCCCTGCTATGCCCCAACAACCCGAAATAACAAATAAAACAGTTGGATTTGCAGGACCTTTTATAAATACATTATCTCTCTATATGCTTAATTATAAGAAAAATAGTCCGGTTGCTTCTCCGTATTGATTATGTATATGTAACTTATATCCTTTATTTAGCGGCAAACCTTTCATCGAGATAGTATAAGTCATATTCTCGATTGGATGGACGAGATCATGGACAAGGACAGTGTTATGTGCATCCTTAATCTCGATATTTACATTATCAAAAGTTGTATTAAATTTTATATACAATAACTCCTCTTCATAATTTATCGACGCTTCAACAGACGGTAAGCCTCTTACAACTTCCCAGCTTTCTGAAAGACTTATGTTCCGCTCCTGCACTGCGTTCAAAGATGTATTTTTTGTTATGGCTCTTGGAACCAAACAAAATAATAACGATAGAATAAATAGTAATTTTACTTTTTTCATAACTTGCTGTTTTTTTTGATTAGACACAGCAAAATTAATAGTAAATTTAATAAACACATCCATTTTGCTGCAATTAGGCATGGACAATCACATATTGAATATCAGTAACTTATATGATTTTTGATGGACAAAGGGAATAATGCCTATCTGTTTCTCAAGCAAATATTGTATTTATACCGAATAATTGGAAGTATATTGAAAAAAAGTAAAATCCGACACCGATTTTATGCTGTACCTAAGTTATAGATTAGTAAGTAAATGCTCGTAAAGAGTTGTTTTAGGTAAAGAGTTTAATCCAAGACGCTGGCGTAATCTTACTCTTTTTTTAGAGACAGAGTTTGGAGAAATACCCAACAAGTCAGCTTCAATATTAGAATCGAAATTAAACATAACCAGACAACAGTACTTCCACTCCTGTTCCGTAAGTTCCAGACACAGGCTATATACATGAGATTTGAGATTTGGAAATGTATCCGTACTCTCTTCCACTATGGAGTTCCATAGCTTTTCTGTCAATAAACCCTCTTCCCGGGGAACTTTATGGTTGGTTAATTCCAACAGTTTTTTATAAATGGGGGAACTATTAATTTTCACTCTTTGCAACTGATGATATTTTTGTGTTAAATTGTCAATTTCTTCTTGCAATTCATTAATTGCGCCCTCATTTTTATCTTTCAGGTCAACTAACTGGGACAGCTGCTGCCTCTTTTCTTCCAATTCAATAGTTGAATTCAATAATTCGATTTTCTTTGCAGCTAATTCTATCGTTTGTTTGTCCAGTTTGTTTTTTATCTTTTGTTTATAAAGAAAGTACATGAAAATTATAACACTCAGAAAGAAGACGCACATACAGAGGATTATGATGTAACGTTGTTGCTGGATTGTCAGCTCATTAACTTTTTCTCTTAATTTAAAGTTACTATACTTTTTCTCTATTTCCAACACTCTTGATGCATGTTGAGCCATAGTAATAGAATCAACAGCGCATTGATACTCTTCCAGATTCTCTAATGCAGACTGGTAATTACCCTCTGCTTTATTAATCCTATAGTAAGCCTTTCTAATTGAAAATTCTCCCGGAGGGAATTTCGAAGAAACCTTGTTCAATGCCATTCGTGCTTTTTGGGGGAATCCCGTTTCTAAATATAGATTGATTAGCCCCAAATAGCTGTAAGTTGTATTAATAGAATCGTAGGAAACCGATTTTATATAATAGTCTTCTGCTTCTTCGTACCGTTTCAAATCACGATATATATTCCCAAAAGCATTTTCTATAATTGATTGAATCCTTTTATCACTTAAACCTTGTGCAAGAGAATCAGCTTCTTTTATACAACACAATGCTCGATCAAAAGAGTCCAAAGCACACCATTGTCGGGCAATATTCCTTATTGCATAGATGTGGCTTTTTCTATTTCCCGCTTTCTCAAACAATACCTTAGAGTCTTCATATTGATTCATTGCCATTTGTGGCATATCGTTCAAGTTATATAAATCAGCTATATACGTACAGATATAGCCTGAAGTATTAAACAACCCATTATTTTTGGCAGAATGCAAGGCTTCCACATAGTTACTCATAGCCTTATCATATTCACCGTCGGCATAATAAGAACGTCCCAAATAAAGCTGCATCTTCGCTTGATCTTCGGTGCTTCCATGTTTCATGTACCATGCCAGTGCACGATCCAGATCACAGGGAGAAGGCAGATTGTTATTGTTCAGTTTATCAGCAACTTTTCCTTTCAGCATACACCACAAAGAGAATTCGGCTATACTTAGAGCGTCAGGAGAAGGTATTCCAGCTAAAATTATATTGGCACTGTCAGGGTAAGTTTCGATTAACCTTTCGGCATTAAGTAATAAAGGCAATGATGGGTGTTGCTTTTCACATCCTATAAGTATCATAGTGAATAATAGTAATAGAATATTTTTTGTGTGTTCACTCATCATTGTCTGATTTTGGTATCTGCAAAGGTAAGTCCTTCATGTATATGATCAAAATACTATAATAGCCTCTAAATAAAGCATGAATCAGTCCCTAATTATCCCAATCTATAAAAATAGCTCCAAATAATCTCCTAAAGTTTTACAATCCTCTTCTGATGACAAAAGAGGAGCTCCCCTTCGTCATTGTGCAAATGCATACCGTTACCTTCACAATAACGGAAAAAGCTACAATCCGCACATTCACCCTTACGTGCCCACTCACGATCACGGAACATCTGAAAGCGCTTCTCCCATACTTCCATAAAGTTATCTTTATAAATATTGCCTTGATGAAAATTACTGCGTATGCTGGGACAGGCTGAAATAGAGCCGTCGGCTAAGACAGAAGCCACACTGATACCCGCATTACACGAATAGAAATGATCACGTACTTCACTCTCATAATTACCAAGAAAGCCCTCACAACCATAGCTCAGATGGACACGCCCTTCCTTCCGTACCTGCTTGATAAATTCCAGGACTCCGGTAAATTCTTCATTTGTCAACTGAAATTCCGGATGACTGGCCGCACGCCCCACCGGAAAAATAGTAAAAATACGCCAGTTACGCACTCCTATAGTATACAAATAGCTTTTTAACTCTCCCAAATGAGAGTAATTCTTACGATTGACACAAGTAACAACATCCCAGGTCAGTTCGGGTTCGTGCACCAACATCTTAATGGCCTCCAACGCCTTTTCATAACTATCCGGATTACCACGTAACCAGTTATGCTCCTCTGCAAAGCCATCCAGACTAATTGTAACAGCATGCAGCCCGGCAGCCATCAGACTATCGAGCCGTTCACGGGTTAAATATAGCCCATTGGATACAATTCCCCATGGATATCCCCTACGATAAAGAGCTAACCCCACTTTCTCAAGGTCATTCCGCATCAGCGGTTCACCTCCGGTTATAATAATGTTAACCTCATTAGGATTGACGTGCGGTGTAATCGAATCTATAACCCGAAGAAAATCCTCTGCAGGCATATCCTTCTGTTCCGACATTTTCCGGCAATCACTTCCACAATGTTTACATGCCAAGTTACACCGTAATGTACATTCCCAGAAAAGTTGACGCAACGGATGCAATTCCCGGAGATTGTTTCTCATTTTAAGGGCTATCTCCAATCCCAGGCGTTTGCGAAGTGACAATCGTCCCGGATTATTTTTCATCGTCTTTTACCGTTTCCTTCTTGATTTGAATTGTTTTCTCTATAACTGTTTCTCCCCGATACCAATGGCTTCCACCTGTAAACCCACCAGCGTCTACATCTACGCTATCTTTAGAGTAACTGCCATTGGAATCACCATCCACATCACGGACGATAAAACGATATTTCTTAGACGGAAACTCTACCCTTTCAGTGGCAAAAGCCCCATCCTTATCAGTGATCAACGTATCCGGATAACTCAGCCATGCTCTGCCGTCACCTTCATGTATGGCTCCGGAAACTACTTCAATACCCGGAACAGGTTCCTGTGTATCAGCGTCGATAACTTTACCTTTCACCCGATATTTGGCAGAAGGCATACCATATTCGAGGGGCGTATCGCCCCCTCCATTGTCACAAGACATAAATCCAAGCAACACAAGTAGTCCAGAAAGTGCCCGATTACTATATCGCAGCCATTGTTCGTTTTTCTTTTTCATATATAGAATTCGCGTTTAAGTCCATCTCTTTTTAGTAAACGCAGGAATAAGTGTAATACTGCATCTGCTTTCCTTCTTTTTTATTCTGAAAACAGCATTTATTTTTCTATCCGGATACGGGCGTCTACGGCAATAACCTCCTTATCAGTGGCCAGCAGAGGGTTCATATCCATTTCTTTTATTTCTGTAGCAAAGCGAAGTAACGTGGACAGACGTACAATAATTTCCGCGAATTTATCTTCGTTCACCCCTCTCTGTCCGCGAGTTCCCTGGATAATCTTATAAGCCCGAAGCGAATGAATCATCGAATAGGCCTCCTCATAAGACAAAGGTGCCAAGCCGGAAGAGACATCTTTCAAGACTTCCACAAAGATACCACCCAAACCGCAAAGCACTACATGCCCGAACTTCTCCTCGTATTTAGCTCCGATAAACAACTCAGTCCCTTTCAGCATAGGTTGCACCATGATGGCCCGCGCCTCAGATATCTGCATCATACGGTCGAACTCAAGTGCCAAATGTTGCTCACTTTTTATATTAAGTACCACCCCTCCTACATCCGACTTGTGTACAGGTCCCACAACCTTAGCTACCACCGGAAAGCCACAACGTCGGGCAAAAGCAAGAACTTCATCTTTATTGCCGGACACAAACTCCTCAACTACCGGAATACCGGCAGAATGAAGCAAGGCCTGAACATAATGAGGTTCAATATAACCGTTCTGCGGAATAGAATCAATAATCCGGCGAATGCGAGGTACATCTACTCCAAACAATTCAATCTCCGGCACAGCCGGTTTAGGAGCATTGATGATACGCGACAAAGCCGTGCCCAACATCACCTCATCGGCAAAGTTAACATGTCCTTTCTCCAAAAAAAAGGCTACTTCCTCACCGGCAGTTCGTACTGAAGGAAGAACCGGAAAAAGAGGTTTCTTACAAGTCAGCATTTTCTGGTGCAGCACCTCATAGGTCTCAAACATTGTCACCAGTCCCGGCGTACCGAATATAGCAAGAATTGCATCTATATTCTCAAACTTTTCCTCACAATAATCAATGGCGATCCCCAAATGTTCAGGAGTTCCCGTTGCCAAAATATCAATTGGATTGCCTACTGAAGCACCGGGAAACAGCTTACTCTTCAACTCATCGGCAAGGGGACCCTCCAATTTCGGAACGTTCAGACCTCCTTTCGACAAAGCATCGGTCAACATCACACCGGGGCCCCCGGCATGAGTAACAATAGCAAAATTCCGTCCCTTCAATTCAGGCAAGGTAAAAATACAACCAACCGTTGTCAACTCTCCGCGTGAATAACATCGCACAATGCCGGCTTTACGAAATAAAGCCTCAACTGCCGAATCGGAACTGGCAATAGCTCCGGTATGTGAAGATGCCGCACGACTACCGCTTTCCGAACTGCCTGCTTTAATAGCTGCGATTTTACATCCTTTCCGAATTAACGAAGAAGCATGGAACAACAGTCGGTCGGGATTCTTAATGCTTTCAATATAGATAAGTTTAATTTTTGAGTCTTTTTGTGGATCGAAAGTTTCATCCATGTATTGCAGGACATCCTCTACTCCAATTTGTTTGGCGTTTCCTACTGACCAAACAGAATTGAACTGAAGCCCTTTGGCTACTGCGGACTCCAAAATAAAAACAGCGGTAGCCCCGGAACTGGAGATCAGGTCTGCTCCTTGGGGGTTCAGGTTCGGAATGGGCTGAGTAAACACACTGTGATGCCACGTATTGAGCAATCCGATACAATTCGGACCAATCAGTGAAGCACCGTATTTATTAACAGTCTCAAGAATGCGCTCTTCCAATAAAGCGCCTTCCCGCGTTTCTTCTCCAAATCCGGCCGAAAGAATTATGAAAGCCCGCGTCTGCTTCTCTCCGGCCAGTGTTTCCACCACCTCCGGACAAAGAGCCGCAGGAATAGCAAGAATAGCGAGATCTGTATCGGGTAACTCCTTTGCATCGGCAAAAGAAAGCACTCCCTGCACTTCTGTTTCTTTGGGGTTGACAGCCCGGAGCTCTCCCTGATAACCACCGTTTATCAGATTCTTCAAGATAGCACCGCCCGGCTTATGTGTATTGTTCGACGCCCCTACCACAACAATGCTTTGGGGATGAAGTAACTGGGTTGTAATCATAGATTGTATATTATACGATTATTCATTCACAAATATATCGTTTTAGAAACAACCGACAAACAAATCTTACCTAAAAGATACAAAGCAAGAAGATCTCCGAACCGGACTCACTCATGTTTCAGGGAAATTAATACTATAACGGATAATAATGGGATTATCCTTAGGAGTCATTTGTTGCAATGCGGTTTTAAGTTGTCCTTCCGGTAAAAATGACACCAGTCGCATCGCCAAATAAAACTCATTCCATATATTATCAGTTCAAAATATAAATTCAATCACCAAACTCCGATTTCATCACCTCCTGTGCTTTGTCAAAAGCCTTATGAAAGTCACGAGAGATAATTTTCCCATCCGGTGAAATAAAAACAAAATAAGGTAGACCTGCAAAAGCAAAATCTTCTATAATCTTATGATTATCTCCCTTACTTTCTACTTCAGGCCATGGATGTGCCACCATATTTTCGAGAACAGGTTTCAGTTTCATTCCCAATACCTCGTCATCTTCTCCCACATTTTTATTCAGTTCACAAATAGTTTCCATATCATCCGTTATTCCAATAACGGAAAGATGATCCTTATATTTTTCATAGAAGGCAGTGACCCGCTTATCGACGGAAATAGAACCGGGACACAGCCCCCAATGATAAAGAAGAAGATATTTACCTCTGGCATCGTCAGAAGTGATCCTTTTCCCGTCAGTAGTAGTGACAGAGAATAAAGGAGCCTCATTACCGGGAGCAAGTCTTTCTATTGCCTCCACCTCCCGTCTAAATATCTGCCCATAATAACTATTCAGAGCCTCTTGGTTCATGTTCGACAGCACAGATTTCATTTCCTCCGGGGCAGCATACGAAACCTTTTGAAGATATTCCACTGTCACCCAAGTAGATGATGGATTGTTTGCTATCAATTCTTTTATCTTTTGCCGTAAGAGAGTGTAAGATTCTTGATGATTGCTACGAAAACGATTGAACTTATCAACGTATTCCTTAGCCTTCTCCATATCACCTTTCTTTCTTGCCTCATCGATAATCTTTCCATATTTTGCTCGTATGATTTCCAAAGAGTCTTCCAGGTGTACTATTTCTTTCAACGAAGGATCGTTATACAGTCCACCGCTAATGGTACTATAGTATATAAAATCAGTTTCTCCCTTTAGGTGATAGTCCCCTTCTTCCACAATAATCATCAGGGCTTGTCGTGAACTCGCTTGATATCCACCTGAAACGGGTTTATATATCATACTATAATATTGAGTATGTGGCTGTTCACCTGAGTAAAAGAATTTATTGGGATCACTTACAATTACGTTAAAAGCGACTTCCCCCTCCTCTCCTTTATAAGGAAGAGTGGTTTTCCGGAAGGAAAGAGTATCATTGGGCATTAATCCGTCTATCTCACCGGAAATGCTAAACTGATGACTTTCTTGGGCATCCGTGCCACTCACAAAAATCGGAAGAAAGAAAAATCCCAAGACAAGTATACACGAAAAAATTAGCTGCTTCATATATTTCGAATTTATGTTTTATTGCAAATAAAACGGTAACCGATTAATTCTTATAAACCTGATATTTAGGTATAAATATTAAAAATCCCCCTGCGAAATTCTCACCGGAAACCTTAAATATTATTCTCTATTTTTCACCAGCATAATCACCGGATTTGACTCTTCATCCAGTCCGGCAGCTATTTCTTTCAACTTCCCTTTCAATCCGTCATTTTTATACGCATCAACAATTTTGTTGGCTGCCAATGGTTGGATGGCTACTATTTCATCGCCATTCATAGGATCTGAAAGCATATCTACGTTTTGTTTTTCTACAAAATCACCATTGAGCACATTGGCTTCAAAAACTGCATTCTCCTGCTTGTCGTACATTAAATCGGTAATAAGAAATCCTCTTCCGGTAGTAAAATCAAAATCCTTCTTTACAGTATGCATAAAACAATAGCGGTCTGTAACAACTCCCATTGTGAGAAGTATCTCCAGATCCCTGGTAGGAGATTTTATAAGAAAAGGATTTAATTGATTCTTTTCCGGTACATAGTTATATACCGTATCGGAGGAAGTTTCAACAAGTAACCATTCTTTCCGATATGGAATTATAGAACGTATAGAAGTCATTGCAACCGCCCCACCCTTCTGTACAACCGGAGTTTTAATGACATCAAAAGGTATATAAATTTTTTGGGTGACACTTCCGTCTTGCTTCGATATTATCAGGTGATAGGATCTGTTTTCTTCTCTCGGTTGTCCCTCCTTATAATACAAAGACATATCATAACAAATCAGATTGTTCTTATCGTAATTAAATACTTCTAAATATTCACCACCTTCTACATGCTTAAAGTCCCGTTTAAAGTTTCCCGATAAATCATATACATATATTTTCTTTGTCGAAGCACAGTTGACAAACATTTCGTTGTTATCTTCATCTAAAATAATTCCGTTGATAAAACTATATTCTCCATCCCCCTGTCCTTTCCGGTTTATTTTTCTTATCCCTTTACCGGTTTTTCTGTCAAAAACAAAAATATTACCATCATGGCTCCAGTTTTTTACTAATATATATTTTTCACCTATAGCCATCACACTACCCTGAGTTATAAATTCATCGTTCGTTTCCAACGGGATATATTCTACATCCATAAGATCTTGAAGAACCAATTCTTTCTTAGGATAAGTTGTAGTAACATCCACTGTGATTACATTTGTCTTTTCCTCTTTTTCCACGCATCCCAACAATCCCATCATCAGGAATAACGACATAATAATCTCTACTCTTCTCATAATATATGTTTTAAGTTTACTCTTGGTTTGAATCTAAAGCGAACCGGAAGCCTCCATATTCATCATTATAGTTTCCTATATCATAATCAATATATGACACTCGACACCCCAGGGAAGTACCTCCCCAACTACCTCCCCGCAATACACGCCTAAAGAAAAGAGTAGCTCCTTTTAACGGCCATTCCGGACTGACTGATTTGCCATCGTGATAATATTCTTTAGTGTACGTATCCTCGCACCATTCCCACACATTTCCACTCATGTCATACAATCCCAACTCATTGGGCTTTTTGAGCCCTACCGGATGTGTGGTTTTCATTTCTCCAGTTCCATCCTCTTGATAATTCTTAACATACCACGCCACCTCATCTATGTTATTACTTCCACTGTACTTATATCCTTCACTTCGCTTCCCGCCACGTGCTGCATACTCCCATTCTGTTTCTGTTGGAAGGCGGAAAGTTTTACCAGTAAGAGCATTTAGCTTACTTAAAAACTCGTGGGCTTCATTCCAGCTTACATTTTCTACCGGGCAATCATCACAGCCGGTATTTGCAGACGGATTAGAATCACTTCCCATCACGGCTTTCCACAATTTTTGTGTGACCTCATATTTACCCATGTAAAAAGTAGATACAGTTTCTTTATGCGCAGGCTTTTCATTGTCCTCACAATCACACCCTTGTTCATCTGTACATCCCATCATAAATGTACCGCCTTGTATTTGGATCATCTCAAAATCTTCTCCATTCACGGTAAACGTAACACTTTGTATAGGGTCTTGTACAGATTTGTTTTGCGTACAAGAAAAGGTGAGAAACAGTGCCCCCATAATTGTCAGGGTTCTGACTTTTGACATTCCGGTACAAGTACACAGATGTTTTATACTAAAAACAAAATCTCCCATTCTTTAATTCATTTAAAATTCTAAATAAGGCACATCTGTATACTACAAGATAGGATATTTACCGATTTGCCGTTGTGTATTTACGTATATCTCTTCAAATACCTTTTGCCTATGGTTTTTATAGATACAACGTATTATTTATTTCATGTGGTCGTAAATGTACGATAATTAATTCAAGCTTTTGAATAAAGTTGTTTTTTTATTTCCCGGAAGTGTTCAACAACATAATTTCACTTCCTAAAAAACACAACCTGGCAAAAGGAAAAGATGACAAGACGTGGTATTTCCACCTATTTTATCGTTGATTATCCGGTCTCATCTGTCAATAGTACACCGGCTTGCCACCCTCCAATAAGAAAGGACGCTGCATAGGCCCCATATATGTATATACCAGGAACAGTGAGCGGACAGGTACTTCTCCAAAATCGAGTGTACGGAAACAGGATATAAGGTCCGTCACCCAACTCCAAAACCCGCTTTACATCCTAAGTGAGAATACCACACACTCCAAAGAAATAACAACAACACTGTTTTCTACGAGTCAATCAAATTTTATCTAAGGAATTCTAAAATAATATTGTAAAATCTGGCGAAGATATGTTTTTGTTACGCTACTTTCATCTATTTGCGGAACATACGTGCTATTTATCCTAAAATTAGAATCAATTATAAAAAAATAGGGCCGTTCTATATCCGGAATACATTCATTCAGATTAGCACCTATATTAAATATTGGATATTTTATTTTTGAAATTCTTTTAAATTGCTTCATATAGAAATTACTATCATAATTTGTAAGCAATATAATATGATCAGCACCTATTGAGTCAACATACAGATTCAATAATTCTATTTGCTTATTTACACAAGTATTACAATTTAATTCAGAGTAACGTAACACTAACTTATTTCCATCAATAATCTTTGAAAGGGTTCTTTTATTCCCGTTAGTATCAAAGACTTCCAATGAAGGATTCAACACCTTCCCATTAGCCCTCAACTCATAGTTTCTAATTTCCCGCTCAATTCGATGACTACTCTTTTTTACAGAGTCTTCATTAACTAATCGTATAATAGTATCCTGCATCCTATCAGAGGTACTATTCCGTTTAAATATATATATGTTAAAACAGAGTAATAGTACACATATAATCAGAATTAAAAAATAATTAAGTTTCATCGTTTCTTATTTTACACTTTATAAGTACTGGATTATCATCTATATCCAGAGAATCAATTAATCTTTTCCATGTTTCTACTCTACCTTTATCTCTAAAGGTATTAGGACTAAAATGATTTTTCCACAAATTCAGGAGTTTAACAGGTAACCATGAAATAAAGTAATTATCTTCAATCAAAAAATTATGTGGAATAGTCAGATTACCTTCTTTCCTGACTCCCAATTGTCTCCCTATTTGATATTGCCCCGTTTTTTTATCAACTAACATATACCTATATTCCTTACCATCAACATAAGTACCTAACATCCATTGGTCTGAATGTTGAAGGTGAATTGGACCTCTTACATACCCCTCTTGGAAAGCTAAATCCATTATTTCATCTCCACTATGACTTTCTTTAAAATCATCAGGTATACTTCGTTTTGAAAACTTCAATGTATATACGGGGATAGCTTTATCTTTATTTACTTGATAGATTGTATCACTAAGGGCATAAAAAATAAACGACCGCTCACAAACCCGACTACATTGCTCCTCAATAGACCACGCACTTCTATTTACCGCAATTTTTTGAGAAAAAGGTAAATAAGACTCCATACTCGAATTTCTAAGATCAAGCCGATGGAGATTATAACATCCAGAATCTGCAGGGAAATATCCCGAAACAAAGTAAAGGATATCCGGATATGCAACAATCGAGTGATGATGAGGTTTATAGCGAATATCACCTACAAACCGATTTTCTTTTATACTATATACCAAATATTTATGAAGATTATAATCTTGAATCAGTAACGAATCTCCGGTTATAGTAAAATTACTAATTGTGCTATATTCTCCAGGTCCTCCTCCTTGGCTACCTATACTTTTTACAAATTTCCCATTTTTATCAAACATGAATATTTTTTGGCTAACATAAGGATCAGAAACAAAAATAAATTGATCGGTAAATGATACTTTTTTTATTTCTCCTATAAGACACTCATCACTGGTTTCCAATTTTATAATTTCAATCGAATCAGTTAAGATGCATGATAAATCCAAATCATCGGTAAAACGATCCGGATCTATTATAATGTCAAAAGTTTTATTTTGTTCCAGAATTCCATTTTTTGAACCAATACAACTCGCGCAAATAAATAAGAATAATAATAACAGATATTTTTGCATGTTTTCTATACTAATGCCACATGATTATTTTACCTCTCTACACGGCCAGCTATTGCATGTGCCATTAGTACCATCACAAATTCCTTTTTTGCCAGGAACCGTTACATTTATGATATGGTCCGCACCTTCAAGGAATACACTGGCAAATAGAATAATACCTACCATCCATTTTGTACTTCTCATAATCTATTAATTTATAGTTAATTATTTATGTTTCTCTTATTTCACCCGGCATCTAAATATGACGGGATTATCATCATCTTGAGATAAATCAATGATAGATTGTATTCTTTGTTTGTCAGCCGGATTAGTAAATTCAGCTTTATCAAAATACCTCCTCCATAACTTCAAACTTTGCATAGTATCCCAAAAAATCAGATAGTTATCCTCTATAAAAAATTCATTATTTATAGACTTTCTATCCAAACTATTAAAACGCAACAGTTTTCCCATCTGGGAACTATAATCGCGCTTATCAATCAAAAAATATCTGAGTCCTTTTCCTTCTGTGTAAGTTCCTAATATATATCCAGCAGATTGTTGTAAATGAACAATTCCGGAAATATGTCCTCCTTGTGTAGAAGATGTCCGGTCTTCACCATTAGGGAAGTGAATGACGCATTGAGGTGAGACTGTCAATTTATCAATCTGATATATGGTATCATTTGATCGATAATAAGCAAAAGACTTTAATTTATCTATCCGCCCACAAGGATGATTTATTGTCCAAGCCGGCTCGTTTGCAATACGATCTGCCGTAAAAGGCAAATAACCTTCTGTTTTCCGCATACTTAAATCATATCGGAAACAATTATAATCACCTATTGGAGAAGTAAAATAGTTAGATATAAAATAAAGATAATTATCAAGTGCAACCACTCCGGAATGATGAGCATTATAGGGTATATCATCTTTAATTTCATCAGCTACCATATCATATACAACATACTTATTCTGATAATAATCCTGGATAAATACAGAATCCCCTTTTATCGTAAAATCTCCAATTACACTGTATTCACCAGGACCGTTTCCCTTATTGCTAATATAACGGATAAACTTGCCCTCTTTATCAAACAGATATATCTTTTGACTTACACGTGCATCCGAGACTAATATATACTTGTCAGTAAATGAAATCTTGTTAATAAAGCCAATAAGGCAACTGTCCGTTGTCTCTAATTTGATTACTTCTATCGAGTCCTTCATCATAACAGAGATATCTAAGCTCTTCAGGCAACTATCCGGATGCATAGCAATAGTAGGAATAGGACCTTGCAATGTATTTCGCTGACAACCTATGCAGCAAAAAACTACTAATATAAATAAATACAGTTGTTTCATCCTCTATTTGATTATAACCAGACTTCTGTGCATGGTCAACTTCTACATGCCCCTTCGGTACCATCACAAATACCAATTCTGCCTTCAACAGGGATATGCTCTAACCTACCCGTGCTTTCATCAAAAACTTCATTATTAAGATAGCACACATGTTTAGTTGCTATTCTCATATCACTACCTATTCCACCTTCCGGAAAGGCGAGACTCTCAACATTAACCAACATAATGTCTTCTATTTTCTTATTTTTTTGATTACTCTTAACGATATTAACTACCGTAAACAAGCTTATTAATAATACACCAACTACTGAAAATTTAACTTTCATATATTTCATTTTTATAATTTTGCGCAATATAATAAAAAATAAAAACAAATTCAAAACATTTTCTTATTTATAATATAAAAACAGATACCGGCAAAAGTTTCATCTGTCAATAGTACACCGGCTTGCCACCCTCCAATAAGAAAGGACGCTGCATATGCCCCATATATGTATCGCCGTATACCAGAAACAGTGAGCGGACAGGTACCTCTCCAAAATCCAGTGTACGAGAATCTTTAGAGGTTACTTCTTTTAGTGGTTGCCAGCCATCTTTCCAATAAAGCAGCGTATAAGGTTCGTCACCCAACTTCAAAACCCGCTTTACATCATAAGTAAGAATACCATCCAACAAAGTAGGCTGCCGAGTCGGAGTAATGAAGTGAATGCTATCCGGGGTCATCACAAACGGATCACCTATCGGAAACAACTTTCCCTCCTTATCCGCCACCTGAAAATAAAGTAATCCGTAAGGCAACACGCGGTGCAATACACTGTTATCTTTCACTCTTCCCTGCGACACTACCTTGAAAGTTCCACGATTAAAAGTAGCGATATAAGCCACCGTATCCGATGTATGCACAGGTAACCGGACACTGTCGGACAAATAATACTGGGCAGTCACCCCCTTCAGTAAGCGATTGACCAATTGCGCATTCCAACGGTTGCGCTCTATTTCCGGCTCTGGTTGGCGTTCATAACAAACACGCTGCACCAAAGGAGCAATCCATCGATTCCGCTCCGGTTCACGCTCATAAGGAGAAAAGTAGAAAAATTTTCCGTCTTCATCGGTAAAACTGTTGTAAGCATGTCCTCCGTTTACCTTACCGTGGTATGGAAGAATATCCAGATTCAGCGGGATACCGACAGCGCGCATCAATTGAACCGCATTCAATGCCAGATGATCACAGGTACCTCCGCCCAGCTTCTCTATCAACTCGATAGAGAAGTCCCCCGGTATTTTGGCAGCATCATGAAGATATTTCTTTCCATGTTGTGAGTTAAAGAAGAAAACGACCTCCTGCATGGTAGCTCCTGCCCGTGCCAACGAGTCGGCCGTCGTCTTATAACGCATATAGTAGTAAGAACGCCACCGGTCCAAAGGCTCCTGTTTTAACCGATAAGGCAATATATTCCGGCAAAACTCTCCAAAAGACAATTGTTTGCACCAAGAATATTTTTGCCAAACCTCAAAAGCTAAATCAATGTTTTCTATCAAATAGTCGGCAGTAATACACGTTAAGTCCGGTTCAGGCTCTTGCCGTATATAACAGCTATCACTTTCTTGAAGCAAATAACGGATGGTCCCTTTACCAATCATATTTTCGATCAAAAAGCAGGCAGCTTTATGTTTCAACGAATCGTCTTCGTAATGCCCTAATACTTGTTGAAGTTCCTTCCGATTGTCTCCTGCCATTGTGAGAGCCAACTTTAACGGAGCATCATGTATCGGCGAACAAGAAAAATGAAGCAAAGACAAAAGCAATATGCCAATAAAGTGTTTCATCAGAAATCAGTCTTTAGTTTTTCAAAGTTAACAAAATTGTTCTTTCCCAAAGATATATCTTTTTTATAACGATACAGAGAAAACAGTACGTTATTTTAATACATCCCGATTTGTCACTCCCAATTTTTCGGACACACTTTATATATAACATTGAATATACTCACCACGAAGTTAAAATCAGAAGTCCTAAAGATGGCATTCAAAGTTTATCCGAACCCTCAGAGAAACAGTTTCCTTCACACATCTTTCTTCATCTTAGCGTTGAAGATACACATCTTGGCGTACAAGATATACATCTTAGCACGCAAGATGCACATCTCAGCAGCTAAGATGAACTATAACTACCGACAAGAACAAGTTTACTTCCGGTTCTTTAACTTTTTGAGAAGAACAGTGTGCTATTTATAATCAAACCCTTAACATTGATCTTTCCCTTAACGGACAATATTGGTCCATCACACCTATATCCCAAACCGGAAGCATGCAACCGGAGACACAAAAGAACTCTCAGTCCAACTGTTCCACCCCGCCATTTTATTCATTCCTTAAGATCATGATCTTTATTGAAATTAACAAAGAGTATGGGGGTATTATTCAAATCATCCACCTTATTTATAAAGAATTCATCAGAAAGTCGTTATCTTTGCACGTTCCCAAGTAGATAACAATAAATACACGCAATATATCAATGGAAAAGAACTTTAAAAGAACTACCGTCACATCGGCACTGCCGTATGCGAACGGTCCCGTCCATATCGGCCATTTGGCCGGTGTATATGTACCGGCAGACATCTATGTCCGCTATCTGCGACTGAAAAAAGAAGATGTACTTTTCATCGGAGGTTCCGACGAACATGGGGTACCCATCACCATCCGTGCCAAAAAGGAAGGTATCACTCCGCAGGATGTGGTAGACCGCTATCACTTCCTGATTAAGAAATCATTCGAAGAATTCGGTATCTCGTTTGACGTATACAGCCGTACATCGTCCAAAACACACCACGAACTGGCTTCCGACTTTTTCAAGACCTTGTATGAAAAGGGTGAGTTCATCGAAAAAACTTCAGAACAATATTATGACGAAGAGGCACACCAGTTCCTGGCCGACCGTTATATCACCGGAGAATGTCCGCATTGCCACTCGGAAGGTGCTTATGGCGACCAATGTGAAAAGTGTGGAACTTCACTTTCACCTACCGATTTGATTAACCCGAAAAGTGCCATCAGCGGAAGCAAGCCGGTCATGAAAGAAACCAAACACTGGTATCTGCCACTTGACAAACATGAAACATGGCTGCGCCAGTGGATATTGGAAGATCACAAAGAATGGCGTCCGAATGTATACG
Organism: Bacteroides sp. FSHCM14E1; assembly: GCF_019633785.1. Taxonomy (NCBI): domain Bacteria; kingdom Pseudomonadati; phylum Bacteroidota; class Bacteroidia; order Bacteroidales; family Bacteroidaceae; genus Bacteroides; species Bacteroides sp. FSHCM14E1. The sequence continues at coordinate 111,072 of NZ_JADKYL010000014.1, forward strand.
GACAGTGCAAAAGCTGGCTCGACATGGGTTTGCAGCCACGTGCAGTCAGCCGTGATCTGGACTGGGGTATTCCTGTGCCGGTAGAGGGAGCCGAAGGTAAAGTCCTCTATGTATGGTTCGATGCCCCGATCGGTTACATCTCAAATACGAAAGAGCTGCTTCCCGATTCATGGGAGACCTGGTGGAAAGATCCTGAAACCCGCCTGGTTCATTTTATCGGAAAAGATAACATCGTATTCCACTGCATCGTATTCCCTGCCATGCTGAAGGCTGAAGGCAGCTATATTCTACCGGATAACGTACCGAGCAACGAATTCCTGAACCTGGAAGGAGACAAGATATCGACCTCGCGTAACTGGGCAGTGTGGCTGCACGAATACCTGGAAGACTTCCCCGGAAAACAGGATGTATTACGTTATGTATTGACAGCCAATGCACCCGAAACCAAGGATAACGATTTCACCTGGAAAGACTTCCAGGCACGCAATAATAACGAATTGGTAGCCGTTTACGGGAACTTCGTGAACCGTGCGATGGTATTGACACAGAAATACTTCGAAGGTAAAGTACCTGCTGCGGGTGAACTTACTGATTATGATAAAGAGACGCTGAAAGAGTTCTCCGACGTTAAAGCTGAAGTTGAAAAACTACTCGATGTATTCAAATTCCGCGACGCGCAGAAAGAGGCGATGAACCTGGCCCGTATCGGTAATAAATATCTGGCTGACACAGAACCCTGGAAGCTGGCAAAAACTGACATGGAACGTGTAGGCACTATCCTGAATATCTCTCTGCAACTGGTAGCCAACCTGGCCATTGCTTTCGAACCGTTCCTTCCGTTCAGTTCGGAACGCTTACGCCGGATGCTGAATATGGATAGCTTCGACTGGGCAGAATTGGGACGAAACGACCTGCTTCCTGCCGGACATCAACTGAACAAGCCGGAACTACTGTTCGAAAAGATAGAAGATGCCACTATTGAAGCACAAGTACAGAAGCTGCTCGATACGAAGAAGGCAAACGAAGAAGCAAACTACAAAGCCAAACCAATCCGCGCCAATATCGAGTTTGACGACTTCATGAAACTCGATATCCGTGTAGGCACCGTTCTCGAATGTCAGAAAGTGCCTAAGGCCGACAAACTGTTACAGTTCAAGATAGACGACGGACTGGAGACACGTACCATCGTCAGCGGTATCGCACAACACTACAAACCGGAAGAGCTGGTAGGCAAGCAAGTCTGCTTCATCGCCAATCTGGCTCCACGTAAACTGAAAGGCATCGTCAGCGAAGGTATGATCCTGAGTGCCGAAAACAATGACGGCAGCCTGGCTGTCGTAATGCCCGGACGGGAAGTGAAACCCGGAAGTGAAGTGAAATAAGTAATAAAATAAAGGGTGTACTCAGGGCTCTATTGAATGGGGCTCTGGGTGCACCCTCTGTTTTTTTATTCAACCGTACTAACGTTTTAAGAACGAAAAGGAGGAATCTGCTTTAATATGACAGAGCAATCGCTAAAAGAGAAAACAGCCAAAGGATTATTCTGGGGAGGATTCAGCAATGGCATCCAGCAATTACTGAACCTTCTGTTCGGAATCATCCTCCTTCGTATGCTGGATGCAACGGACTACGGCATGATAGGCATGCTGGCCATATTTACCGCTATAGCCAATTCCATACAGGAAAGTGGTTTTACTGCCGCTCTCGCCAATAAGCAAGTGTTCCGTCATGAAGATTACAATGCGGTGTTCTGGTTCAGTTTTCTGATGGGGGCATCGCTTTATCTGCTACTCTTTTTCTGTGCCCCTCTTATAGCGGATTTTTATAAGACTCCGCAGCTCGTTCCCTTATCCCGTTTCCTCTTCTTAGGATTTCTGATCTCCAGTTGCGGGACCGCCCACAATGCGGTGTTGTTTAAAAAACTAATGGTAAAAGAGAAAGCGAAAGCTACGATTATCGCACTACTTTGCTCGGGGACCATAGGAATCGTAATGGCATACAACGGAATGGCTTTCTGGGGCCTGGCCGTACAGCAGATCACTTATATTTCCATCGCCAATGCGTTACTGTGGCACTTCTCTCAATGGCGTCCCACTTTTTCATTTAATTTCAAACCCATCAGAGAGATGCTTCCATTCAGTAGTAAGCTACTTATCACCAATGTATTCCATTACATCAATGATAATATATTCTCTGTTCTTCTGGGACGTTTTTATACCAGTCAGGATGTAGGATATTATACCCAAGCCAACAAATGGACCAATATGGGATTCTCACTGATCAGCAACATGATCAACGGGGTGTCTCAGCCTGTCCTGGTCGAAACCTCTTCCGACGCCATGCGACAGAAAAATATATTTCGGAAGATGCTGCGTTTTACAGCCTTCGTATCGTTTCCCTCCATGTTCGGACTGGCATTGATAGCCAACGAGTTCATCGTAATTGCCGTCACCGCCAAATGGCAGGCATGTGTACCCATCATGCAGATTCTTTGCATCTGGGGAGCATTTGTCCCCATTACTTATATGTACTCCAATCTGCTGATCAGTAAAGGAAAATCGAATCTGTTTATGTGGAATACCATTGCACAGAGCCTGGTTCAACTCACAATACTTCTTTGTACGATCTCACAAGGCATACTCGTCATGGTCGCGATTTATACGGTTATCAACATCGGCTGGCTGTTGATATGGCATTACTTCGTAAACAAGCAGATACACATTACCCTGTGGGAGGCCCTGAAAGATATCACCCCGTACCTACTGATTTCCATAGCAGTCATAGGCGCCAGCCATTTCTTAACACTCGGCTTCCACAACCTTTATGTGTTGCTGATACTCAAGATAACAATAGCCGTGAGCCTTTATGTATTCATCATGTGGATCGGCAAATCGGTGATTTTCTTTGAAAGTGTACAGTTTATCCGGAAAAAACTCCAGAAATAAGCTATGAATATCCTGATTCAACAAACCAAAGCATTTCCTCACCGTGCCAATAGTTTTTATTGGTTCTATGCGCAACTGACCGAATGGCTGACTGCACACGGGGTAGATAGCAAACTTTACTTTTCGTACCTGGAACTGGCTGACAGTGAATTTGAGAACGGGCTCTTGCTGCCCGATCATTATCCTCAGTTCTACACTCCCCGGAACATCGAGGCAATCTGTGAATTTATTGTCGATAAGAAAATAAATGTAATTCTTGACTACTCACATGTCATCACCGGAGACACACGCAGATATTACCTTGAAATCAGGAAAAGAAATCCCGGTATAAAAATATTCACGATGATTCACAACTGCCCCAGCCACACAACGCAGTTGAAACAATACGAATTGTCTACACTCCGTTTTAAGGATGTACGCGGGGCAAAACAATTCTTTCAATGGATGTTGCCACAACTTTATATCAACTTGTTAAAAAGAGTGGTCAGCCACCAGAACCGTTCAGCCTACGACACGCTTGATGAAGTAGTGCTGCTTTCGCCTGCCTATATCCCCGAGTTCAGAAAACTTATCGGTAAAAAAGATGCCCGGAGGCTATCTGCCATTCCCAATGCTATACAACCTGTACATAGCGTCATCCCAATAGAACAGAAGGATAAAGAAATTATCTTTGTGGGCAGAATGGCAACCGAAAAGGCATTACCCAGATTATTGAAAATATGGGAAATGATTCAGGATAAACTGCCGGACTGGAAACTTACACTCGTAGGAGACGGACCGCGATTCGACACATGCCGGCAGATCATCAGGGAAAAAGAATTGAAACGTGTCCGACTGACAGGTCATCAAATGTCTATTCCCTATATCGACCGTGCACGGATCATCTGTCTGACTTCTGTCATAGAAGGATTGCCCACCGTATTTACGGAAGCGATGTCATTAGGGGTAATTCCCATCGGATTCGACTCTTTCAATGCAATCTACGATATGATAGATGACGGGGTAGACGGATTTATTATCCCCGACAACAATTATGAGCAATATGCGGCAACTATTCTTCGTTTAGCCGGAGATGACACACTTCGCTGCCGGATAGCCCATAAAGCACAAACCCGTAAAAGCAGGTACGACATCGAACATGTAGGCCCGCTATGGATGGACACTTTCCGCAGACACGGATTAATTTAACAGAAGAGCACCATGAAAGTAACGATCTATCCTCATTCTACCAGTAAGGGCGATATACGGGTTAACCCGTATATCAGCGACTTTATCCAAACATTGGAACAAAACGGAATGATAATAGCCAATCCTCCGCATAAGAATCCACTGTTCAGCCTTATCCCGCAGAAAACGGACAGTGACGCTTATATTTTTCACTGGCTGGAGAATGTGCCGGATTATAAATATGGAGTATTACAAACCCTCGCTGCGATCTGGCTCCTTTTCAAAATCAAACTGCACAACAAAAAAGTGATATGGTTCCTGCACAACAAACAGCCTCACATAATGAAGCACCGATGGTCGAAAAAGCTATTGATAGGCCTCCTTCTCCGCAAAGCGGATTTGATAGTGACCCACGCCACAGAAGGTATAAAAGTTGTTCAGGATCAATACCCGAAAGCTGTTCCCAGAACGATATTCTTACATCACCCCACAAAGAACCGGATAGAAGAATATATGCCTCAACCGGCAGAAACCGACCTGTTGATCTGGGGTAATATCTCCCGATACAAAGGAGTGCCGGAATTCGTGCGCTTCGCCACGCGACATTCACTAAAGCTCAAGACTAAAATTATCGGCAAATGCAGCTCTACGGAACTGCTGAAAGAGTTGCGGACAGAAGGTAACGACAGGATCAGTATTGAGGACCGGAGTATCCCTTTTGACGAATTAAAACAAGAGATACGCAAATCACACTTCGTACTGATACCCTATGCTGCCGAATCAATCCTGAGTTCGGGAATACTGATGGATTCTCTTTCATTCGGAGCTCAAGTAATCGGGCCGGATGTAGGCTCTTTCAAGGACTATGCAGCCGATCCTTTACTGAACGTATATACTTTTCATACGTTTGAAGACATACCGGACCTTGTCAACAAAGCAAACAAGGCGGTAAACATAGCCGATTACAATCGCTTCCTCGACACACACAGTTGGAACGAATTCGGCAAAGAATTCCAAAATTTACTTCTGAAAATAATATAGTTATGAAAGTTCTCTATACATTCGGCGGAATGCCCCATTACCTGAACGCCATGCTCAACAAGCTCCACGAAAAGGGAGTGGAAGTCACAGTCGTTACTCCACAAAAAGGAAATGCCACCATCGGCAAAGGGGTAAAAATGGTAGAAGGAGGTACATACAGGCATCTCACCAGTACCGAAAAGAAAGCATTTTACGGAAAAAGCGCTTACCCTGCCTTACCGGAAATAGTGCGTGAAGAACGACCGGACATTTTAGTAATGGGATGGCCCTACTTCCTGCAAGTATTCTTCCAACCCGGATTGAGAAAAGCTATGAAGGAGTGCCGGACACGGTTGGTGATTCGCGAGATTCCTTTCCAAACCCCTCCCTATGGAAAAATTAAAGAGTATTTCCGGAAAAACCCGATGTACGACGAAAATATGAGGCTGGTGAGTACCGGAACCGGCTTTTACCTTAAACAATGGCTCACGGCCAAAATACGCAAATATTGCTACGCACGTGCCACTGGAACACTGAATTACTCAACGGCCGCATACGATATCCTCCCTTCGTATGGTGTGAAGCGGGAACAGATACATGTTACTTACAACTCTACAGACACAGAATCGTTGCTGAAGGAAAAAGAAGCTGTTCTCGCCTCGGCTCCGCTTCTTCCCCACTCCGCCAAACGTGCCTTGCACATCGGCCGGTTGGTGAAATGGAAAAGAGTAGATCTGCTGATCGACGCATTTCCCAAGGTTATCGCTAATCATCCGGACGCAGAACTGGTCATAGTAGGTGACGGACCGGAACTGGATAACTTAAAGAAGCAAGCAGCCGAACGGAACCTGACGGATCGGATTCGTTTCATCGGTGCAGTATATAACCCCAAAGAATTGGGAGCTTATATGAACGAATCAACAGTCTATGTACTGGCAGGCATGGGAGGTCTATCCATCAATGATGCCATGACTTACGGATTACCTGTAGTCTGCTCGGTATGCGACAGCACTGAACGTGATCTGGTAACGGACGGAGTGAACGGACTCTTCTTCAGGGAAGGTGATGCCGGCAGTCTGAGCGACAAACTTAACGAACTGTTCGCCTCTCCCGGACGTTGTGCCGAGATGGGACGTGAATCGGAACGAATCATCCGCGAGAAAATCAACATTGAAACGGTAAGCGAACGTTATTTGCAAGCTTTCCGAACTTTTATGCAGTAAAAATGGAGTACGATAAAAAAGAATGATTATCTTTAGGCAGACAATAATCATTTAATAGCTCTACTACTATGACCGATCTTACCATCCTTATCGCAGTCATCGCATTGGCTCTATGGCCGATTGTATTCCTTATATCACGTATCCTGCACGAGAGGAACAAGCTTGCAAAACCCTCGGGGGACACAGCCTCTTCCGAAACAGAAGAGGAAACAGAGGAAATGGCCACCTCCGCACTGGTTATGAGTATCCTTCAACAGCTTGGTTGCCAGCCGGAAGTGAACGAAGAAAACCACATCAGCTTTAAGTATCAGGGAGACGACTTTCTTGTTGCAGCCGAGGACGGACTTCGGCTGATCATTGTATGGAACCCCTGGTGGGCCTCTATCAGCATCGATAATCAAGCGTTGCCTTATCTCAAAGAGATTATCAATGCGGTCAATATGAATTCATTAGTGACCACTGTCTATGCACTGGACGAAGATGAGAAAACACTGGGTATCCACAGCAAATGCCACATGCTTTTTGCACCGGAAGAAGAGGAACCGGAGAAAAGTTTCACCGATTTGCTGGACAGTTTCTTCACAACTCACAATACCATTAAGGAAAACCTGAAACAATTGGGCAACGGAATGCCCGATATGGAAAAGAAAGAACGGGTCAGAATCAAAGGGTTTGCCGCTTATAAGGATAACAGTACCGAACTGAAAGGGGAATAGCTCCCCATCTCACTCCGGCAAAAGAATCTAACGGATCAGTGCCGCTATGATACGTTCGCACGCATGCCCGTCACCATAAGGGTTATGTGTTTCGGACATACGCCTGTATAATTCTTTATTGTGAAGCAATTCGGTCACATTACCGACAATGGCCTCAGCATTCGTTCCCACCAGTTTCACCGTCCCGGCTTCTACTGCTTCCGGCCGTTCGGTAGTATTCCGCATTACCAACACCGGCTTGCCGAGCGAAGGAGCTTCTTCCTGTACCCCGCCACTGTCAGTCAGCAACAAAGTAGAATGTTGCATTGCGAAAATAAACGGCAGATAATCGAGCGGTGAAATAAGATACACATTATCCACCCCGGACAGAAGCTCGTATACAGGTTTTTGAACATTCGGATTCAGGTGTACCGGATATACAATATCCATATCGGGATGCAGTGCAGCCAGTTCTTTAATTGCTTTACAGATATGCAAGAATCCCTCTCCGAAGTTCTCGCGGCGGTGCCCGGTAACCAGAATATATTCGCGTCTACCTACTTCGTAACCTTTGTCGCGAAGTTCTTCATGCAGTCTTTCTTTGACTCCCGGTTTCTCCGAAATGATATCGACCGCCATCAGCAAAGCATCGATCACCGTATTGCCCGTAACAAAGATCTTTTTTTCATCAATATTTTCCTGCAACAAATTCTGTTTCGACTTCCCGGTAGGAGCGAAATAGTAAGTGCAAATACGATCCGTCACCTGACGGTTCATCTCCTCCGGCCAGGGAGAGAGCATATCGTAGGTACGCAAACCGGCTTCAACATGTCCCACGGCAATCTGTTGATAGAACGCAGCCAACGAAGCAGCCATGGATGTTGTGGTATCTCCATGCACCAATACCGTGTCGGGACAGAAGTCTTTCAGTACATCACGCAACCCCAACAACACTTTAGTCGTAATATCATATAAATCCTGATTGGGTGCCATGATGTTCAAATCGTAATCAGGAATGATGTCGAATACCTCGAGCACCTGGTCTAACATTTGGCGATGTTGCGCCGTCACACACACTTTCGTATCAAAGTGTTCCGTATCTTTTTGCAAAGCCTTTACCAACGGAGCCATTTTAATGGCTTCGGGACGAGTACCGAAAACAAGTAATATCTTTTTCATTGAACGATTACGATTGAGATTAGACAATTTCTATTTTCTGACTCCGCAAAAATCCAGTTCCAGTTTTCCCTCTTCGCGGGGTAATTCTACAAACGGAGTGTGGCGCACGAGCCATACAACAATATCGGCTTTTTTGTAAGCCTCCCGATAATCTGTCAAATGAAAGCTGGCGTGTGAAGCGACATTAGGTTCAACAATCAATACTTCAGCACGCGACTCGGATACGATACGGGAAGCGATATATTTGGCAGGGGACTCACGCAAATCATCGATATTGGGTTTGAAGGCAAGCCCCATGCAGGCTACTACCGGTTCCCGGTCATTCTTCTCCACAAACTGCTGGCAGGCTTCCATTACTTTGTTGGCACACCAATCGGCTTTATAATCATTCGTTTCACGGGCGCGTTTGATGATCTGTGCCTGTTCGGGATAGTCCGAAACAATAAACCAGGGGTCAACCGCTATACAATGCCCGCCAACTCCGCAACCGGGTTGGAGGATATTTACACGCGGATGCTTATTCGCTAAATCAATCAGTTCCCATACGTTGATACCTGCCTTGTCGCAAATCATAGACAATTCGTTGGCAAAAGCAATCTGTGAGTCGCGCGAGGAATTCTCGGTGAGTTTACACATTTCTGCTGTCCGGGCATTGGTAGGATGCAGTTTACCCTGTACAAAGGCAGAATAAAACTCAATGGCCTTTGCTGTCGATTCGGGATTGATACCACCGATAACCCGGTCGTTATGAACCAGTTCATAAAGTGTATTGCCGGGCAACACACGTTCGGGACAATAAGCTATGTATATCTTATCTTTGAGTTCGGGACGCTCCTTATAAATGACTTCGGCCATGCGTTCGGTAGTAAATACCGGTGAGGTGGATTCTATCACGAACAAATTGCCTTCCCGCAGATAAGGAATTACGGAACGGGTAGCCGATTCCACATAGGTGATGTCTGCACGGTGGTTTTGCTTGAAAGGAGTAGGCACTACCACAAAGAAGGCATCTGCCTGCTCGGGCTTTGAAACCGCACGAAGGTTTCCTGTCCGCACTACCTTTTTGACAATTTGGTCCAGTTCCGGCTCCACAATATGTATCTTACCCTGATTGATAGTTTCTACAACCGAAGGATTAACGTCCACACCTACAACCTCATAACCGTGACCGGCAGCCACGGCAGCCGTAGGAAGTCCAATATAGCCTAATCCTAAAAAAACAACCTTTTTCATACGTATATCTCCTTATCTATAAGTGCCGCAAAAGTACAAATAATATGTGACTTTGTACGGTTTCTCACCGAAAACCACTACTTTTGCCAAAACATTTCGATCGAATGAGAGTTTTAATTATCAATACTTCCGAACGTATGGGTGGAGCAGCCGTCGCGGCAAGCCGCCTGATGGAATCGTTGAAAAACAACGGTATCAAAGCCAAAATGCTGGTACGCGACAAGCAAACCGACCAGATCAGTGTAGTAGGTCTGCAACGCAACTGGTGGCAAGTATGGAGGTTCGTTTGGGAACGTATCGTCATCTGGAAAGCCAACCGCTTCAAGAAAAATAATCTTTTCGCAGTCGATATAGCCAATACGGGTACGGATATTACAGGCTTGCCCGAGTTCCAGCAGGCAGACGTCATCCATCTGCATTGGGTGAATCAGGGAATGTTGTCATTAAACGATATCCGGAAGATACTGAAATCCGGTAAACCGGTCGTATGGACCATGCATGACATGTGGCCCTGCACGGGCATTTGCCATCACGCCCGCGAATGTACCAACTATCATCAGGAATGCCATCACTGCCCGTACCTATACAGGGGAGGAAGTAAGAAAGATTTGTCAAACCGTATCTTTCATAAGAAGCAACAACTCTATAAAGAAGCCCCGATCACTTTCATCACTTGCAGCCAATGGCTGAAAGGACAGGCCGAAAAGAGTGCCTTGCTGGCAGGAGAGACAGTAATCAGTATTCCTAACCCCATAAATACCAATCTTTTCAAACCCAGAGACAAAAAAGAAGCGCGCCGCAAATGTCATCTACCCCAAAATGGTAAACTGATCCTTTTCGGTTCGGCAAAAATTACCGATAAGCGGAAAGGCATCGATTATCTGATTGAATCGTGCAAGTTACTGGCAGATAGGCATCCAGAATTGAAAGAATCGCTTGGTGTCGTTGTCTTTGGCAAGCAATCGGAACAACTGAAATCACTTCTTCCCTTCAAAGTATACCCGCTTAACTATGTAAGCAACGAACACGAGCTGGTGGATGTCTACAATGCAGTCGACCTCTTTGTCACCCCCTCACTGGAAGAGAATCTGCCTAATACCATCATGGAAGCTATGGCATGCGGTGTACCTTGCATTGGCTTTAACGTAGGCGGCATCCCGGAAATGATAGATCATCTGCATAACGGATATGTAGCACAATACAAATCATCCGAAGATTTTGCCAACGGTATTTACTGGGCACTGACCGATCCGGACTATCCCTCCCTCTCGGAACAAGCTAACCGGAAAGCGATTGCCAACTATTCGGAAAGTATCATCGCCAAGAGATACATCGATGTCTACAACAAAATTACAGGAAGATATGCATAGCCACCTCAGCCCCAGATTCTCGGTCATCACGGTGACTTACAATGCCGAAAAGGTATTGGAGGATACCATACAGAGCGTGATTTCACAGACCTATCATCATGTGGAATATATCATCATCGACGGTGCATCGAAAGACGGCACTATGGCGATTGTAAACCGATACCGGGACCGGATCAGCCAAGTGGTGAGTGAACCGGACAAAGGACTTTATGACGCAATGAACAAAGGGATTGCCCTGGCAACGGGAGACTATCTTTGTTTTCTGAATGCCGGAGACAGTTTCCATGAAGACGATACACTGCAAAAGATAGTTCACTCCATCAATGCCAATGAGCTGCCCGATGTGTTGTATGGGCAAACCGCCTTGGTAGACACAGAAAGACACTTCCTCCGCATGCGCAGGTTATCGGCACCGGAGACCCTGTCCTGGAAAAGTTTCAAACAGGGAATGCTCGTATGCCATCAGGCTTTCTTTGCCCGCCACACACTCGTCGAACCATATGATTTACAGTATCGCTTCTCGGCAGACTTTGACTGGTGCATACGTATCATGAAGAAGGCACGCACCTTACACAACACACATCTCACTCTGGTTGATTATCTGGAAGAGGGGATGACAACGCAGAACCGCAAGAAATCACTTCTCGAACGGTTCCGCATCATGACCCGATATTATGGTTTACTGAGTACCCTTGCATATCATGCCTGGTTTGTGGTAAGAAGTCTCTTCATCAAATCAGCCACTCCTTCCGACGCTCCTTTCTGAATGACATGTATCGGGCGGAAGCTATGCACATCCACCGGTTTGGGATCGATAAGGTATACTTCTGCATTCCGAGGTACGTAATTAAGCAACCCCGCTGCAGGATATACATTCATCGATGTACCGATAATCACAAAGATATCGGCTTTTTCTACCCAATTGATAGCTGTCTCTATCTCCGGGACCGACTCACCAAACCAAACTATAAACGGACGAAGCTGCGAACCGTCTCCGGCAAGATCACCCATCTTTACTTCAAACTCCTCCGGCCTCAGTTCTTTAACGTAGTGGGGGTTATTCGGATCCCGGCTTGAACATACCTTAGTCAGTTCACCATGCAAATGGATGATGTGGCTGCTGCCTGCCCGTTCGTGTAGGTTGTCTATGTTCTGCGTTACAATCGTTACACGGAAATCTTTCTCGAGTTCGGCCAGCAATTCGTGCCCCCGATTGGGTACTACTTCCAGCAACTGCTTACGTCGTTCATTATAGAAACGGACCACCAATTCGGGATTACGCGCATACCCCTCGGGGGTAGCTACCTGCTCCACCGGATAACGATCCCACAACCCTCCTGCGTCACGAAAGGTACTGATACCACTTTCGGCGCTCATACCGGCGCCTGACAATACAACCAGATTCTTCATACCAACTATTATTTTAAAGAAAAGCCCCCTCTGCCCGTTTTCGAGAAAAGCCAGAAGATGGAGCCTCACAAATTTAACTAAAATCTCCGAATAAACGAAGAAACCACCAAACATTCCACTTTTTCCCAATGCCTTTCCCATGACCGCCTGACCCGGATCGCATTGGATAATACAAACAATCCTTTCAAGAAACATCTTCCATCCCGGTTACGAAGTTAGCCGATAATAAGAAATTTTAAAACCAAAAAGTAAAATCATTCAAATAAAACACTTACTTTTGCCGCTTGTTAATTTGCAACTGACTGAAAGTGAAATAGAACATTCGGTCTCCAACAAAAAAATATATGGATAAATTTAGTTATGCAATTGGCCTCGGAATCGGCCAGAATTTATTAGGAATGGGTGCTAAAGGCATCGCAGTAGATGACTTTGCTCAAGCTATAAAAGATGTGCTCGAAGGAAACCAGACAGCCATCAGCCATCAGGAAGCCCGCGAAATCGTGAATAAATATTTCGAAGAGCTGGAAACCAAAATGAATGCAGCTAACATCGAACAAGGAAAAGCATTCCTGGAAGAAAACAAAAAAAGACCGAATATTGTTACCCTGCCCAGTGGACTACAATACGAAGTAATCACTGAAGGTAAAGGAAAGAAAGCCCAGGCTACCGATCAGGTGAAATGCCACTATGAAGGTACACTGATTGACGGAACTTTGTTCGACAGTTCTATCAAACGCGGACAACCTGCCGTTTTTGGTGTAAATCAGGTAATTCCGGGATGGATAGAGGCTTTGCAGTTGATGCCGGAAGGTTCAAAATGGAAACTTTATATCCCTTCTGAATTGGCTTACGGCGCACAGGGAGCAGGAGAAATGATCCCTCCTCACAGCACACTCGTATTCGAAGTAGAATTAATCGAAGTATTATAAAAATAAAATCGTAAAGCAAAATGAAAAAAGTAAGTATTTTAGCTGCTGTAGCCATAGCAACAGGCTTAGCTTCATGTACGGCTCAGGCTCCTAAAGCCACTCTCAAAACCGATGTAGATTCACTGTCATACGCTATCGGCATCAGCCAGACTAACGGTCTGAAAGACTATCTGTCACAGCGCATGGAGATGGATACAGCATACATTGCAGACTTCCTGAAAGGCGTAAACGATGCTGCCAATAAAACAAGCAAAAAAGACCAGGCTTATCTGCTCGGTCTGCAGATCGGATCACAGATGGCTGGTCCTCAGGCTATCAAAGGTATGAATCATCAGCTGTTCGCTGACGACTCGACTATGACTGTCAACAAGAGCGATATCCTTGCAGGTGTGTTCGCAGGTGTACTTAACAAAGATATGAAAATCACTCCGGAAGAGGCTCAGGTGCTGATTCAAAAGATGATGGAAAGCATCAAAGGAAAAGCTGCCGAGAAAAAATATGCCGATAACAAAGCTGCAGGTGAGAAATTCCTTGCTGAAAACAAAACAAAAGAAGGAGTAAAAACCACTGCAAGCGGATTACAGTACAAAGTGATCACTGAAGGTAAGGGTGAAATTCCTAACGATACATGTAAAGTGAAAGTAAACTACAGAGGCAAACTGATTGACGGAACAGAGTTCGAAAGCACTTACACACGTAACGAACCGTTCGTGACTAACGTAGGCGGAGTTATCAAAGGTTGGACAGAAGCTCTGAAAATGATGCCTGTAGGTTCTAAATGGGAACTTTATATCCCACAAGAACTGGCTTACGGCTCAAGAGACATGGGACAGATTAAACCGTTCTCAGCATTGGTATTCGAAATCGAATTGCTGGGTATAGAAAAATAAGAAGCTGTCAGGCTTTGCTGAAAAACAAACAGGAGAGATGCCGGATAATTGTATCCGGCATCTCTTTTTTTGCATCCGGATAATCACAATAGAAAGTATACGATTTTTCTGTTTTTTCTGACTTTTATATAGAGAAATTAAAATAAATCTCTATATTTGCTTACTATTTGATAACAATTGGAATTTACATTTATTATTATGGAAAAAATAGACAACCTTGACAGGCAGATTCTGGAGATTATTTCTCAGAACGCCCGTATCCCTTTTAAAGATGTGGCAGCAGAATGCGGCGTTTCACGTGCGGCTATCCATCAACGCGTGCAGAGACTGATTGACCTGGGAGTCATTGTAGGCTCAGGTTATCATGTAAACCCGAAATCTCTGGGCTATCGTACCTGTACTTATGTTGGTATCAAACTGGAAAAAGGCTCTATGTATAAAGCTGTAGTAGCCGAGTTACAGAATATTCCGGAAATCGTAGAATGTCACTTCACGACCGGCCCATATACCATGCTGACCAAAGTATATGCACGCGACAACGAACACCTGATGGACTTGCTAAACAACAAAATGCAGGAGATACCGGGAGTGACTGCCACCGAAACCCTGATCTCGCTGGAGCAAAGCATCAAGAAAGAAATCCCTATCCACGCAGATAAATAACCGATGGAGTGGTTGAATGAATATCACCTGTCAGGGTTACTTATTGGGATCTGCACGTTTCTGATTATAGGCTTATTTCACCCTGTTGTGGTAAAAGCGGAATATTATTGGGGAACGAAATGCTGGTGGATCTTCCTGATATTGGGTATCGCAGGAGTAGCTGCCTCGTTGAGCACCGACAACATACTTGTTTCGTCTCTTCTGGGTGTATTTGCTTTTTCTTCTTTCTGGACTATCAAAGAAGTCTTTGAACAAGAAGAACGAGTGAAAAAAGGTTGGTTCCCTAAGAATCCCAAACGGACATACAAGTTTTGAGACATACGTAAAAGAGTCAGTTTTTGGCTGAAATATTTGCATAATTCACCCAAAAGCATTAATTTTGTCCCCGCATCCGATACAAAGGATACATCGGGCTTATAGCTCAGTTGGTTAGAGCAACAGACTCATAATCTGGAGGTCCTAGGTTCAAGCCCTAGTTGGCCCACTGAAATCGACTATAGATTATATAATCTATGGTCGATTTCGTTTTATACATACCTTAACAATTATTTTCTCAATGATTCAGCCATAGTTTGAAAGCAGAAAGCTTCTCTTCGCTGATCGTAATTTTCGATTTATAAGGCGGACGGACGGTTACTACTATTTTTCCGTTAAAAAAAGGCTCGGCATGGTCGATTGCATCGATACTGACAAGGACCTGACGGTTGGCACGGAAAAAACGTTCCGGATCCAACTGTTCCATCAGCTTATTCAAAGACAGATCGATGATATGTTCCTGACCTTTCCGGGTAACAGCAAACGTCACTTTATTCTCGGAATAAAAGTAGGCAATATCCGCAACTTGTAAAGACCAGAAACGGTCTACCCCGGAAATAAGGAAACGGGTACGGTAACGTTTCTCTTTGTGTTGAAGTGTTTCAAGCAGGACACCCAGATAATCTTCCGGCCGGGGAACTGCATTATTCAGTAAGCTTTCATATTTCACAATAGCTTCCGACAAGCGCTTCTCGTCTATCGGCTTAAGTATGTAGTCAATACTGTTGACCGTAAATGCACGGATGGCATACTGGTCATACGCTGTAGTAAAGATAATGACAGAGGAAGGATGTACCGCAGAAAGAAAATCAAAGGCATTCCCGTCTGCCAGATGTATGTCGAGGAAGATAAGATCAGGATGGGGATGCTCATGAAACCAAGCTACAGCTTCGTCTACATTGCCCGGAATCATAGTCAGAGTCCATTGTGGACGAAGTCCGGACACCATTGAATGCAGCAGACGTGCTGCCGGAATTTCATCTTCTATAATAACTACATTTAACTTATTCATACAGTAAAGGAACTTTTACGGTAAATACTTTCTCTTCCCTTTGGATGATTATCTCTTTGCCAAGCATTAACAGGCAACGGTTGGATAAATTTTTCAACCCTACGCCCGGAGACTCATGGCTCTTCTTCGGTTGTATGGGATTACTCACCACAAGATACTCTTCCTCTAAGCAGATCTCTATTTTCATGGGTTTACTCAATGTGATGGAATTGTGATTAATAACATTCTCTGCCAACAACTGCAAAGTCAGCGGGGGCAGCATGCAACCGGTATATCCGGAAGGAATACAACAGTTATAGCTAATACAGTCCCCTAAACGGACTTCGTGCAGGAACAAGTAAGATTGTAAAAACTCCAATTCTTCTGCCAACGTAACCAATGTTTTATCCTGGCATTGTAATACATAACGGTATACACTGGACAAATGCTTGGTGAAACGTACCGCATTGCCCGGATTGTATTCTATCTCAGCAATCAATGTATTGAGACTGTTGAACAGGAAATGAGGATTCAACTGACTTTGCAAAGCCGCATAACGGGCAGTATCGTTCTCCGTTTGCAATTTTGCAGCTTCTTGTTGCAGTTTCAGGTTGTTCTGGATGGAACGATTTGCCAATAGTAAGCCTACAATCACAAGTTCTACCAACCAGACTACAATCAGGATACGCCAACCGCCATTCGAGAAAGTGAACAGATTGGGCAGGCCTGCCAATAATTTGGCAGTAATCAGCAGACCATAGTTCAGCAGAAGGAACAACAGGGTTACGACGAGATAAGTAGCTGTTATTTTCCAACGATGGCGGATATTGAGTGCATACTGATTGTTTATCCACGAACTGATCCGAAGTGTAGAATATCCCAGCACATTGAGAGCTGCAATAAAGAAGACGAATGCTCCCTTTGAATAGAGAACATCCGCTACTTTAGGAGTAAGCTCCGTATAGTTGACAAGCAGGAGGTAGGAAAAGATACCTAATCCCGAGAATAGCAGACCATATAACAGGGTATTCCATTTCATGCGAACAAAGCTATCATATTTCGGGTAATTATCATAAACTATTTAATATTTATTCAAAGCTCTGATCAATTCGGAATAAGATCCTTGTGCCGAGACTTTCGCTTGTACATGGTTGATTTGGGAGGCCTGCCGATACGTTTGTGCCTCAATCACTTCTATGACAGAGGCCTTCCCTTCAGTGTACCGTTCCAATGCCATACATTCGTTTTCAAGAGCCTTGCCCAGTGAGCTTTCGGTAAGCCGTACCTGCTCTAAGGCTTGGGAAAGCGAAACGCGGGCTGTTTCAACTTCCAGTTTTACCTGATCGGTTACCAGGTTCAAGTTGTCGGTTGCCATACCTATTTTCAAAGACGCAGCCCGCTTTTCATCACGTCTTTTCCCCCATTCGAATAATGGAACGGACAGCTTGGCGTAAACCGCATAATTAGGGTCGAGATCAGAATGGAAATCATAACCGGGTGAAGAATAACTTCCATCCACACCTACATAAAATTGAGGCTTATATTTAGCATCTGTCAATTTCTTTGAGCTTTCTGCCATTTTAATCCGAGCATAAGCCATTTTCAACTCCGGACGGTCGGTTCCACCAGTCTCCCATAACTCCCCATCTAATACAACTGCAGAAATCGTATCTTCTATTTCAGTCGGGGCATGAAGTTCTACACCAATCAGAGAGTTTAGTGCCATACGCCCTGTTTCAAGATTTCTCTTAGCCTGCAACAGCTGATACTCCGCTTCATTCAGTTTCACTTCCGCCATGAGCAAATCCTGAGGATCGACCAATCCAGCTTCCACCCGTTCCCGAATGGTCTGAGAGAGAGTAGCGACCGAATTACGGTATTCGGTAGTTATGCGGACTATTTCCGAACGCGCAACAGTATTCCAGTATTGCATATCTGTCTGATAACACACAGCCGAACGGAAATAATCGGCTTGATATGTGGCCAGACTTTGCTGATGTTTAGCTAACCGGATATTCTCCAACAATCGTCCACCCGTATAAACAGGTTGCAATAAAGAGAGTGAAGCCCCGTACTTCATATTTCTCCCTTCAAAAGTCATCGGATTTTGCATCGAGGGTAAGTCAAGATCCAACTGAAGGGGATTACCGGTATACTGAAAATTCGCATCCCCTGACAATTTGGGTCTTAGGTCCTTCTGTGCCGCTTTCTCCAATTCGATACTTGCAGCGATATTCTTATCCGCAGCTTTCAGGTCGTGGTTATAATCTACAGCCATCGACCTGTACTTCTGCAGCAGATTATTTTGCTGAGCAAAAGAAGCTGTCGGAACACACAACAAAAGGATAAGCCATCTGTTTATTTTCTTCATCGTCATTTCTCTTTTATCTTATAAAACATAGCATAAAGTGCCGGAGTCACAAAAAGGGTCAGCAATGTGGCAAATGTCAGCCCGAAAATGATAGTAGCTGCCATTCCTCCAAATGCTATATCAAACAACAGGGGAACCATACCCAGAATTGTTGTCGTGGCGGCCATTAACACCGGACGAGTTCTCGAAACCGTAGATTCAATCACAGCCGTATAAGGAACAACCCCCTCCCGGCGCTGCACATCTATTTCATCAAGCAATACAATCACATTCTTGATAACCATACCCAATAATCCCAGCCATCCGGCAATCGGAAAGAAACCGAAATCAAATCCAGTCAGAAGCATACCTATGGCTACTCCAATGATGGATAACGGGAGTACACACAGGATAATAACCGGATCACGGAAGTTACCGAACAAAGCGACCAGAATAACTACCAACACAAGAAAAGCCAACGGAAAGAATTTACCGATTGCCTGCATCGCTTCCCCCTGATCTTTGTACTGTGAGTCCCAAAAGAAAGTATAACCCTCGGGCAGCTCCATCGCTTCTATCTCTTCACGAATTTCTCCATGCACTTCGGCCATTGTATGACCAGGTTTCACTCCACACATAGCAGCCATAGACAGCTGCCGGTTGTAAGTACGGATCTGCGGCCATTCCCATACTGACTCGATGCGTTCCGTCACCTGCGACAGAGGCGCCGAATGTTCTCCGTTCCACACCGAGAAATTACCCAAAGAACGGACATCTGTAATGTCAACTCCCTCTGACTTCAATAACACAGGAACTTTCTTTTCACCGTCGCGATAAACTCCCACTCTGGTTCCGTCGCTAATCGATTTTACAGACTCCATCATCTGTGCTTTGGTTATGCCAAGGACACCGGCCTTCACCGGATCGTAAACCGGCCGTATCACCATCGTCATATTTCCCCATTCATTGCGTGCATCTGCCACTTTAGGATTACGACGCATAATTTCTATCGCTACGCCTGTCAACGAGTCCAAAACGGCAGGATCAGGCCCCAGAAAGCGAGCTTCTATCATGGCCTCCGTTAGTGGACTTAATTCAAACTTATTCACCTTGATCAGAGGTTCCGGGTATTTCAGCCGGATAGAATCCTGCAACAGAGCATTCAGCGTCCTTGATTCTTTGGAGCTCTTACACTTCACTAACAATTGGGCATAGTTGGATTGTGGACCAAAAGATATATTCGATAAATAATAACGGGGCGGAGTACGACCTATATAAGATGAAACCATCTCCGTTTCTTCATGCCCACGAATATAATCGGCTATATCGCCCGCCATACGGTCAGTCTCCTCAATCGCTGTCCCTTCAGGCAACCACATATCGACAGTGAAGTATTGCTTATCCAGAGCGGGTACAAAAACCTTGGGAATATACTTGAAACTCCAGGCCGAAAAGAACAACAAAACAATCAACGAAGCAACCGTCACCGTGCGATGCCGAAGTACCCAACGCAATGCTTTACGGAAAAGATTATAATACTTCCCGTCAAACAGGGATGCTTTCAACTCTTCGGGACGCGGACGTCGTACAAACTCCTGAATGAAAAAAGGAGTCTGTGTCAGGGCAAATACCCAACTGAACATCAACGAAACGCCGATCACCACGACCAATGATGATAATAGCTCTCCGGTAATATGGGGTGAATAGTAAATCGGCAGGAAAGTAAGGATAGCAATAACTGTCGCTGCCAATAAAGGCATAGCGGTTGACGAACATGCACGCATGATAGCAACCCGCTTGCGCATTCCCCGTTCCATGTTAATCAGTGCAGAATCGGATACGACGATGGCATTATCAACCAGCATTCCCATAGCAATGATAATCGCGGCAAGCGACATTCGCTGAAGAGCAATATCACATGCCATCATAACAATAAGGGTGGCAAAGATAGAGAAAACCAATCCGCTACCTATCAGAACCCCATTCCTGAATCCGATAAAGAACAACAGAATAGCAACAACAGTAATAACCGAAATAATCAGATTCAAGATAAACCCTTGATTTGCCACTGCCGATTCATAGCCTTGATCGTAGATGGGGGTCAACTCATAACCATCGGGCATGGTTTGAGACAACTCACCAATATGTGCTTTAACAGCCTCTGCCATATCCACGACATTTCCTGTCGGTACAGTAGAAATGGCAATTCCAATTGCCGGACTACCATTTATACGCATTTGGTTTGCAGGAGGAGTCTGATAACTCTCCTCGATCTTCGCAATATCAGCCAAACGAAAATGCTCACCGTTACGTGAAACAATAGTAAGATTCCGGATATCATTCAGCGAATAAAAGTTACCGGTAGACTCAATACGGATACGATTGGTACCGGCATCCATACCACCGGCATCCACAACTTTATTCTGAGCCTCAAAAGCTCGTGCAATGTCGGAAGTCGTAACTCCACTTTGTGCCATCACAGCAGGACTGATTAGAATATCAATCGTCGGTGTTTGCACACCATAGATCTCAATCTTCGCCACATCCTTGACTTTTAGCAATTCATTCTTTATCAGTTTAGCCTGGTCTTCCAGTTCTCTATACGTATGGCTATCCCCCGTCAGTCCATAAAACACGCCGAGCACATCACCAAAGTCATCGTTCACGATAGAAGTTCCCGCACCGGCCGGCAATTTATCCTGCACATCATTCACTTTCCGGCGCAACTTATCCCATAGCTGCTGCATCTCGTCAGCACGGATTTCTTTCTTCACATAAACTGTAATCTTCGATAGTCCGGCACGATTTTCTGTTTTCAGATAATAAAGCTCACCCAAAGATTGTATGGCTTCTTCCAAAATGTCGGTAACCTGCGACTGTACTTCTGACGGTGAAGCTCCGGGATAAGAAGTCAGAACCAATGCTTGCTTAATAGTAAAAGGGGCATCCTCCAATTTTCCCATTTTAAAATAAGAAAACAGGCCTCCTGCCAATATCAGCACCAACAATAAGATTGTAACAGCTCTTTTCTGTAGAAAGTACTTTACCATTTTCATAATGAATTCGCCTTAGAAGAGATTGTTACTTTCATGCCGTCTGATAAAAAGCGTAGTCCGCTTGTAGCCACAGTCTCGTTATCCTGTAATCCCTCGATTATGATAATATAACCGTTAGGAAGCAGATTTCCCTTTTTCACCTGTCTACGGTTCACCTGATGAGTGTCAGTGTTTACAACCCACACATAATCACCTTCCGACGGACGATGGCATAGAGCTGTCTGCGGAATGGAAACACCAACCGGATTTGTTACCCGGGAAACATCAAATATTGCCTTACCCGACATACCAGCCAGTAATTCCCCTTTTTCATTTGGTAAAATGGCCGTTAGTAAATAAGAAAGGTTGTTGCGGGTTGTCCCCTTCGATATTTCCATAATCCCTGCCTTATAAATCTTATCCGGCCGGGCATCAAAACGTATCTGAACAGTATCTCCGGGATGTGAAGCAAATGCAATATCTTGAGTAACATAAATCTCCATTCTCAGCCGGTCTATATCAATAAATGAAATGACCGGCTGAGTAGCCTTCACATCCTGAAACTTCTCTATATACACTTCTCCCACATATCCATTAAATGGAGCTATCAAGCGAGTATCCTCCAATTCGTAAGAGGCGGTATCAAAAGCTGCTTTAGCAGTGGTATAATCAGCCTTGGCCTTTTCGTATGTACTGGCCGAAACATTATTCTTCTCGTACAACTTCTCTATTCGTTCAAACTCAGCTTTAGCCTGGCAATAGATCGCTTCGGCCCGTTCTTTACGAATATGAAAGTCACGCGGATCTATTTCAGCAATAATACTCCCCTGTTTGTAAGAGTTACCGGCATATACTTCAAAACGATCGATGGGGCCTCCTACGCGAAACGACAATTCCGATGTACGGAAAGGTTGCGCAATGAACGGAAACTCCGTTGTGTTCTGTCCAAAGCCCGGAATAGCTTGTGTTGTCCTGACAATAAAGTCCTGACTTTGCTTACTGTCTTTATCTGTGCAAGAAAATAGCAGTAAGAGAGTAACTAATAATGCACCTATCTTCATATCTTATTTTTTTAATTTCCCGACAAAAATAGATAATCAGACGATGTAATAAGGAAGTAAAGATTCTGAGACCGGAAAAATGAAGATTGAGTCAGGAGTATATGGGATGAAGCCGATAAAAAGATTATCAGGAGATATTGCTTATACCCAAAAACAAGTCATCCCCTCGTGTCTTCTGACCCGAGGGGATGAACTCT
>NZ_JADKYL010000015.1:0-128444 GCF_019633785.1 Bacteroides sp. FSHCM14E1
CATCAAACTGGGAATGGCAGGAAAGAGGAAAGCATGTGGATGGGATGAGAAAATAAGAGATAAAGTCATTGGTATTGAAAAAATATAGAAAATGATAAGATGTTATACTTATTGAGCGTCCGCCCTGTATTAAGGCTTTCCATCTTCTCCTCTCATACGAAAAGTGCATTTCGATCTTCCATCTTCCACCTTTTTTGAGATTACCGATTGATTATCTGTAGTTTAATAGGGTGGAAGATACCGTTTTAAGGCCATTTATCTTCCACCTCTATCTTCCATCTTCCACCCTCTTTTTTAGGAGGGATATTCGTTTTAATGACTTGATATATAAATAGATAATGTTTGTTTTTTAACTGTTTAAGTCTTTAAAAGCATTTTGTATTCCTTGCTATCTTTAGTGGAAATGGTTGTTTCTTTATCTGAGTCCGGGTGTGGGGGCTAATGGGCCCGGGTATGCGGGCTGATGAGCCCGGGCATGTAGGCTGATGAGCCCGGGTATGCGGGCTTAGGTAAAGATACCGTTTGTAATGTAAATGTTCTTATTAATAATGGTTTATGAAACGAATAAAATAGGTTTGCTTCCTTGTAAATGATTCGTCTGATATTTATATTATTCTGACATTCTTTATATGTAGTATAGGTGGCGTAGGAAAAAGGTTCTAGTAAATATTTAGGCTTTATGAACCTCTTGAATTAAAGGATTTATTGGAGGGTGTCCTTCAGGACAATATATTTCTTTGCCCGATAAAAGCGAAGCGGGTTGACCAAACTGAAAGATAATTTGCATGAAATGATAATAATGTTCTCTTAATAGGTAAACTGAAGACAATCCTGTAGTGGCCCTATCAGAGCAATAAACTAATTAATTATTGAATTTGAGAATCAGACATAAAGAAATTGGATATTGTCTGTTTGGAGAGCAAGTCGAATGCGAATTTCAGGACTCATTTGTGGCGGGATTTTGGTGAATAAAAGCTGATATCAGGCTGAAAAAAGGAAATTAACCCCTATAAAAGATCTGTGATTGTCCGGTCGTTTTAGATTGTTGTATGTGTATTTTGCTTATATATAGGCGTCTAACCCTTAAAAAATTGTCCGGGTCTATAACTTGCGAATTTGTTTACCATGATTTAACTTTGAACCAAGGAGGGAGGCCTCTTTTGAGTTATATAATTTAAAACTGTTAGTCATGGATAAAATCAAGTTTGGAGAAGGTAAGATAACGTTTTCATATAAGAAATCGTATGGGGATTGTTTGTATCAGGATTTGATCGCCGTGGAATATGGCAAGCCTTATTGTATGATACAAATAGAAGGAAGAGGTAGTATTCTGTTTTTAATAAGTTTGCATGATGTTCTGGAAAAATTGCCTGCAAATTTTCTTCTGATAAATAGGGGAATAATAGTAAATATAGAACATGTTATGGATCTTGTATGTCTGGATGGAGTATATCATGTAAAGATGGATAATAATAAAATCTATAGGATTAGCACTCGTAAAGTGGCTATACTCAAAAGGACCCTTATGGCAAAAAGTGACACGATCCAAGTTTAGTCTTTAGAAGAATATATAGAAGAAAAATACCAAAAAGTTTTATATACTACGAAAATGTAGTATATTGTAGCCGTGAAAGTATCATGCAGGGAGATACTCGTTTCTAATATGGGGCAAGTGGGATCCTTATGCACAAACAATAAATCTTAATTCGATTGTGGCTATGAAACACATGTTCTTATTATTGATCGGTGTATTTGTATTATTGGGATGCAGTTCCAATAAGAAGCAAGAGCCTATCTCCAAGTCAGGAATACCTGTCATTAATCTTTCTGAGGATGTATCGACTGTACCTTCACTTCTTTTGAGTGAGGTGGCGGAGAAATTGGAAATCGTTCCTTTGGAAATGACAGATCAATCTATGTTAGGTGAAATAAGACGAATACAAGCGACAGAACATGATATATGGATTCATGATTTTAATAAATTTTATATTTATCGTTTTTCCCAAACGGGGAAATTTTTGAATAGAATTGGCAGTATAGGGCAAGCTCCAGGAGAATATGTCAATTTTTCAACCTTTCTCGTTGATGAATATAAAAAGGAGGTCTATATTATTTCTAATAACAATGGTATTTTGGTATATAATTTCAAGGGAGAGTTTAAAAAGAAAATAGTTGATCAGCAGACAATCAATAATCTATTCTCATCTGTATATAGTCAATATATCTTATATAATGGAAATTTCTTTGCTGCTCAGAATATAGCTTTATATAAATTAATAGATAAAGATTCATTGTGGTCTTTTGCTTTTTTGGACACGGCTTTTCAAGAAAAAAAATTATTTAAGAATCCAGCACATATGGGTAGAGAAGAGCAAATTATAGCTAACTGTGTCGATAAAGGTAGAATGATTAATCTTTGGATGGAATATCAAACCAGTATAGACACTTACAATAATCAACTTACCCTTAAATATCCAGATACTGATACAATTTATTACTATGACGATGCGACGAATGACCTCTTGCCTCAATATGTAATTTGTACAAGAGAAGAGAAAGGAGACTATGAGGTTACTCATTTATGGTTTAAAGATAGAAAGGCTTTCGATTATTTTTCGATCAAGTCCTACTATCCGACTAAAGATTTCATTTATTTGGTGGGTAGTAAAGGAGAGGAGGTATATACCTATTGCTATAATAAAGAAGATGGAAGCGTCAGATTGCAGAAACGACAAAGCGCAATAACCGAGCGTGATGTGCCCTGGTTCAGCTTTCCTTTGCGCCAAATGAAACGTGATTTTGTGTTAGATAATGATTTAGGTGGAGGTGATTTTACTGTTGACAGCCGTTCTTCCGGTAAATACTGGATAGATATATTAGAACCCGGTGGTGATGAAAACTGGATTGATATCGACCAAATAAAATCAACTACTGTAATAGATGAATCCAAGAAAAAGGAGCTAATCCGAGTTCTGGAAAGTGTGACTGAGGATAGCAATCCGATTTTGATGATTGCAACTTTAAAATAGAAGAATTATTATTGAGAAGTTAGGGTACTTGTATTCAACTTTTTATTCATTAAATAGGTAGTATAAATGAAGCCGATTTTTTATTCATATTTCTGCTTAAATATAAATAGGTATGGATAAAGTTCGATTAGTTTTGTATTGGGGTATATTGGCGTATCTGATGGGTTGCTCTTCTCTCTATTCAGAGAAAATAGATTTATTAGTTTAGATGCCATCTGATTGTCCGATTGTTGAGATGACAAGTGTTTTAGATAGAGAGGATTCTATCTCAGTGGAGGAATTGGTAGATAGCATTTCGTATGTCCTGTTGGATAATTTTGTGAAATTGCCGGTTCGTGCAAGTATACTTGGTACGGCGGTAACATAGTTTCACTTATCAATCAGATGGGAGCATGTTGGTTTGGAATAATGGGGGAACTGTCCCCCCCCCTAACAGGGTGTATTTCTCTCATTTTAGCAGTTAAACCATATTTGCGGGGGAATATCTAAAGACACAAAAAAGCCAACTGATTTATTACGAGTTAGTTAGCTTTTCTGTAGTTATTGGGGGATATCTCTAATTAATGTATAATGTATTAAGTAACATATACTCTTTATTCTTCAAAAAAAAGAGTATATGTTTTTATTTAAAATTTTATGTGCCAATTGTTCGTATATTGTAGTTTATATAGTTTTACTTATTTTATACGATTTTCTTCTCTAAATTGTTTCGGAGTCACTCCTTTCATTTGTTTGAATGTTGAACTAAAATATCGGGGGTAAGTGAAGCCTACTTCACTGGCAATTTCATTTATATTTAAATTTGTATTAATAAGCAATGATATTGCTTCTTCAATTCGTAATCTATTTATATAGTCATTTACACCTAATCCTGTTATAATCTTTATCTTGCTGTATAATGAAGATCGACTTATTGTCATGGCGTCTGCTAATGTTTGGACGGAAAACTCCTCTTCAGATAAATGTTCATGTATAATTGCATTTATCTTTTTCATAAAATCCTCATCGGCTTTACTATTTGTTGAAGTCTGGAGGGAAATTGTCTGGTTCGTAGTAATGTATTGACTGTGTATTTTTTCTCTATTTTGAAAGATGTTTCCAATGACGGCCTTTAGAGAGTCTATATCAAACGGTTTGGGAATGTAAGCATCAGCTCCAGATTTATATCCAGTTGTTATTCCTGTATGGTCATAACGTGCTGTTAAGAGTATTACGGGGATATGGCTTATCTGGAT
Source organism: Bacteroides sp. FSHCM14E1 (assembly GCF_019633785.1). Lineage (NCBI taxonomy): Bacteria > Pseudomonadati > Bacteroidota > Bacteroidia > Bacteroidales > Bacteroidaceae > Bacteroides > Bacteroides sp. FSHCM14E1. The sequence continues at coordinate 4,265 of NZ_JADKYL010000015.1, forward strand.
GTCATTTTTTATTTGACGGCATAATTCAAAACCGTTCATTTGGGGCATCATAACGTCACTGACAATGACAGATGGCTGTTTCTCTCTGCATATTTCTAACGCTGAGATAGCGTTGTCTGCTGCATAAACTTTCTTAAAAAACTCTGTTAAAGATTCTATTAGGTATTCCCTTAATTCCTTTTCATCCTCTACGATAAGTATAGTCTTTTCGGTGCAATCGAAATGTGAATCTTGTATTATGTCAGTAAGGGGAGATTCTTGTAGTTGTAGCCTTGTGGATTCTTCTTTTTCATTTGTATTAAGAAACGGCAACTCTAAATAGAATGTAGCTCCTTTGTTGATGTTATTATGTGCCCCAATATTTCCTCCATGCATTTCCATGATTATTTTGGCATAATATAATCCGAATCCACTCCCTTTTTCCTTGTGATTGCCTTTATAAAATCGTGTGAAAAGATTTGCCATATCCGAATCTTGTATACCGGTTCCTTCATCTATAACTGATATTCTGAACTTGTCTTCAAATCTTTGTGTGCATACTGTTATACAACTATCAGCCATGCTGAATTTCAGTGCATTCATTAGCAAGTTTGATAGTACAGTATGGCACTTTTGTCTGTCAAACCATACCTCCTCTATATTGGGGTCTAGTTGCAATTTTATATATATTCCTTTTTCTTTTGCTTCATCAGCAAAATATTTGATAATGTCGGTTAGCCATTCATTTAATTTATTTCTTTGTATTTTCAATTTACTATAGCTTGCTTCTAGGCTATTCCAGTCCAGCACCATGTCCACTATTTCCCTCATATGTTGCGCTTGATTGAATATCGATTGTAATTGTGGTATCAGATATTGAGGCAGGTCTTGTGACCTACTTTTTTCTATTAGGCGTTTTAGCGGGGAATAAATTAATGTCAAAGGAGTACGTAATTCATGGTTTATGTGGATAAGGAAATCTATCTTCTTTTCATTAAGATATTGCCTGTATTCTTTTAATCTTTTTTGTATTCTAATTTCTTTTCTTGTATTAAAAATAAACATTCCTGCAATGACTCCCCCTGCGATGCAAATGCAACATAATACAACAAACCAGTTCGTTTTATACCATGGTGGGGTGACATGGATATCTGTGAGATGGATGGGGGTGGTATAGTTTCCATCTTTTGTCATACATGCTACTTCAATGTGATATTTACCTGGAGCCAAATTGGACAGCTCCAGCATCGGATTATATGATTCAATACTCTTATAAACATCTCCGTTTATGATGTATCGGAATGGAACGCGCTGGAAAATATCTTTGTTTTTAATATATATACGTAGTACCAGTGTATTATATTTCCATGGAATCTTTATATTTTGGATATCTATCTCGGATGTTTGTGGCTGTCCGTTTAGTTCTATACTATATAGCTCTATTTCAGGGTATGGCTCATTAGGGTTCGGGGTATTTGTGTTAATTCGGACCAATCCTTCTATGCCGCCGAAATAAAGATATCGATTATTTTTTTCAGTCCGTTGTTGATAAGTAAATATTATTTCATTGGGATGGAATCCGTCGCTTCTGTTCCATTGAATAAACTTGTTTTCTTTTATACAATAGGAAAACAGATGGTTTTGTGCACAAATCCATATCCTCTCTGAAGATAGGTCATAGTGGAGCGCAGTAATGTCACTGAATAGCTGTGACCCAATTTTAAAATATTTTCTTTCTTTTATGTTGTAATATCCCATTCCTGCTGTTGTTCCCACCCATATTTTATTTTTCCCGTCATAATCAACTGCAGTGATGACTTCTTTTTTGTCTATTTGGAAAAGAAGTTTGATACTGTCATTTTTGTTAGTAATCTGGAATACTTTGTTCCCACTCATTGTCAGAGATATCCTTTCATCAGAATATGCCATGACTGAGGTTGGCAGTTGATAATTCTTATCAGTTTTGATCGGAGAGAATTTTTTATTATTTATATCATATACCCATATATCCTTGCTTAGTATATATATTTTATCGTTTGTCACCCGATGGGCGCGTGGAATATATCCGTAAAAGCACTGCCTGAAATTAATACTGTCGTTTTTTATCAAAAACGGTCGATAAAGCCCCGTATGCTTTTCGAATAAAAAAATTCCCTTTGTGTAAACAGATACCATTAGTTCTTTTTCTGATACTGGGGCTATAGAAACCACCTTATCTCCATAAGTAGACGGGAAATGCTTGAAACTTCCTGACTGAGGATCATACAGGTTTATTCCACCCCCGTCCGTACCAATCCACAGTTTTCCATTAGGCTCTTCGTAAAAACTCGTCACTGATTTCTCGCTCAATCCGTTAATATATCCTAAGGGGGAGTCCTTATAGGTACGTATATAACTTTCTTTGATGTTGAAAACTCCTCCTCTAACACTTCCAGCCCATAAAGATCCATTGTCATCCTCGTATAATATAGTAATAGAGTTTACAGGGAGTGAATTTTCATCTCCAGCAATATGGTAAAAATTCGAGAATTTTTCATTCGACAGTTTTAAACGATTGATTCCCCCACCATCAGTGGCTAACCATAGATATCCTTTTTTTTCTATTATATCCAATACATAATTGTTTGTTAATCCAGAGTTTTCGCTTGTATACTGTTTTATAAGTTTTCCTGTTCTTTCATAACAAAATAGTCCTTCTCCCCAGAAGGATAAATATATACATCCGTTTGAAGACAGACATGCCCCTTGCAAAATATTGTTTGAGCAAGAGAAAAAATGTCGTAGCTGCATAGTCTGGTGGTTTAATATGTATATCCCATCTCTTCTGGTGGCAATTAGTACCTCCTTTTCAGAAAAGGCTATAATTCTCTGTACTCTATATTTTGTAGTATCATTGTCTGTATCCCCCTGTGGGTTGATACAAACAGATTTGAAAGAGCGCTTTTGATAGTCATATTTGTATATTCGATTCTCGCTTCCAAAAAGTATTCCCCCTTTTACACATAAAGAGGAGTAAATTATATTCTGGTTAATGGGAATGAAAATTCCGTGTTTTTCATCATATGTCACCATACCTTGTCTGGTGGATATCCATATATTATTAAGAGAATCCTGGGTTAGATGTATAATGTCATTATTGGGTAAAGAATATCTGTCGTTGGAGAGTTTTTTGAATACTTTTAAATTTTGTCCAGTATAAAAGTTCAAACCATTTTTGGTTCCTATCCATAATTTCCCTTTTTTATCTAACAGTATGGATTGAACGGTGGACTGAGATAATCCTTCCGCAATGGAAATAGACGTAAACTGGTAGTTTATGTCATGACCTAAAATTGAGAATGTATTGATAAATGTCAATATTATAAATAGGGTAAATGTTCTGTACATTTTTACTTTTTGTGATATTTTAAGTTCGTTTTTTGTTTATAAACAGCATTTGAATAAGAAATGTTCATTAATTCTTTATACTAAGTAAAAAATATGGTATTGGATAATGCATAATTCTTTCTACATGATTTTTCTCTCTCTGTACCTAATATTTATAGGAATCAACTATTGGGGATTAGTTTGCAAAAGAAGACGTATGTTTCTTTTATGTTGGATAAAGTTTCAGCCAAGATTCTGCTGTTAAAGTTGATGGCATAGTTTTCTTTATACACTACATGCTGTTTTACTGGGAATATGACTCATAAATAAAAGGAATGGGCGTGCGTTATGCTGATGACGACGGCTCGGCCGCTTTCAGCATTCTTGATGTATCAGCATCTTATTTAAGGATAATTTAAAACGTGTAGGTGGTATTAACTATGATATTTTTTGAGGATATCATTAGAGAGCGTTATTAAAGAATCGTAAACCTGATTGTTTTTTGTAGACTGTAGAATAATGCTGTTTTACTAATTGGTTGTTGGCGTATAGTATGGTTTGGGAAATAGGAGTGTTTTATTGCCTATTTCTGGTGTTGGTTAGTCCAGATATCTCATTGATGTTGTTTGGTGATACTGTGTTAATTAGCGGTAAGCTTAAGCAGAGAGTCCTTGATATCTACAAAATATCTCTTCAAAAGCAATATGTAGGGGATGGAATTAGTGTTAGATTTTTGTCGCTTCTGTATTGAAGCGTTTTTTATGTTTTTGGATGTTATAGGAGTTTTTTTAAATGATTTCTGACTGTTTTTGGATTTATGCACATTTCCTTTGCATCCATAAATAATCCTAAATTAATATATATGATTTTATTTACTCTTTGTGATGTTTTGGGGGTGGATATTTGGATGTCTCTTGTTGATGGACGTTTTAAATATGAACTTAAAAAAGTATGAAAAATAATTTTATTTGTTTTTTTCTTCTGTGCTCCTTGGTGGATGGCCTTCGAACTGGGATGACGGTGATGTCCTGCTGCGAAAGTCTGATGAGAAAAATAACAAGTGACATGCTTTATAGAAAAAATAGAGTTTATAATCTTTTCAAAATATAATTATATGAGACGAATCTTATATTATTTGCTATTTATTGCGGGTGGAATTGCTACCCATGTATGTGCTGGAGAAAAAGTAAAAGTCGGATCGAGTACATTGGACAATGTCTTATTTGTAGACGGTTTTGACGGGAGTTCCGTCGTACCTGATACGGCGGTATGGAAACTCTGCACGTACGCCCACAATGCCTGGTCACAGCATTTCAAGGCCGTGGATGGGTATGAAAATGTAAGAGTGGAAAATGGTTATTTGAAGTTGAGAGCCTGTAAAGATAATGGGATTTATAAAAATGGTGGGGTGTTTTCCAAAATAGGTTTTCCCTGTGATACCCGTTTAGAGGTTAAGGCTAGATTAACAGGGTTGGTTCGTGGTGGATTTCCCGCAATCTGGCAAATGCCCATAGGAGCACCGGAATGGCCCAGAGGGGGAGAAATAGATCTTATGGAATGGGTTCAAGGCACTCCCATGCAGATCTATCAGACGGTACATACTTATTATATAAATGGAGAAAGCGGTTCTGCGGGGGTAACCAACAAGAATCCTGACAAAAATTTTGATGTGACTGAGGATCATATATATGCAGTGGAGCGGACTGAAAAGGAACTTATATTCTATGTCGACGGCAAAGAGACCTGGAGATATGAGAACCAATATTTGGATAAGGAGAAATTACAGTATCCGTTTTGTGAGTACACTTTCAATATAATTCTGAACTTCTCGTTGGGAGGCGATTTGAACGGTAGGGTGACATGGCCGGGAGAAATTCACGATGAAGATTTGCCGGGAGAGATGTGGGTCGATTGGGTACGTGTTGTGTCGTTGAACAATAACAAACAGTCCGATACGACCAATCAATAAATATCACTTGTCGCAAGGCGATATTAAAGCTGGTCAGTGGAAATAACATGTGTCATTACACCCATATTCCACACCAATATTGGCGCCACCGTTTGCAGATGATGAAAGGAATGGGGTTTAATATCGTGGTGGCTTATATCTTTTGGAATCTCCACGAGATTGAACCTGGAAAATAGGATTTTCCGGAGATAAGAATCTGGTGGAATATATAAGGATCGCTGGAGAGGAAGGGAGGAGGGGCATTCTTCGTTCCGTATCTTATGTCTGTGCCGAGTGGGAGTTGAGCGGTTATCCGTGGTAGCTGCGGAAGATACCTGGTATGGAAATAAGGAGGGATAACACGGGATTTCTGAAACATACGAAAAGATATATCTGTGGTCTGTATCAAGAAATGGGCTACTTACAATGTGCAAAAGTTACTCATTTGTGGTATTGATTAAATAAGGAAGTTGTTTGTAATTACTTTTCATAGATGTGCGTATTGATAAGCATGAGGTCTGAATTGATAAGCTTTATCTTGTGTGATTGTTGGATATTTGTAGAAATAATAAATATTAGAATTATAATGCACGAAAATAATAAAGTTCATAAACTGACCGCTGCCAATAGTTGTCCGATAGCTCATAACCAGAACAGTCAAACAGTAGCCAGTGACACTGATTCATTCGGTGTAAGTATCGGTGTGCTGACAAGAGTACCTCCGTCATGTTGTACGATGATATCGGTGATTCTTACTCTGCTTAAATAAAGGCGACAGCCATATTTTGCTGTATAAATGGAAAGGTCTTTTTCATAACTTGTGATGCTTCCCTCACAGTATCTCGGAGGCGGGTAAACGACTTCATATAAAAGTAATGGCTTCGATTAATGACAAAGAAGTTAACCGTATGGAGAAGGAGTATGCAACGGATGTAAATTTCCTTATTGAGAGTTTTAATGTGTCAACCAAGGAGATATAATATAGGAGAATGTAATTTATGTATTGAAATTTTGTAATGCCTAAGAGCGTTTTTTTAATTAATTAACTTATGAATGCACTTCAAAAAACAGCGGGGGCAATTCTGTCGCTTTCGCTTTTGTGTGGGATGCAGGTTTATGCGTTCCCTGATCCCTCTTCTTCGGGGGGACAAATTGTACAACAGAATGATATCTGCCATGGGGTTGTCAAGGATTCCAATGGTGAAAGTATTATCGGAGCATCCGTGTTGGCTAAAGGAACAACTAACGGTGTTATTACGGGGCTCGATGGTGATTTTTCCTTGAAGAATGTAAAAAAGGGGGATACCATTGTTATTTCTTATGTAGGTTATCAGGCTAAGGAGATTTCTTGGACAGGGGGATCTTTGAATGTTGTTCTGAAGGAAGATACTGAAATATTGGATGAAGTGGTTGTAATTGGCTATGGTGTGGTAAGAAAAGCGGATATGGCAGGTTCCGTTGCCGTACTGGATAATAAGAATTTTAAAGATCAGCCGATAACTCAGGTTGCAGATGCTCTTCAGGGGCGTGTCAGTGGTGTTCATGTAGAGAACAGTGGTGTCCCTGGCGGAAGTGTGAAGATTCGTGTCCGCGGTGCGAACTCTATCAGTAAAAGCAATGATCCTTTGTATGTGGTCGATGGAATTGTCCGGGAAAGTGGTTTGGATGGTATCAATCCTGAGGATATCCGTTCCATGCAGGTTCTTAAGGATGCTTCATCTACGGCCATATATGGTTCCAGAGGTTCGAACGGGGTTGTTCTGATCACCACTAAAAGTGGTAAGGCTGGTGTGCGAGAAATTATGTTTGATGCATCAGTGGGCATTTCCAATGTTTATAAGAAATATGACATTTTGGGATCTTACGATTATGCTCTGGCATTGAAGGAGGTCAAGGGTATCGATTTTTCGGATGAGGAAATGCAATCCTATAAGAATGGTTCAGCCGGTATCGACTGGCAGGATGAGGTATTTCGGACCGGGATTACCCAAAATTATAAATTGGCTGTATCCAATGGTAGTGAGAAGACCCAATATTATATTTCTGCCAATTATATGAGTCAGGAAGGTGTGGTCATTGAGTCGAAGAACGAACGTTATCAGGCTAAGGTAAACATCTCCTCACAACTTGCAGACAGGTTGCATATTACGGCCGATGTCAATGCTTCCCATGGTATTCGTCATGGTGGTTCTTTTGCATCAAGCAAGGACAATCCGATATGGATTGCTTTGAATTATTCGCCGACAATGGCAATGATGGCCGAAAATGGGAACTATAATACCGATACTTATAATTCCATAGCTTCCAACCCGGTTGGTATCCTAAAGTTACAATCGGGAGAAACAATGACCAACGTTTTCAACGGACGTGTGGATTTACGTTTCGATGTAATGAAAGGGTTAACATTCACAACAACCAATGGAGTGGACTATTATGACGAGAAAAACTATAGTTTCAGTTCTAAAAGGGTAGGTACCAAGAGTGGAATGGGTAATAATGATATTTACCGCCTGATGTTGCAAAGCTCTAACAATCTGACATATACAGGTTCCTGGAACGACCACCATTTAACAGCTACGGCCGTATATGAAGTGACCTCGTCCGAAACCAGGACTATTGGTATAACGGGTAATAACCTGCTGACCGAAGGTGTGGGCTGGTGGAATGTGAGTATGGCTTCCTCTCGTGATGCAAACAACGGTTACAACCAATGGGCGCTGATGTCTGGAGTCGTCCGCGTCATATATAATTACAGAGATCGGTATATGTTGACTGGTACATTCCGTGCCGACGGCTCCTCTCGCTTCGCCAAGAAGAAATGGGGGTGCTTCCCTTCTATTGCCGCAGCTTGGACGTTGAGCAATGAGGATTTTATGAAGAACGTTTCTACGGTTCAGGATATTAAACTTCGCGCAAGCTATGGTATTGTGGGTAGTCAAGCCATCAGTCCTTATGCGACTATGGGGCTTATGAGTGCTACTGCATACAATTTCGGGACAACCAGTAATTTTACCGGTTATTGGGCAAATGACATAGCGACTCCGGACCTTACGTGGGAGAAGACCAAACAGTTCGACCTAGGGGTGGAGTTTTCTTTGTTTGACAGAAGATTGAATTTCAGTGTGGACTATTTCTACAAGCGCACTACTGATGCGTTACTCAAAAGAAGTATCCCCGGATATGTCGGCGGTAACTCTTTCTGGGTGAATGACGGTGAGATCAGTAATCGTGGTATTGATTTGAGCGTGACCGCCCGAATCATACAGAATGATCAATTCCAATGGTCCTCCACCTTGAATGGCACTTATTTGAAGAACCGTGTAGAACGTCTTTCCGGCGGTGAGAATGATTTTATTAACGGATCCAGTCCGGCTTCCGGTATGGTCGATTATGCTACTATCATCAAGCCGGGTGAGGCTATTGGCACTTTCTGGGGTTATGAATGGACCGGTTTGGATGAAAAAGGACATGATACTTACAAGGATGTAGATGACAATAAGACGATAGATGGTGGAGACCGCAAAGCTATCGGTAAGGCTACTCCTGATTTTACTTTGGGATGGAATAATTCTTTGTCTTACAAAAATTGGGATCTGAACTTGTTTTTTAACAGTTCTTTCGGAGCCAAACGTTTGAATCTTGTAAGATACACAATGGCGTCTGCTGAAGGAAACTCCCGCTTCGTGACCTTGGCAGATGCTTATTTGAAGGGGTTTGACAAGGTAGGTTTGTCAGCAATTTATCCGAGTCTGACCGCAGGTGGCAATAATTTGCAGCCTGTCTCAACCAAATGGTTGGAGAACGCAGATTTTCTACGTCTGGAAAATATAAGCCTTTCATATACCTTCCCCAAGAAGGCAACGGGCTTTGCTGATTTGCGGCTTACTTTTAGTTGTCAAAATCTATTTACGATAACTGGGTATAAAGGAATGGATCCTGCCGGTACCACATTCTCAAACAATAGTGTTGATGTGGATGCAGGTATTGATATGGGTGCCTATCCGTCCCCGAGAACATTCACTTTCGGTCTCCGGATGAATTTTTAAATCTAAAAATGAGATACTTTATGAATATTAGAATAATTGTAGGCAGCATGCTTACCTTATCATTGTTATTATTATCATGTAGTGATTTTTTAACAGAGAAACCCAGAGGTACACTGACTCCTAAAAATTTTTTTTCAACACAGGATGAGTTGAACATGAGTGTATATGCCCTTTATCAGAAGGTTAATGCTTCTCAGATATATGCAAATATGCAATTACCTCAGTGGCAGGGGGATGATATAACAACTAACCCGGGGAGTAACAAGCAGCCGGCCGCTGAAATGGATAAATTTGCAGCAGTAAATAATAATAAGGGAGTGAAAGATGCATGGAACATGCACTACGCTATTGTAAAGGCTGCTAATTTAATTATACAAGGGGCATCGAAAACACCTACCACGCAGGATGAAATAAATATTGCTTTGGGACAAGCGAAGTATTGGAGGGCATATGCTTATTTTACTCTTGTACGTCTTTGGGGAGCATTGCCGATGAATCTGGACAATGTTAATGACGATTATACCAAGCCCCTAACACCAGTGGAAGAAGTATATGGACAAATTATACAGGACCTGACCGAAGCCGAGGCCATATTGCCTACAGTGTATAGTGCAGCTCCTCGCTTTATGAATGGTGTAAACGTGTATGTAACCCGACAAGCTGTAAAGTCAACTTTGGCAGCAGTATATATGGCTATGGCCGGTTGGCCCATGAATAAAACGGAATACTATGCAAAGGCTGCTGAAAAGGCAAAGGAGGTCATTGACGGGGTGAACAAAGGTGAATATGAGTACAAGCTCGATAAGGATTACAAAGATGTGTATGCCATGAGCAATAATTATAACTTGGAAACAGTACTCGGTATAAACTATTCTCCATTCGTGGATTGGACTCAGGATTCGGAACTCACCTCCTGTAACCAGTTTGAATCGCTGGGTGGCTGGGGAGACGCTTGGGGGGAAATTCGTTTCTGGAAGGAGTTTCCTGACGGTCCGAGAAAAGATGCGACCTATGATCCCAAGATTCGTCTGAAAGACGGAACCTTGGTTGACTGGTGGGAGTTAAAGGAGGATGGTACCCCCGTCGTTCCGGAACACCACCCAATGTTCAGTATATTCTCCGTAAACTGGGATCCTGCGTTAAAGGTGAATACTGATGCCCCGTATGACTATACAAAGCCGGCCAGTCAGAACATGTGCAATGATCATCGGCATAGAATCATTCGTTATTCGGAGGTTTTGTTGTGGTATGCGGAAGCCAAGGCCAGGACGGGTCAGACAGATGAGTTGGCATTTAAGTGTCTGAATGATGTCCGTGGGCGTGCCGGACTGGGAGCACTGAATGGACTTTCTGCTTATGAACTTGCCGAAGCAGCTTATAAGGAACATGGCTGGGAGGTGGCAGGTTACTGGGTGGCTCTCGTCACACGTCGTGCAGATCAGTTCCGTATGAATAAGCTGAAGGACACTTTTGAGGAAAGAGTGGCCAACGAGTACGTAGAAGTCGGTAATGGCGTTAAGGTGAAAGAAGCAGTGGAATATCCGAATAAAGTGTGGAATGACGGCCTGATGTACCTTCCATATCCCGATACTGATTCTCAAAAGAATCCGAATCTGACAAGATAATTTTTTTATTTTTAGTTAAGAGGACGTCCGTCAATCAGTTCAGTGATTGACGGGTGCTTCTCACTGATTTTTTTAATGTATATTTTTTGTACTTATATTGTGGGTTGTAATACTAATTAGACAATGAAATAGGTATTTGTTGTATAAATGTCTGATAATTAGAGAAATAATATTGAGCTCCAATAAGAAGAGAATAAACTATGAAACTTTTTTATTTGAACGAACACAAGTCTTGTTACAATTATGCGAGATGTGTGCAAGAGGGGTTCCAGTACTATATATTTGATGAGGGGCTGGAACACGAGGAAGAGTTACAGAATGACTGCATACTGTTTGTGCTGAAGGGAAGCCTTCGCCTTTCGTGTAACGAATTCCAATTTACGATTTCAGAGGGGAAAATGGTCTTTGTTTGTCGTGAGAGTCTGTTCAGCACTTACTCGTTGGAAAAATGTGAGGTTGTGGTTGCCCTGTTCGAGGGCGGTATTTGGCCTTGTCAGAAGGTCTCCTTTTCAGAACTGTTCCATTTGAGGGATGTTATCGAATATCGTATGGAACCTCTTGAGATTAAGGACCGATTATACAGATTTCTTGAACTCCTTGAGTGTTATCTGAAAGATGGGGCGAACTGTATCCATTTTCATGAGATAAAAATTAAGGAGCTTTTCTGGAGTATGCGTTTTTACTATTCTAAGAAGGAATTGGCAGGTTTCTTCTACATGATTATAGGTCGCTCTCAGGACTTTAGAAACAAGGTCCTGAATAATTACAAAAGGTGTAAAACAGTGAAAGAACTGGCATCGACCTGCGGGATTTCCCTGTCCGCTTTCAAGAGACAGTTTTTGGCAGAATTCGGGAAAACACCGGCTGTATGGATGGAGGAACAGTTAGTGCGAGAAATCAAGTATAAACTTTCGGTTACAGACATACCACTCGGAAGTATTGTCTATGAACTGAACTTTTCATCTTTAGCGCATTTCTCTAGATTTTGTAAGAGATGCCTGGGATGTTCTCCAAAAGAATGGAGAGAGCAGATAAAAAGTGAGTCGAAAACACCTTAAGTAGATAGTAGTAAGTGATTGGTAAATGATAGAGCCAAAATGAGAATAGTTATGTGTGTTTTTATTATAAAAACTAAAGAATCTATTCGCTCTAATATTTTTTATACCGTCTCAGACGGCGAGTAATCTGAATCTCACACTATCATAAGATTTCTTTTGTGCTTTGGACTTACTTAAAAAGAGGTTACAACAATGAGTATTCTTTATTTTTCGATTGTCTTTTCACTTTTTCTTGTATATTCTGTTTCATATTCCTTTTGGGAATTCCTGCTTACATAACAAGTCGATTAGCGACAATTAAAATAAAATCTGCTATTTTATTAGTATAGAATGATTCAGGTCCTTCAGAAATATCCTTTGTGTGTATTTGTATCTTAAAACTCGGTGATAATAGAAAACTTTGTCAACTCTAAAAGTCAAAGTATACCCGTGTGACTACATCAAACTAATGTTGAAACAATCGGCAAGAAATGTAAAATCACAGAGTTAAGAGAGGTTTTACAGCTCTTAGAGAAAGAGTTAAAAACAGATCTATTGATTAATAGCTTATGAAAAATTATATTTTATCCTGTAAGTGTGGCATGGGTATGGTGTCTTTCTCTAATGATAGCTTAATAGGATTAATGTCAGTAATCTGGCAGGAGCGGATTTAATGTGTGAATGGCGTAATTATTAACGTCAACAGAATATCCTTGTAAATGGAATCTGTAGCTTCACCACCATAATACGCAATATCCACTGTGCCATTGTAGCTGTTTTTCATATCGAAAAACACTTGTAGAGTTTGGGCAACCGAAAATTTAGATTATCGTTATTGCAACTGGTAAATCCTGCTATATAAAAGAATAGTACTGTTATTCTTAACAACAGTTCTTTGATTTTCATTGCACTATTGATTAGTCACTTTCTTTAACTTATTATATAATTCATTGCCTTATTATTAATGCCAAACCGTTGTGTAATTCGACAAAATTCCTAACTAAATATACTTTTTTAGGAATATGATTGTTCCTTAAATCATAATGGTAAAAAAAAGAGCTGAAATGGAAATGGTGGATTTTGCAAAAACACCAATATTTGCAAGACAATTAAAACATAAAGCCTTATGAAGAAAATTTTTGTGAGTTTGTTTTTGGCAGGTATTGTTGTGTGTCATACAAATGCCCAGACTGCTGTAGAAGGTAACAAGTTCCTGGACAATTGGTCCATCGGCATCAGTGCGGGAGGGACAACCCCGTTGACACATTACTCTTTCTTTGGAAACTTGCGCCCAATTACGGGGATAGAATTGAATAAACAATTGACACCGGTTTTCGGTTTCGGCCTGGAGGCAGTTGGGAGTTTTAACACTTCACAAAGCAGGACCGCTTTCGACCGTTCCAATGTCAGTCTGTTGGGGCTGGTGAACCTAAACAATCTCCTTGGAACCTATACGGGAGTTCCCAGACCCTTTGAAATCGAAGCTGTGGCTGGGATTGGATGGTTGCATTATTACATGAACCGGAGAATGGGTTCCGATCAGAACAGCATGTCAACAAAACTGGGACTGAATTTTAATTTCAATCTGGGAGAGAGCAAGGCATGGACATTGGCCCTTAAACCGGCTTTGGTCTATGACATGAACGCTATGGGGGCTGAAGCCGTGCGTTTCCATTCTAAACGGGCCGTATGGGAAATATCTGTTGGACTGAAGTATCATTTGGGGTGTAGCAACGGGAAACATTACTTTACAAAGGTGAAACCCTACGACCAGCAGGAGGTAGATATCCTGAATGAGAAAATCAACGAACTTCATTCACAAGTCGGGAAAAATACCGAAGCGTTGGAGGAAGCAGCCCGGAAAGTGACGGAACTGAAAACTGCGCTGGACAAATGCCGGAATCAAGAGCCGAAAATTGTGAAAGATACCATTGACAACAGCAGGAAGACATTGGAATCCGTCATAACTTTCCGTCAGGGCAGGACAACCGTTGACAACTCCCAACTCCCGAACGTCGAACGTATTGCGACTTATTTAAAGAACCACAAGGAAGCAAGCGTGGTCATCAAAGGATATGCTTCCCCTGAGGGAAGCGTGGAAGTTAACGATCGAATCGCCCGACAAAGAGCGGAGATCGTGAAAAAAATGCTGGTGAACAGGTATGGAATTGCAGAAGAACGGATTGTGGCCGAAGGTCAGGGAGTAGGAAATATGTTTGAGGAGCCTGACTGGAACCGGGTAAGTATCTGTACGATCAACGCGAGAACGGAATCACGCAACCGCTGAATGCTGCCGGGAAATAACTGGGAAAGTGCAGTCACATGAACTGAATGTATTGACTGTATTTAATTCCACATGTAATTTGAAATGTTATGAACAGGTATGTGTTTGAGATGATCGGGGTGTCCGGCTGTCATATAAACCCAGCGATCACGCTGGGTGTGTACTGCTCGGAAGGAAAAGAAGGAAGGTGGCAAATTGGCAGACTTGGCCTCGGGTTGACACTTGTCCTCGTGCATATCGTGTGTATTCATAGTGACAAACAGCGATGATAGAAAGGGGATGACTGGAGAACGCGCTTTTCCTGTCATTCCTCTTTGTTTGATACATTAACAACTAAAATAGAAATATGTCAAGAAGTAGTTTTTTACAAGATTTCAAGGCGTTTGCTATGCGCGGAAACGTGGTAGACATGGCCGTGGGTATAATCATAGGTGGTGCCTTCGGGAAAATAATCTCTTCAATGGTGGCAGATATCATCATGCCCCCGATAGGACTGCTGGTGGGCGGGACCAATTTCTCGGAACTGAGATGGGAGTTGGAGCCTGCCCGGGTGGTCAACGGGGTTGAACGGGCGGCTGTCACGATAAACTATGGAAACTTTATCCAGACCATGCTGGATTTTGTAATTATCGCTTTTGCCATTTTCCTGTTTATCCGCCTGCTTTCCAACCTCAGGCGTAAGAAGGAAGAGGCTCCCTTGCCTCCACCTGCCCCGAGCAATGAGGAAAAGCTACTTTCAGAAATACGTGACCTGATAAAGAAACAATAACTGTTTGTTCAAACGGTATTAACGATATCGGGCAGGGACATGTCTGAAGAACGGACTGCTCCTTGGTGGTGGGGATTTTCCCCTGCTCCTAAACGACAGAAATAGTACGAACATTAAAACTGTAATATGACTAAGGCTGATATTATAAACCGGATCTCCGAAGAGCAGGGGATTGACCGTAAGACTGTTGCCCTGGTAATCGAGGGTTTTATGAAATGCGTGAAGGATGCACTCGGCAGGGGCAGAAGTGTATTCCTGCGCGGGTTCGGTACCTTTTCTTTAAAGAAAAGGGCAGCAAAGAAGGCGCAGAATATCCAACAGCATATAACCATATGCATCCCGACTCGCAAAGTCCCCCATTTTAAACCCTCGGAATCTTTCCTATCTTGCCGGGAAGGAGATAATCGAAAATAGGTCGGTCGGAAATCGCTATCTTTTGTTGTTAGGGGGAGATTTGATATGATACATGGGGTTTTATCAATCACGTTTCACTCCTATTTTCCCGCGCTCGAAAGGTATAGATGCGAATCTTCATTACGGCAGCAATTCCTTATGTATTTGGGGGTTCCAGCAAAATATATTTGGGGAATCTTCCACAAAGGTTAGTAAAACTAATAAAATAGCCTACACATATAGAAATGATAAATAATAGAGCTGAAGTGGAAATAATAAGACGCGTCATAGATCTTAATTTTGCAGCGTGATTAAAAAGAAGAGGATTATGCTGTTTTTGATAGATCATTTAAATATTTCTGATTTTTTAGGAGCGGGAATATAGAATTAAAAATCACACAAAATTTGTTTATGTTATGTGAATGAGTTATGAAATATTTAATACGGAATAGTGCAATACGGATTCGATTTACCTTTACATACAGGACGGTTTTGCCTATTCTGCTTTTGCCAGATCGGCGGAAGGACTTTTTTATACATGTTCTCCATTTGGGAGAAGTATTTTGGCGCGGTCAAGAGTTTGCATCTATTCACTCCATACGCATAAGAAAAGTTTTAGATTTTTTCCCTGGAAGTTGCATTCCCGTTAATGCTTGTTATGTAAAAATAATCCTTGTCTGTCCTCTTTTAATAAACAATGAAAATAAATGAATAATAGTATGATGAAACAGATTTTTCTTCTGGTATTTTTGCTTTGTTCGGTAGGGGCCTTTTCGCAAAAGGTCGCCATTAAGAACAATCTGGCGTATGACGCCTTGAAGACTCCGAACCTCTCCCTTGAGTTCTCAATGGGAAGGAAATGGACGCTTGACACCCAGGTGGGTATGAATTTCTTTTTTTATACGAAAGATGCCACCTCCTCCCGGTATAAGACAAAAAAGCTCAGCCACTGGCTGGTACAGCCCGAGCTCCGTTACTGGACGTGTGACGTTTTCAACGGTTGGTTCTTCGGATTGCATGCGCATGGCGGGCAGATGAACATAGGTGGCATTGACGTGCCTTTCGTCCTCCAAAAAGGGGATGGAAAAATGAAGGACCACCGCTACGAGGGCTATTTCTGGGGAGGCGGGTTGAGTGCTGGTTACCAGTGGGTGATTTCCAACCGTTTCAATATCGAGGCCTCTTTTGGAGTAGGTTATGTGCATACCCGTTATGATAAGTACAAGTGCACGACCTGCGGGAAAAAGGAGGGAAAGGGGGATGCTGACTATATCGGTCCCACCAGAGCGGCAATTTCCATTATTTATATGTTGAAATAGTTGATTTGCGTACCCGAGTTTTTATTCTTTTACACTAAAAAGTATATTATGAAATCGTTACAATATTACAAGAAGCAGATTTTTATTATTGGTTGCTTGGGGGTGTTTCCCCTGTTGACCTTTGCCCAGGAAACTTTATCGTCAGATGGTGGCTTGTATTGGGATTATTCCGGAAGCCGTGTAGAGAGACGTATGGATGGGAATAAGCTGGATATAGAATTCTCAATAGGGCTTGTCGAAAAGTTGAAAAGCCAGCAAATGATGTGTATTTCTCCTCGCTTTGTTTCAGTGGATGGTACAAAAAGTGTGGAGTTGAAGCCTATATGTATTTCCGGTCAAAAGAGGTATAAGGTCATTAAACGCCGCAAGACCCTGCATAATCTGAAAAGTGACCAGTTTGGCTACGGAGAGGTATATTCAGTCAAGAAGTTGAAAGAAACACCTCTGACGTTCAAAAGCAGTTTTCCTTTTGAAAGATGGATGGCTGACGGTCATCTTGTTGTGGATGAAAAGTTATATGGCTGTGCCGAATGTGGTGTGAGTGAGAATGAAGGTGTTGTGTTTCAAGCTGGCATTCCACTTTTTGGATCGAAGGATTATGCCTACAACTTCATTGAACCGGAGAAAGTGCTGGTCAAGTGCTACAAGGACTCCTTTGACTGCAAGGTGGCTTTTCCCGTGGCACGTCACGACCTGCAGAAGCAGTTTGCCGGCAACGCTCAGGAGCTTGACAGACTGAAGGGGTTCCTTTCGGAGAACCTGAACATTCAGGGAACGGAACTCAAGGAGGTGAATATAAAAGGCTATGCCTCTCCTGAAGGAGGTTTCGACTACAACAAATCCCTCGCACAACGACGGACTCAAACCCTTTCAGAATATATTTCCAGTCAATACCCCGCCTTGAAAAAAGCATCGGTTTATCGTACCGAAGGTGTCGGGGAGGACTGGGAGGGCCTTAAGGCGGCGGTCAGCAGCTCCACTCTTGCCAACAAAGAAGAAATCCTTTTTATCATCGAACATAACGGGCGTGATACCGAACGCGAGACAGCCATCCGCGCTCTGGATGACGGCAGAAGCTATCAGGTGCTCTTGAAAGAGTTCTACCCGTCCCTGCGACGCACAACCTTCAGTCTCAGTTTTGACGTGAGACCCTATACGGTGGAGGAACTTCCTGGAATTTTTGAGATGAAACCCGAGTGTCTCAGCCAGTACGAGATGTACCAGCTGGCCGGACTGTATGCTTCCCAAGGTGAGAATCCTCTACCGGTGTACAAGAAGGCATACGAACAGTTCCCGGATGACATCGTGGCAATCCTTAACTATGCCAACGCTCTGTTGAAGTACGGGAAGGATGCGGACGGTGCGTTGCGGGTATTGGAGGCGGTGAAGAATGACAGCCGTGCCCTTTTCCCCATGGCTGTAGCCTATAACATGAAGGGTGACTGGAGACAGGCGGAAGAATTGCTGAAGAAAGCCGGTGTGAGCGGTGGCTCCATGCAAAAACTTTCCGAATAGCCGAAGGACGAGAAAATAAACAAGGGATACGGATGTAACTCAGATATATATAGTATTAGTATTTTAAATTTAAAAACAATTCAAATCATGAAAGTAATGAAGTATTTTGCAGTGGCTTCGCTGGCGTTGTTTGCTGCATGTAGCAATGAAGAAAATCTGGTTGTACCGGAGGGTGCTAATCAGCCGGTTGACGTGATGATGTCAGTAGCATTGCCCGGTCCCGGGACACGTGCCGTCATGGGCGATTTGCAGGACACTGCCAACAATGGTGATCCGGCAACGGTTGAAAAACTGCATGTGTACTTGTTAAATGGAGATAGTATTGTCTTTGCGAAAGAGTTTGCGAAGGGGTCTGATGATTTTAACAAGCTGACTTCAACTATCGCTGTGGGACCCGGTGAAGCGACAGGAGGTTATAAATTCCTTAATGTGGACAAAGGTGCAACAAAAGCTCTTGTTATTGCAAACCCTCAAGGAGCGTTGGTTGAGAACAAACCTGTGTCTGATATTAGCAAACAACTGTTGAAGGCAAAAATTAATGAAGTGATTTATGCTGGTTCCGAAGTACTTACCACTGTTGGAGCTGAATCTTATGGTGTCAGTCCCCAGCAGGATAAGCGTACTGTTAAGAAAGCGGAACTTACCTTGGCTGCCAGCATGAACCGCTTCCAAGTGACTGGAACTAAATTTATCAAAGTTACTTGGAAAGACGGAAAAAAGGCCGAGGCAGAACTGTGGTGCAAGACATGGCTGGGTAAGGCTGAAAACAACGGAAAAACCAGTGATGATGCATGGACGGCTTTCAAGGCTGCTGCCGATGGCTTCAATAAGGAAGTGTGGGATGGTAAGTCTGACCTTAGCAAGAAAGCCGCTTTGAGCAAATGGTTGCAGGTTGTTGACGTGACCTCTGCGAACCAGGGTATCCTGATGAACCGTTTCAGCAGAACGCTTTCTATTCCTGCACTTACAGTGGAAGAAGAGGCAAACTGGTTCTGGGCCAAGACTTATGCAGGTGACAGATATAATTTTACCAATGGAACATTCAAACCTGATGGCAAGACAGACCTGTCCGATGTATCTTCCTACTTTACAGCAACTGCCTTTGATTTCGGAGCAGGTAAAAAAGCTGCGGCATTTAACTTTTTCGCAAATGGAATTACCGGTTACGGAAAGACTAATAATGCTCCCAAACTTGCTTTCGTTTTCAAAACTGGTGATGCGGGCGTATCTGCAGACAGACGTTTTGTAGTTATATCCGGTTATGCGAAGACAGAAGGTGCGACAGACGGTACGACTGATGTTCCGGCCGGTAAGGGTGGTTACCTGATTAATCTGAATCTTAGCACATTGAACAACGGACAAGGTATCCTGGTGGATACAGATCCGACCATTCCGGAAGGAGTGACTCCCGAACCGGGCGGTCAGGAAGATTTGGAAGATGAAAATGTGAATGTTATTGTTCGTGTTCAAGTACAAGCTTGGACTGCTGTGAACGTATTCCCTATCCTTGACTGATAATAGATAGGAGAGTAATAGCCACTTGCCGGAGCGGTTCTCCCGTGTTGGCTCTGACAGGTCAATACCGGATCCGCCTGTACTCTCGGGGAGGGGAAAGGTTATCCCCTCCCTTTTTTATTATTCCCGGGAGAAGTATATGTTATCTATTCGGGGAAGTTATCTGTATTGAATTATAATAATTAGTATAAAGTATGAACATAAGATACATACCCACTTGGCTGGGGCTACTACTCACTTTATATCTCGTGACCGCCTGTGATCGGGTATATGACGATTTGAGCGGCTGTCTTGGCAACACGATTGTCTTTTCCTATCTGGCTGATGACAATCAGGAACATCTACAGGAATATGTGGATGGTATTGATGTCTTTATTTTTGATGCCAAAGGCGAAGTTCTTGTAGAAAGGCATCACTTGGAGAGGGAACGGTTACTTTCACCGCTGGAGGTCACGCTTCCGGAAGGGGATTATAAAGTGGTGGCCGTAGGCAACGCTTTGACAGAAACGATTATCGGTAAAGAGGACAGCTACAAAGGTTCGTCGGTTTCCCGCCCCGAACTTATGGAAAAGGACGGACGGGCATCCGGTACGTTTGACAGGTTATACCTGGGAGAAACAGCTATTACATCTAAAGTTATGAACGAGTCCCGTGACGTAGTTCGCCTTTATTCCCAGCATGTGAAAATCCATGCGGTAGTCCTTTCCGATGATGATAACAATTCGCAGACTTGGTTTGAGCAGAACAAGGAGGCAGGTTTTCGCCTGACAATGGAATCACTTTCCGCACGTTTCTATCTTTCCGGACAGCGGGCTGGTGAAACTTCTTTTGACCTTCCGTTTGTCACAGGCGAGGAGAATGATCGCTTCGTGCTTGACTTCAATACCCTGCGCTTTGATGACAAGGACCCGCTAACGATCCGTCTTATGCAGGGTGACAAGGTTCTTTGTACTGTAGATGTGGCACAATATATCGCACAATATCCCGAGCAGATACGGATAACGGGACGGCAAGAAGCGGTTCTTCCACTGTTTTTCCGCCAGAATCCCCTCTCACTGAGTATAAGTGTAAAACCATGGGAAGCTGTTGATGTGGTTCCTATAACTGATTGATTAATATTATGTTGAAAAATATTAAATATATTCGTATGATGAAGGCTGTGAGGTATTCTATGATAACGATGTCATTGGTCCTTTGCTTTATTTCGGTATCCTGCCAGAAGGAAGATACTGTTTCGGAACAGTTTTCCGATGAGGATGCTGTGACTGTCAGACTAAATCTTACAACCAGAGGTGTTGAAACCGGTGACAGCGATCTGCTGGATGAACTTTCCTCTGATCCTTTTCAGTGGTTTAAGACCGGTACGCTGTTTCCTCAAGCTCCCGCCCAGCCAAGGATAGCACTTATGATCTTTAACAGGGATTTGAACCGGTATGTGTATAATCAACTGCTTCCCTTCAATTCAACCGGGGTGGACGGACAATATCAGATCAATATACGTATTCCTAAGGGGGAAACCGAGTTTTATGCATTGTATGCTCCTAACCAGACAGGAAAGGATCTACCTTATTATACTCCTGAAGGCAATCTTCAGAATAAGATTCCATGGGACTTCTTAGGATCTGGTACGGAGGAAATCTCCAAAGAGGAATTTGCAGGTGCTGCTTTTCCTGCTATTATTAAGGAACAGCAGGATGGAAGTCTGGGATTACCTGTGAATAATCCTTATGACGGTGTAACTCCTTCTCCTGCAGATGAAAAGATTATTGACTGGAAAGGAACTTCTGTTGTCGCTTGGGCAGATTTGCCCGGCGTGTCTAACAGACTACATTTGAGTTTGCTTTCGGGGAAAACGGTGGCATCTGTTCTGCCCGCATCAGGAAAGCTGGCGCAAGAGATAACAGTTCCCCTATTCCGTGATTTTGCCCGTATCAGAGTATATATAGCAAGCGCACCCCGTTACGGTCAGGTTACATATAATTACCAAGGGATTTCCTTTTTGAACTTTCCTGTATTGATGTCTCCCTCTTTCAGGGAAAATGATTCCGAGAAAACTCAGCTGGCCGCCTCCACCCCAGGAACAGGAAAGGCTATGGAACATACAGGTACATATTCTTATGGGGTAAAAAATGAAGGAGCACAATTGACTGTATACGAGGCTCCCCTTACTGCCGAGGGAGAGATTGATTATGTGGCAATGGAAGCTCGATTATACGAACAGTTTGTTGTGCCCCAGTATCTGGCTCCTTATATTCCGGAAAGTAATTCCTGGCAGAAAAAGCAAAATCACCCGAAAATACAGTTGACATTGGATTATTTTACAGGAGGAGATGAATCACAAACAAAAACGAGGACTTTCCTGCTTGATGTTGGTGAGGAGACTTCTCCCGGAGTATATTCCGGTCCTATTTATCCGAATCGGGATTATAAAGTATTCATAGTCCTGCCGGAATCTTCAGATAAAGAGATTATTTATCGGGTTGAGCCTTGGAATAGTAAAAAGGTAGATCTTCCTCCATTCCAATGATGTATACGAGAATTTATCACGATAATTTTTATTATTTATGAAACGATACAAGCTGAAAATAACTTATTTTATTCTGCTGTTACTGTCCCTCTTTGCATCCTGTACGGATGAAGAAATTTTTCAAGGGAGCGGTGTCACGGAGGGAGTTCCCACGACGGTGGACATAAGTGTCGGTACGGCAGCTAATACGGCCAAGACACGTTCCGTCTTACTGGAAAGTGAAGAGAGAAAAATCTATAACCTTTACCTGTGGGTTTTCAATTCTTCCGGTAACGTGGAATACTCACGTGAATATTCAAGAGCCGATCTTATTCAGGCTGCAACTGATCTTACAACATCCACAGGTGAAGTGGATGCAGATGCGCCCACCAGCATGGGATTATTGAAAAATATCAGTCTTACAACAGGGAAAAAGACACTGTTTCTTCTGGGGAACTATAAATCGGACGCTGACGGGTTGTTTCATGTGGAGTCTGAAGTATTAAACGGGATTTCAAAATATTCAGACCTGGAAAAAGTAAGAGCGGCCATGACTGTTCATACCCTGTTTCGTCCGAATGGTAACTTATTGATGTCGCTAACCCAAACAGTAATGGTTTCTACCGCTACAAAACAGATCGAAGTCTCCTTAAAACGCTCGGAAGCCAAAATCACGTTGAACCTGCAAACAATTGCCGGACTCACATTTGAGCCTGGAACATATCGTCTTGGTAATGTGCCGGGATCGACCTTCATTGCGGAACATGCAAAAGGAGCTGATCAGACTGCTTCATGGGATGCTGATGGGGTGGACAAAAAATTATACTGGGTCTCGGAATATTTCCAGTTCGAGGGTGATGCCGACAATGTCACCACTTCATTCTATATGCCCGAAAACCGAAAGGTTGCAAAGAAGGCTATTTCCCCGGCTTCCCCCGGTTATAGTGCGGAAAGGAAGGGGTATGACCTGAGGCAGAAGCAACTGAAGTCTCCCGTTGCAGGTGCAACTGACAAACCTAATCTGCAAAACGGTGAGACGGAATATGCCCCGGATCTGGCTCCCTATATTGAATTTACAGGTGAGTTACGTCAGAATCTTGCAACCGGTGATACTTCTACCGAACGTTTCGGAAGGGTGACTTACCGCATTTATCTGGGATATACGGCAGAAAATGATCCGGTCAATGATTATGATATAGAACGTAACGTACATTATACCTATAATGTGACCATTAAAGGCATGAATGATCTGGTTGTAGAAGCAAAATCGGACAAGGCAAAAGAGGAGGAATCTGCTCCTGGAGTAGAGGGACTGGTGTATGACGCACACCGGTCATTCAATTTTGACTGTCATTATGAACAGGGGCTGATGCGTTTTAAGAAAGATGAACTTGCCATCTTCAACCCGGATGGTACTCTGAAAGATGACGCCATGATTTCTTTTGCTATACGCACACCGTTCTGTGACAAGATTATCTCTTATACGAAAGCGGAATTGGAACAGTTGAAGAATAACAATTATATTCCTTCTAAAGAAAAAAAGGCTGATACGAACTGGCTCAAATTCTATATCCATCCAAGCACTCTGGCCGACAATGGAAACGAGGATATGCAATATTTCTCCGATACGGGTGCTAATCTGCTTTCGCTGGAGCAGTTCCTTTACAGGCTGATGAATGAACCTGATTATGTATTCAATGCGGCTTCGGGGCTTTGTAAAGTAACTGTTTATGCCAATGAATTTTTTTACGAACAAAATCCTATGCAGGAGAATGCTCCCAAGGATAAAAATTTGTGGAAAACCTTTGCCAACTCCCCGGATCGTACGTTTGATTTGCTGGTGAACACGTCGCATGAAATTTCTCCTGACGGACAGTCACGCTATCATCAAGCCATTGTTACTATTCGGCAAATGTCCATAAAAACGGTGTTTGTCAACAGTCCTGACGGTATGCGCGTTTGGGGCGTGGAGAATGTGAATGAAACCCCTGATTTGGATTGGTCGGTAAGAGCTCCTAGTGAACCGGATGCTTTTTATAATAAATACTATTCCAATGGTTGGGCAAACACATGGTCTTTGATGAGCAGGCGTACCGGAGGATTAACTGATAATATAATGCCTGATCCTATGCTTAGAGGAAAAGAGAAAACTTTATGGCAAGTTATGACAAAGGTCAATAATGCGAAGTTGACACTAAGTATGGATCACACTAACCTGGCCATGAAGAATTATCATGCTACATATGCCTGCTTCACCCCGTTCTTGCGAAACAGGGACAACAACCGTGACGGACAGATGCAAGCGAATGAAATGCAATGGTATATTCCTTCTGTTTGTGAAACAAACATGTTGTATGTGGCAGAGCGGGCATTGCCGTTAAAGAGCAGGCTTGTTGGGCACGCTCCGTCGGATAATGCTACAGCATTATTCACCTCAAGAGCTTTTATGGGAAGTACCAACTTGACATTGAACAGCCCTAATACTATTATCTTTGTAGAAGAATCGCATAGTATGACTCCTATATATAATTTTGATTACCAGAAAACGGCAAGTCCTGGAGAAAGAACTCCTTTTTCGGATGTGAGACTGATCAGGGATCTGGGAATCTTGGAAACCTCGGAGGATCATAGTTATCATCTTGATGAAATAGCTAAGGAACTCAGTAAGACACTGATCAACAAATGGACAGAGGATGAGTATCTGATTTTCAGGGCTGACAATTTACCTTCCAACACTACCAGATCTGCAAGGGCTATTTATGAACTTCCGGCACATAACGAGACCTCACAGATTAATACGATTTATCAGAAAGGATTCGAAGTTGCCAAATATATAGCCAATAGAATAGACAAGCGGAAGGATTTGGATAATCCGAACAGGAGTGGTGAATATTACTACGAAACTTGGACTACCTTGATGAACGATATAGAGAAAGGAAACTCTCCGTGTACTTATTATTTTCAGAATCCGGATCAGAGCGATTTGGGAACATGGCGCTTACCCAATGAAGCCGAACTGATGATAATGGCCGGAAGTCTGTTTGACTGGGATGACCGTGAGAGACCTAAAGTCTATGACTTTGGTGGAAATTTATCTTCTTTGAATATGAAAGATGGACAAGTTATTCATTCTCGGACAGGATTTTCCAGACGGGATATGAACGGAGGAAGATCATTTAGTGCCGGCTATCAGATGTATTTTGATGGTTATCTCAGGTTTGTTACGACTGTAGACACGCAGTGGGGAGGTGATAAAAATAGGCTTGTGAATGATAGGAACGGATATGTGCGTTGTGTGCGTGATCTTAAATAGAAAGAATCCATTTATGGCTCTTTGAATTTATAGCAGAGAAAGATGTTTTTTATCTTTCTCTGCTATTTTTTTATCCAAATACATGTAATATTGAAAATGCTAAAATGTGAAAACGTCATTAATATATGCTTTGGGGGGCAATGAATGTGATAATTATACTTGGGGCACAAAATCATTTCAGGCTGTGTTGAAGTATGTAAATCTGGAAATAAGTCTTTTGGATTTATTAAATCTATCAGCTCCAGAAAATTTAAAGATAACAATAGTAGAATTTTGTAACAAGGTGGCAAAATTGTGTAAGCTAAAAGATGTGAAATGATTTTCCCCTTTTAGAGAAATATTCTTTTATTTTTAAAGCTGTGGGAGTGCTGAAGTTTTCTCTTGCACATAGACGTAAATAGAAATAGTAAGCTAAGCCCGAAACTCCCTTTCTTAATCCGAGGGCAGTCAAAGACTTTTGTTCAATGACTGAATATACAGCGGAGTCTATTTGATGTAGTATTTCATCACTATTGCCTTCGATCAGTTTCTTTTGCAGTAAATATTCGATTCCCGTTCCAATGCCACATAACCCATTCTCGTAAGTGATAGGAACAGCCAGAGAGCAGTGGTCTATTATCTTGTTCAGTAATTTATCTGCCCCCTCTTCTAATTCTGTATCGTTCGTTTTTTGGCTTAATTGAAAAAGCTCAATCGTTCGTTCCATCCACCTTGATAAAAGTCGATCTTTGATTTTGTTCATAGAGCTATTGTATTTGCAATATAGCTCTTTTAATACTTGCCAAGGGTACTCTTGATGCCATGGCTTTATACTTCCGGTATAATGAATGATGATGATGCCGGATAACATTTCAGGGGTATGCAAAGTTTCACTGGTAGTGAAATTGTAGATATTGGGAATCAGCTTTATTTTGCCTTTACATATACAGTTAATCGCATCTTGATCCTGATATCGATCCCGGTTTATATAGATTGATGTGTGTTGCAATAGCTTTTCCTGTATTTTATCTTTTCTAAGGTCTTTCAGATTCAACAGCAGTACGCCTGCATTGATGTATACATCCTTTTCCGTTAGTTCCAGTATCTTTCTATAATTGATTCGTCTTATAAAGATATCATCCACTCCTGCGCAATAATAACCTTCCAAATCCAGTTTCCACAATGGCTCTATGCTGCCATTGATTACTAAATCTGCATCCAAGTACAGGGCTTTATCCAGATTGGGAAAAAGATCTACAATGGCATAACGATAAAGAGCGTGTTCGGTGATGTATCCTTCTTTTTTCTTGAGTTGCTTGAATGATTCTGAATCTATTATCTCCCATTGGATCGTTACACAGGTAAATACATTTTCTATTTCCTGAAGGAGCTCTTTGCTTTCTAACGAAATACAATCTGTCAGAATGTGTATGCTTATATTCAAAGATCTATTATTCTCAAGAATAGATACTATAGAGGTACAGCAATGGTCAATGTATTCTTCATTGATTGCAAAGAAGATTGGTATTGTGGTTTTCATGCTTGTGTGGTTAAAAAGGATTATTTGTCAGAGGCAAAGGTATCAGTTTTTTAGATATATTTCTGTTTATAAGGATTATTTCTATAGGTATATGACGTTCGGTATAAAAAAAGGCTACGTTCGGTACATTTTTTCTGATAATATTTGGATATGAAGTAAGGTGGACATACCTTGCAAACAAATCTAATAAAGATATGGATTCACAACTACAACAAATAGCTCAATACTATATGCTTCATGGAAGCTTCCTTCCAAGTTTGGGACTTTTTAATGGCAAGATGGGACTTGTCTTGTTTTTCTTTCATTATAGCCGTTATATACAAAACCCTTTATATGAGGAATTTGCTGGTGAATTATTGGATGAGGTTTTTGAAGATGTTCATGAAGATATACCGATTTACTTTGCGGATGGCTTATGTGGCATTGGGTGGGGAATAGTATATCTGTTTCAGCAAAAATTTGTAGATGGAAATGTGGATGACGTTTTAAAATCTCTTGATAATAAGCTGTTGGAATACAATCTTTTAAAAATGAATAATCATTCTCTGGAAACAGGCTTGCTTGGTATAGCTTCATATATACGTATTCGTTTAGTACTGGATATAGGTAGAGAGTCGTTTTTTGATACGGCTTTTCTTCAAGCATTATGTGTAGCTTGTCCTGTGAATTATTCTATACAACAGATACAGGCAGAGATCATAAGAGGGAGTGATGGCGATAATAATTTGTCTTGGAAAAAAGGATTAAAAATAATTTGGGATCAATCTTCGATATGAGGAATATTTATATCGTTAATAATTCAAGTGTAGCTTCACAATATGGTGTAGGAACATATGTTGAACAGTTGACAAAAGTGGTAAGAGAACGTGCGGACTTAAATTTAACAATAGTCCAGATTTGTGCAAATGTTGAAAATATTGAAATGAGAACCAATAATGGTATAAGGCAATTTCTTATTCCTAGTGTTGATGTTCAAGATAATTCTTTTTTGTATGAAAGGTACTGTCGAAATATATCATATATCCTTCAGGAGTATATTGATTTATTTAATATTAATGTATTTCATTTGAATTTTTACCAAGATGTGGCAATTGTAAGATCATTGAGGAGCAGGCAGATAAGATGTGTGGTTTGTTTTACCGTGCATTATCTTAATTGGTGTTTTGTTTTAAAGGGAAATAGGACTTATTTCCATTTTATTTTATCTCAAGATGCGACCAAAAGGAGTTTGAAGGAAATAGATGTGTTTGATGCATTTACGGTTGAGAAAGAAATGTTTAATTATGTTGACTATGTTATTTGTCTTTCAAAAAGTACTAAAGAGATCCTGATAAATGATTATCAAGTCCCTATAGCTAAACTCAAATATATAGCAAATGGCTTGCCACATAAGCTATCTGTTCAAGATAATGAATGTGAAAAGGAGCCGGTTCTAGGTAAAAAAGAAATTTTGATATTATTTGTAGGACGCTTGGATCATAATAAAGGGATAGAAGAACTATTGCGAGCCTTTCGCATAGTACAGGATAAAATACAGAATGTACGTTTAGTCATTGTTGGAGATGGTGAATTCGCTACTTATTTGAAACTGTGTGAAAGAATATGGCATAAAGTTTCGTTTGTTGGTAGAGTTGAGAAAGATAAATTGGATTGTATTTATTCTATGGCTGACTTAGGGGTTATTGCTTCATATACAGAACAATGTAGTTATGTAATGATTGAAATGATGATGAGAGGAATTCCTTTGGTAGCAACTTCTGTAGCAGGAGTAAATGAAATGGTTGGACCATCTTATCCTTTTAGAGTTAATATATCTCAGGAAGAGATTTGTTCTATTAATGTTGAGATATTAGCACAGCAGATGATAACTGCTTTGAGTCTGAATTTGTTAGAAAAAAAAAGTATTAAAGATTATTTGGTTAATCGGTATATACAATTATATGGTTTTGACTTATTTAGAAATAAGATGTTGGACTTTTATTTAAATATAAAATCAAAATGAACAAGATTAGATTAGTTTTATATTGTGGTATATTGACGCATCTGATCGGTTGCTCTTCTTCCCGTTCAGAGAAGATTGATTTGTTAGCTCAGGTGCCATCTGATTGTCCGATTGTTGAGATGACCAGTGTTTTAGATAGAGAGGACTCCATCTCAGTGAAGGAATTGGTAGATAGCATCTCGTATGTCCAGTTGGATAATTTTGTGAAATTGCCGGTTCGTGCCAGTATACTCAGTATGGCAGTGACTAAAGACTATATTTTCGTATTGGCCGGTAGTGATGCAGGAGTTTTTAAATACGATAGGAAAGGAAAGCTTATAAAGAAGATTATATCCAACGATTATTCGTCTTTAAAATTATGGATTGGAGCTGATGAATTCAAGGAATTGCTTTATCTGAATCAGGAAGGCGGTTCAGAGGGCACTACAGAAGTCTATGATTATGATGGTAACTATCAAGGAAATATTGCTGAATTGTATAATATGCCATATCATTCTCAATATGTACATCGACTGAATGAAAAATTCCTGGCTGCTTTTTCACCATGGTGTATGCCATTGACTGATAAGAATTATTTTGGCGGAGCCGTATTTTCAGAAAAGGGGGAAATGGTACATCAGTTGAACTATTTTGTTCCGTCTGACACTTTGGCTTTATGTAAGGTTAGCTATTATAGTTTCACTTATCAATCAGATGGAAGCATGTTGGTTTGGAATAATGGGGGAAGTGGCAGCCCAATTGTTCAGCCTTATACCACTTTGTATAAGGTAACTGTTGATTCTATTTTTCCGGTGTATCATTTGTTTAATGGTAATACACGAGATAAAATAGATCATGTTCAAGGAATTGGAGTTAGTGGGAACTCTTTGGCCATAGAAACAGATTCCAGTCTCTATTTATGTTGTTATCATCCAAAGGCTCCGCATCCGTGTCCAACTTTATGCTTTATGCGATATGATATAAAAAATAAGGTTCTTCAGGGAGTCAATTATCCTCCTAATGGTATTTTGGGAGGATATGTAAACCATTTGAATGGTGATATTCCAATCCGTTTCCAGTATTCGTTTCCTCTTCAAAAGGTTTATGTATCGAGTATTAGTTCTGGCGAAATAGAGCAATTGAGAAAGTCGGGGTATATCAATGCAAATAGTGATGAAACATTAAGGAGTAATAAATCTGGGGATAATCCCATTTTGATATATTATCATTATTAATTATTTAACAAGGAGGTAAATATGAAAAAGCTAAAAGTTTTAAATCTCTCAAAAGGTGAGCAGTTTAAGATTACGGGAGGGGCTGGTAGTTGTACCGGGCCTGGTACTTGTCGCGAAAGTAACTGTACATGTACAGGTTGGTTAGTAAGTAACCATGCATGGACAGAAACAGATGCAAGTAAAGAAACGCAGATGTCTTCTAACAAGGACGTTTATTCTTGGCAAGGTAACCCTGGAGCTTAGTTTAATGTAGGTGGTAGTTTACTACCACCTCTTTTATGTAAATTATGAAATGAAATCTATTATATTTAAGGATCAATATAATTATTGCTATTTGTATAGCTTTGGTAAGAAAAAACTTCTACAGATAACTCCTGAGGTTTATAATATGCTTGATGTTTATTGGGCTGAAGGGGAATGTTGGGAAGGGGATAGTATAGCTGCGCGAACATGCTCTTTTTTTGAGAAATATGGTTTTTTGGATTTTGACAATATAAAAGTTGGTGCGGGTATAGATGTAGAGGATATAGAATATTCCATTGCAAGTGTACCAGTTATAACATTTGAGTTGACTCAGAAATGTAATCTTGGTTGCAAATATTGTGTGTATGGAGAACTATATGAGACCGAAAAAGATTGTGTTGGGAATGAATTATCTTTTGATGTAGCAAAATCTGTCATTGATTTTTGCTTGAATAAGGGGATGAGAAACCAATTAAGTGGTTTAAAAAGAACTATTACAATAGGCTTTTATGGTGGAGAGCCTTTGTTGCGATTTGATTTGGTACAGCAAATAATATCTTATACAAAAAGTCGGGAATCTGAGTTTCTTACATTTACTTATAATATGACAACTAATGCCGTATTACTAGATAAATATATGGATTATATTGTTGAGCAGGATATTTCTCTTCTTATTAGTCTTGATGGTGATAAGAAAGCTTCTTCTTATAGAACATTAAAAAGTGGGAGACAATCATACGATAGAGTATACTCTAATATTAGAGAGCTAAAAAAAAGGCACTTTGATTTTTATGTTAAGAATGTATCTTTTAATGCCGTTTTACATGATCAAAATGAATTATCGTCATTATTGCATTTTTATCATCACAAATTAAACAAAGTACCAATGATCTCTACGTTAGCTACTTCTTTTGTAAAAAAGAATGCTTTTGGAACTTTTAATCACATGTATCGTGGATTAAATTCAGAAGCACTATGCCTGCACAATATACCTATTGACGATTATTTAAAGTTGAATCCTTCATTAATTACATTGAGTCGTTTTTATGAAGCATATAGTGGCTATTTTTATAAGACTTTTAAGGAGTTGGTAAATGATTACGAATATGTGAATTATGTTCCGGGGGGAGCCTGTATTCCATTTACTTCTAAACTTTTTGTTTCTGCAGATGGTAAAGTTCATCCTTGTGAGAGAGTTGGCTATAAATATTCATTGGGTTATGTAAATGATAAGAATGAATTTATTCTGAACCTGAAAGAGGTTGTTGAGAGATATAATTCGTATTATGATATTTTACGTCCTAAATGTACTTTATGTTATAGGATTCAGTCTTGTCCCAAATGCTTTTTACAACATGATATAAATTGCGCCCCAGTTTCTCGTAAAGATATGACTTCTTATATATGTGATATGGTTAATGTGTGTCATAAATTTAGAAACCATTTAAAGTTACCGGTATTATGAAATCACTTTTATTTTTTTGTTTAAGTACATTTCTCTTTTACTCGTGTAGTAAGAAAGAAAATAGTCTTTATCCTATAATAGACTTAGCCGATGCTATCGAAAATCCGGTGGAGAAATCTGTATATGATATTGCGGAAAGTGTAGAGGTTGTGCAATTAGAGACGAATGATTCGTTACTGATTCCATACGTGAGCCAGTTAATAATGACCGATCAGTATTTTATCATAGGATATGGTAAGAAGTGCTCTCTTTTTTCTCATTCCGGAAAATTTGTTTGTGATATAGCTCAGAAAGGAAGTGGTCCGGAGGAATATACAATGTTGATGAATTTGCTTTATATAAACAATCGTGTTTTGATTACAGACTTAAACAATAAAGTTAATGTTTACTCCTTAAATGGGAAGTTTATTGAATCTTATCAGGCACTTCCGGAAATGTTTTCTGCCATTTATCCAATGTCGGACAAGAACTTTATAGGCTTTAAAGCTCAGAATGGAGGAGATGAAAAAGAACGTCTTGTGTTCTATCGACGGGATGAAAAGAGGGGGGCTATTCCATATCAACAAAACTATCAGGCAAAAAAAGTTTGTTTCTTTCCTCATGAAGCCCAATTTTCATCTTTACATGATAAGTTGTACTTTAAGCAGTTGCTTAATGACACTATTTTCTCTGTGGATACGGTAAAGCACTCTCTTTCTCCTGAATATATAATCGACTGGGGAAAGCTGAGATCTAACGATAGATTGCGTTACTCTTTGGAAAATCCGGACGAAGAATTGTTTTTGCACATGCCATACGTTCCTTTGTTCAGTATGACTGCTAATGGATTAGTCTTAGGGGCTATTACAGTAGACATAGATCAGAAGAAGCAATATTACTTAACTGCATTCTATGATAAGGCAAATCATCAGGCGGATCTTTTCGAACTAAAATTATCAAAAAAAGAGATGGATTATTTTGGTGAACCTACAGGTGAGCTTCCTCCTTATCTGGAGGGTGATACTTTTTTCCCGGAGTATATTTCCCAAGATGGCAATTATTTGATTTCTGTTAGAACTCAACCTTTAAAAGAAGAATTGAATCCTGCGTTAATTGTAGTAAAATTAAAATAGTAGATATGGCTGAATATTTGTGTTTTTATAATTTTGTGCATATTTCTTTAAGCCAACATACGGCATTGCTTTATAACACTATAAATGGAGCTCACATGACAGTTTCTAACTTGTTATTGGTAGAAAAGCTTCGTCTGTTAGAAGAATGTTCGGATCTATCCTTTTATGGTATCAGAATAGATGCTGATATTGCTGAAGTGATCGATTTTCAGGAATTGACTAAGTTCGTTTTAGAATCGATATCTGGTAATATTCTGTCTTTAGATAGTGAACATATGCCAATACATATAGTTCCTTCTTTAAAAGTTTTAAATGAACAAGTACCTGGAGCTATTAATAGAAAGGTTGTTCAAGAAAAAATCTTTACGGAAAATAGTCGTCAAAAATCTTACGTGCATTATAATGAAAATGTTTTTCAGATATCTTTTTTTATAAATGCTTCATGTAATGATAAATGGGAGGGGTATCCTGAGGCATATAGACAATACATGTTTCCTGAAATAGGAAAGAATACTGAATTAAGTTTTGAACTGATAAACACGATTGTTGAGTGTAATTTTCCTAATTTATCTCAGGTTAATTTAATTATTGGGAATGTTGGAGATGATAGTATTGTAAATATAAATAATCTGATAAAGATGTTAAAGGTGAAAACAAACTTAGTTGTCTACATCCTGATTGATGAATTTAAGAAAATAGCTCTTTCTGAAGATAAATCTGTTGATATAACTTATGTTGTTTGGACTAATTCTTATGATAACTTATGCAAGTTAGGAGATTATTCAGAGTTTAAGCAGCTATTTTTCCAATTTTTAATATGTGATGATCGTGAATTGAAAGAATTAGAGTCTTACTCTGATTCTCAAAATTGTTTTATATGCTTTTATTATACTGGCAATAATAAAGAGTTTTGTGTTGAAAATCTTTCTTTTTCAATAGATGATCTTTTCAATAGAAGGCATGAGGAAAAACAGCTTTTGGCTAATTCAGCTCTTGATTCTAATCACTTTGGGCATTTAGTTATTTTATCTAATGGTGAAGTCTATTCAAATGTAAATAAACCAAGTATCGGTAGACTTCCTTATGATAATGTATATGATTTATTAATTAGAGAATTTTCTCAATACAGACATTGGTTTGTTACAAGGAAAGATATTAAACCGTGTTCTGATTGTTTGTTTTCTGTTCTTTGTTCCTCTATAACAGACGTTGAATATTGTCTTAATACATATAACTTGTGTGATGTTAAATGAAATTGTTTTTTTTTACTATCTTCAGTTGGATGTCATGGGGTGCACCCCTTCTGGTTTTCGCATAATTTCGAAACATTATGGTAAGAGCTATCCTAAACATACTTTCCATGCGATGATGTTTCTTTGTTATTCAAGAAGAAACTTCTATGTAAGTGATAGTTTTTTATTCGATCGTTGATGGGTAGAGAGATATGTGATACTGTTTAGTATTAGGAGTGGGAGATAGCGAAGAAGTGGATTGTGTTATCGGTTGTATGAAGAGTTAGCCGGAGTTAAGAACTTAATAAGAGGCCAGATATGCAGGCTATTATATTGGCAGCAGGAATGGGCAGGCGTCTGGGAGAATTGACCCGGTACGACACTAAATGTATGATTGAGGTGAACGGTATCCGGATCATAGATCGGTTACTGGCAAACCTCGAAATCGCTGGACTATCGAGGATTGTGCTTGTGATTGGTTTTCAAGGTGACAAACTACGGGCGTATCTGGGAAATGAATATTGCGGAATTCCTATTTATTATCTGGAAAACCCTTACTATGCATATACCAATAATATTTATTCTCTGTTTCTGGCACGGCACCACTTAGCGTCTGATGATACTTTATTGTTAGAATCGGATATTGTTTTTGAGAAGAGAATACTTGAAAGAGTGCTCGAAGAACCGTATCCGGATGTAGCAGTAGTAGACCGTTATAAGAGTTGGATGGACGGGACTATGGTGACTGTGGATGAAAAGCAGTTTATTGTGGACTTTGTATCTAAACATACTTTTTCGTACGAAAAAACTTCTACTTATTTTAAGACGGTGAATATCTATCGTTTTAGTAAGGAGTTTTCTGTAGGTAAGTACGTACCTTTTCTGGAAGCCTATTGCAAATGTTTTGATAATAGTGCATATTACGAACAAATACTGGCCGTTTTGTCTTTGTTGGATAAAGCCGGGCTGAAGGCTTTGCCGCTTGAGGGTGAAAAGTGGTATGAGATAGACGACATGCAGGATTTAGATATTGCCGAAACGCTATTTGGTAAGAAAGAAGGGCTTTTGCCCGGTTACCAGAAACGTTATGGAGGGTATTGGCGTTTCCCTTTCTTGCTTGATTTTGCTTATCTGGTGAATCCACATTTCCCGACAGAAAGGATGCTGGAAGAACTGAAGGCTAATTTTGATAAACTGCTCAGGCAATACCCTTCGGGGAGTTATGTAAACAGGCGATTGGTGGCGAAGCACTGGAACATTCCTGCGGAGGCTGTCGCGGTGGGGAATGGCGCGGCAGAGTTGATAAGAAAGCTGATGGAGTTGCTTCCCGGTAGAATGGGGGTGATTCTTCCTACATTTGAAGAATATCTGGTAGGTGATGACCGGATAGAGACTTTCTTGCCGTTGAGGCCAGGTTATCGCTATACCGTAAGCGACCTGAAAACATTTTTTGAGGATAAGGGAGTGACTTCATTACTATTGCTGAATCCGGATAACCCCTCTGGAAATAGTATCCCTTACGAGGATTTGATTTCATTAGCGGGATGGACTCAGGAGCGTTCGATACGGCTGATTGTGGATGAGTCTTTTATTGACTTCTCGGAGGGAGGAGAGGAAACTTCTCTGATTGATGACAAGATACTGAAGGAGTATAGTCACCTGGTGGTGATAAAGAGCCTGTCTAAGTCACATGGAATTCCCGGATTACGATTGGGAATTGCTGTTTCCGGTGACCATAAATTAATGGATGAATTACAGCAGAAACTTCCGGTTTGGAATATAAACTCTTTGGCGGAGTACTATTTACAGATTCTGGACAAATATGCAATCGACTACCGGCAGGCATGTGCCCGCTTTAGAGAGGAAAGAGCGCTCTTTTTTGAAGAACTTCAGGAGGTAGGCTATTTAGCGGTATTTCCTTCACAAGCAAACTTCTTTTTATGTGAAGTGACCCATAAGTACAGCGCCCGAGAGCTTGCGGAAGTTTTGCTGAGAGAGCATGATATTCTGGTAAAAGACTGTAGCTTGAAGAGGGGAATGTATGGAAAGCAGTATATTCGTATTGCTATCAGGAGTAAAGAGGAAAACCGGTATTTGGCCGGAATATTAAAATATAAATTATGAATATAGATATAAAGGAGGCACATCGGAGGATGCTTTATTTATTGCAGTCTTTCGATACTGTCTGCAAGAAGCACGATATTGATTATTGGCTCGATTATGGTACACTGCTGGGAGCTATCCGGCATCAGGGGTTTATACCTTGGGATACAGATACGGATGTGGGGATGTTAAGGAGTGATTATGCACTCTTTCTGGAGAAGGGTGTACCGGAACTGCCTCAGGATATTTTCTTTCAGACTCCGGAAACAGAACCGGCCATGGCTCCATGGAGCTGGTTGGTTGAGGCGCGGTTGAGAGATCGGCACAGCCGGTATGTTCCGGATAAAAAGACTCCGGCCGAGCCGATGCAGTTCGGTGGATTACAGTTGGATCTTTTCATCTATGATTGGGATGGTAAGTATGAGAATGCTTTGTCGAACAGTTTTGAACGGAATTTGAGTGAGAGCCGTATTCATTTGCGGCTGGATGAGGTGGAATATCTGGATACTGCACGATTTGAAGGAGTGGAGTTTCCGGTTCCGTCAGGATACGATACTTATCTGACCCGTTGTTATGGAGATTATAGAACGTTTCCCCCGGAGGAGGAAAGGCAAATTCCGGAAGTGGTTGCCTGGTCGGTGTAATAAAATGATTGATTACGTCAATAAAGAAAATATGGAAAGCGTAAGAGGGATAGAAAATCCGGGGATGATGGGAGAAATGGGGAAAATCATCGGATTCTATCGTCTTTATCGGCAGACGGCTGAAGAAGAGTGGGAAGAGAAAGCAGAAGTGTTGCTGGATGAGGTGATGGAGAATTGTTCTTTGGAACTTCCGGTGACTTATGGTGACGGTTTGTGCGGAGTAGGTGTCGGAATTGAGTATCTGTTGCAGGAGGGCTTTGTGGAAGGGGATGCCGACGAGATTCTGTGGCAGATCGATTGCA
Organism: Bacteroides sp. FSHCM14E1; assembly: GCF_019633785.1. Lineage (NCBI taxonomy): Bacteria > Pseudomonadati > Bacteroidota > Bacteroidia > Bacteroidales > Bacteroidaceae > Bacteroides > Bacteroides sp. FSHCM14E1. The sequence continues at coordinate 41,716 of NZ_JADKYL010000015.1, forward strand.
GGGTATTTAACACGATTAATAGTAGGGCGATCGGAACTTTAGGCATCGTGAAAGGTATTTGTGGTCTCGCTTATTATCTGTATTACCGGTTGTCCCGGAGGAAAGGTGAGGAAGACATCAAGGTGCTGCGAATGAAAGAGCATTTAATTTACCTGATTGACTGGATAGCAGACTCACTGCCCGGAGTCAGGGAAAGTTCACTTTTCGAAGAGGTGTTTTTTATTCTTTGCCTGTTGCATCGGTTGGATGTATTCAATGCAAAAGTCGAGAAACTGATGGAGTACTGTGAGAAGGGCATGATTACATCTGGAAGGGAGGCGGTATGGATCTGACAAGAGAGGTTAGCATTGTCATCCCCTTGCGGGTAGATAATCCGGAGAGGGCGGAGAATCTTCGGTTTATCCTTTCTTTGCTGCTACAGCAGACAGAGGTGTCTGTGGATATTCTTGAAGCGGATACGGAGCAACGTTTTTATTTGTCTGAGACGTGTGAGAGGGTACGCTATCGGTTTGTGAAAGATGATGATCCGGTGTTCTACCGGACACGTTATTTAAATATATTGTTGCGATCGGCTAAGTTCCCGATTGCAGGTATCTGGGATACGGATGTGATTATTCCGCCGGTTCAGTTGAGAGAGGCGGTCGGCAGGATTTGTTCGGGCTGTGTGATGTGTTTCCCGTATGACGGGCGTTTTATCTTTCTGAATGAAGCTATGAGTGACAGAATCCGTAAGGACGTATCAGTGTTGGAAAAGGTGGATGCTACTTCAATAGGGATGAGACCTTCGGTGGGAGGAGCTTTTCTTGTGAACAGGGTTGCCTATCTGCGGGCAGGCGGAGAGAATGAAGCGTTTTATGGTTGGGGACCCGAAGATGCCGAAAGAGTGAAACGCCTGGAAATATTAGAGTTGCCCATTGCGCGTGTAAAAGGACCGTTATATCACCTTCATCATCCGAGGGGTATCAATTCGGGTTTTGATATGGGGGAGCGGGATAAACGTAATTTAGAAGCATTGTTGGCTACTTGCAGAAGGAGTAAAGCAGAGATGTTGAGGTGGCTTGAAAAACTAATTTTTCCGGACTGACTATACTAAGTTTATATGATATTTGATTGTCGGATTTATAATGGGGAATAAAAATAGATTGATTTTAAGTGATTTTTCAAATTGAAGAAGTATCTTTGTATATACACTTCCCTAAAAACAATATTAAAGAGACAATCATTATGAAAAACACAATATTATTGTTGAACAGCTTGTGGCTGTTCGGGCTGGTGGCTTGCCAGCCGAAACCTGTAGCTTCTTTATCCGAATGTCCGGTTGTCAATATCCGCTCTGCTTTGCAAGAAGAGGCTCCGATCTCCATGAAGGAAGATGTGGAGAGTATAGAATACGTTCCTTTGGAAACGACTGATTCATGTCTGATAAGTAATCTGATGAATCTACAGGTGACGGCAGATTACATGTTTATGTATAATGGAAAGACTGAAGAGGTGCTGCAATTCAATCGGGAAGGTAAATTTATACGCAAGATCGGCTGTCAGGGAAACGGTCCGGGAGAGTATGGCATGATAAGTGATCTGGCGGTTGATGACAGGAATAAGGAACTGTCTTTATTTCAGTATGGAGGAGATGCTTTGGTTTATTCGTATGACGGGACTTTTCTACGAAATGATACAACTGTGAAACAAGCAGGCGGGATGTATGTTTTTCCGGATGGAAAAAGGGCATTGAAAGGATTGGTTATAAAACCTTTTCAGCAGGCGCCATGGGCAGGAGCATTACAACAACCCAATGGTTCGTTACAAGAGTGTAAGGCCCTTTTCCCATCGGGGCTTTCCCGGGATGTTTGCTTTATGAAAGAAATCTGTTTCTCTCCTTCGGACGAAAGGGTATTGGTATTTACTGCCTGTAATGATACGGTATCTGCGATTTCTAATAATGGAATAGAACCGGCTTATGTGCTGAAGAGAGAAAATCCGGTTGAATATTATATGGACATTGCCAATATTAATAAGTTTGGAGATAAGACAGTCGAAACGGATCAGGTCATTGGGCTTTACGATCTGTTTGAATCTTCTCATTATCTTTATTTACGCTTGTATAAAGGAGATGTGTTGTTTATACAACGATTTGATAAAAAGACCGGTGAGTTGAAATCACAACGCATTCCGAAAGATTATTTGGAATGCAGCAATAGTATTCCGGGTAGTAATATAATTGGCATTGATAATGATATAGATGGGGGAATACCTTTTTGGCCGGAGTATGCACTGGCTGACGGGGAACGTGCACAGGTGGTCAATGCAGATATACTTTCTTCTTTACGGGAGAAAGGATACCTGAAAGAGGCTCCTGCTGCGCTGAATGTAGGGGATGATGCCAATCCGGTAGTGATTCTTTATAAATTTAAAAAATAGGAGGTCCCATGAAATCGTTTACATTTTGTATTTTATTGGCCCATGTATTGGCATTTCCGCTTTTTGCCCAGAAAAATGCAGCCATAACACTGAATCTGGCGAAAGCCATTACGCAGAGCCCTAAAACGGTAATGCTGAGTGAACTGGCATCTGATGTGCGTTATTTCCCTTTAGAGACAACTGATAATTGTCTGTTGGGTAATGAGTGCAGTATTGTTTATGCCGGAAATTCTATTATTGCAGGTGATGCACAGACCAGAAGTTTTTATCGATTTGATAAAAATGGTAAGTTTATGAATAAGATAGGTCAGCATGGACAAGGGCCTGAAGAATATGCGGTAGGATTGTTGTTTTTTACTGATCCTGATAACCAAAAGCTGTATGTTCAGGATTTTCAGGATTTAATCTGTTATGACTTCAATGGTAAATTTATCCGTCGTATGCCGGCTCCTCATTTAAATATGGGTACCGGAGCTGTAAGTAGCGGAGAATCCATCTTATATTGTGATAATAACTATTTCATAAGGAAGGATAATCCTCAACAACTGTTTCTTATTGACGGGAATGGTAAGAAGCTGAAAAGCTGGAAAGGGTATATTGAACCAGGCAAGAAGTATGGTATTAACTTGTCCACCCGTGACGTAATGTATCTTCATGGTGGCAGTGTTTATTTTAAACCGGCACTGGAGAATCTGGTTTACAAGATTGATACCGATCGAAAGAAGACTTTGGCTTGGAAACTTGATTGTTCGGGTAAAGATGTGGATGTCTCGGCCAATGAGATAGATCCCGCAAAACGTTTTAAGTCTATCGCAGTACAACAGGTTTTTGAGTCAGACCGTTATTTCTTTGTGCTTTATGTTCTGAAGAATGAAAGTTTTGTGGGATTGTATGATAGACAGAAGAAGAGTTTTTCAAATGTGATTATAAAAGATGATTTGGCGGCAGGATTTGATTTTACTCCTCCCGGAACAGGGTTGGGAAATCAGTTGGCAAATGCCCGGATGGTAGGTTATCTGAGTAAAGGTAAACGCTATTCGAAAGCTTTACTGCCGGAAAGAAAAAAAGAACTGGATGAATTGATAAACCGATTGGATGAAGAGGATAATCCGGTAATGGTTGTTGTAACATTAAAATAAAATCTATATAAATTCTTTTTAAACGTATGAAAATTACAAGTTATGTTTCTTTTTTATATTGCTTATGTGTGATGCTGGCGAGTCCGACAGTACAGGCGAGCGAAGTGCGAACCGCTATTTTTGAGGGGAAACCGTGTATTAATCCCCCTCATGTGGTGGGAAACTATCCTGCTACCCCTTTTTTGTTTTATATTCCCACCTCCGGAGAACGACCGATAAAGTGGCATGCTGAAAATCTTCCCGAAGGATTGAAGCTGGATAAAAAAACAGGGATTATCAAAGGGGAAGTAGCTGAGAAAGGAACATATAAAGTGGTGCTGAAAGCAGAAAATGCCCTCGGATCTGATACACGGGAGTTATTGATTAAGATAGGTGATGAGTTACTGTTGACTCCCCCAATGGGATGGAACAGCTGGAATACATTCGGACGTCATCTGACAGAGGAATTGGTGTTGCAAACTGCGGATGCAATGGTAGAGAATGGAATGCGTGACTTGGGATATGCCTATATAAACATTGATGACTTTTGGCAATTGCCTGAAAGAGGGGCAGACGGACATATCCAGGTTGATAAAACAAAGTTTCCAAGGGGCATCAGATATGTAGCTGACTATTTGCATGAACGGGGATTCAAGCTTGGAATTTATTCGGATGCCGCGGACAAAACCTGTGGTGGGGTTTGTGGCAGTTACGGGTATGAAGAAACGGATGCACGGGATTTTGCTTCCTGGGGTGTCGATCTTTTAAAATATGACTACTGCAATGCGCCTGCCGGACGGGTAGAGGCGATGGAAAGATATGAAAAAATGGGGAAGGCACTCCGGGTGACCGGACGTTCTATGGTATTCTCTGTTTGTGAATGGGGACAGCGTGAACCCTGGAAATGGGCAAAGAAAGTGGGCGGACATCTTTGGCGTGTATCCGGTGATATCGGTGATTTATGGAATCGGTCTACAGATCAGAAAGGCGGCCTTCGTGGAGTTCTGAATATTTTAGAGATAAATGCTCCGCTTAATGAATATGCGGGGCCTGCCGGATGGAATGATCCGGATATGCTTGTTGTGGGGATTGACGGAAAGAGTAAGAGCATCGGTTATGAATCGGAAGGTTGTACGAACGAGCAGTATCAGTCACATTTTGCTTTGTGGTGCATGATGGCTTCTCCGCTACTCTGTGGCAATGATGTACGGCAGATGAATGACAGTACGCTGCAGATTCTTCTGAATAAAGATTTGATTGCTATCAACCAGGATCCGTTGGGTATTCAGGCGGAACGTGCCATTCGTGCCGATCATTATGATATCTGGGTAAAGCCGTTGAGTGACGGAAGTAAAGCGATAGCCTGCCTGAACCGGATATCCGGTCCGGTGGATGTGGAGCTGAATGAAAAGACGGTGGAAGGATTGTCGTTGGACAAGGTTTATAATGTCATGGAAGGTGGAATTGTTCCTGATACTTCTACCGGATGGATAGTAAAGCTTGCTCCCGGTGAATGTAAGGTGTTTATATGCAGATAGGTAATAAAATGGGCTATCCGGTAAAATTGGCGGTACCGGACAGCCCTCTCTTCATAGCCAGGTTTATATTGGATCGATTATTTTAACCGTATGGCAGGGCCTACTCTGTAAGTATTTTCCCATTGTCGGGTGGCAGCATTGTAGCTTCTGTCGGTGCCGAGATTAAGGTCGATGCCATACTCTTTCTTTTCCAGAAGGTTTATACGGAACAAAGCGCCGTAATGAGATTGTGGAGATAATGGGAAACCTTGTACGCCGGAGTTGGGAGTGCAGTTTAGCCGGTATTGTCCGTAAACATAAGCGGTCAGCCAATTATTGAGGCGGTAGGTAAGGTCCGCATTCAGTGTGAAGTCATTGAACATGCGCCCGTTGGAACGGTATTGATAAGCATTACCGCCTATCCGAATAGTCAGTTGTTTGTTGAGGTGATATACTAATCTGCCACCTGCCATATTTTGAGTTCCTACTCCCCGGAGTGAATAACTGGAGCCGTATAATTCATATCCGAAATAATGGGAATTGAGCAGCCGGTGTTGCTCTTGATTGAAATAACTGGTGAAGACAGGATCCAGATAGGAGAATCTTTTTCTTAGTTCATATTGTTTGGCTAATGGCAGGCTGTTGCTGAAAACCGGATTCGTTTCTGGCAGAGTACTCTTTATGTCGGGAAGTCCGGAGATTTTGGGGAACTTCATTTCTTTTTGTGGCATAAAGGGGAGTATAGGCGTTTCATTGAACGTTTGTGCGTAAGCAAGTCCGTTACTACAAATAATCAATAGTATTGTCAATCTGAATTTCTGCATAGTTAAGTTCTTTATGTTTTTTAGACGCAGAGATATGCTGAATGCTGCAATGTTTTTTCAAAAGAATCATTTATCTTTGCCGAAATACGTTAAAAGTCGAATATGGAACTGGAACTTCAACAACTTACTACTGAGGTGCGCCGGATAGCAACCGAAGCGGGGAATTTTCTGAGAAAAGAACGGCAGAGCTTTAGCCGGAAAAGCGTAGTAGAGAAGCATGCGCATGATTATGTATCATATGTCGATAAGGAATCTGAGAGGCTGTTAGTGGGGCAACTGTCTGCTCTGTTGCCCGAGGCCGGGTTCATTGCCGAGGAAGGTTCTGGTGTTTATAAAGATGAGGCATATTGCTGGGTAATTGATCCGCTGGACGGAACAACTAATTATATTCATGACAATGCTCCATATTGTGTCAGTATTGCCCTCCGGAGTCGTACGGAGCTACTTTTAGGTGTAGTATACGAAGTTTGCAGGGATGAGTGTTTTTATGCCTGGAAGGGTGGAAAGGCTTGGATGAACGGAGAAGAGTTGCATGTTTCGAAAGTGGGGAACATTGAAGAGGCGTTTGTAATAACCGAACTTCCCTATAATCATCAACAGTATAAACGGACGGCAGAATATCTGCTGAAGCAATTGTATGGGGTGGTAGGGGGCATTCGGATGAATGGTTCGGCTGCATCGGCTCTTTGTTATGTGGCTGCCGGACGTTTTGATGCCTGGGCAGAAGCATTTATCGGGAAATGGGATTATTCGGCTGCGGCGTTGATTGTATTGGAAGCGGGTGGAAAAGTAACTGACTTTTATGGAAGTGAACATTTCATAGAAGGGCATCATATAATTGCTACTAACGGTCCTTTGCATGCTGTCTTTCAGCAGTTGCTGGAAGAAGTTCCTCCGTTGGATATGTAGTTTCGGACATTGATCAAATAGAAAAACACATCATGAATACCTGGTTCCATTCTTTCTGGTCTCTTTTGTTTCCGCGTTGTTGCGTAGTCTGTGGTTCGCCATTGTCAAGAGGGGAGGAGTGTTTGTGCACCTGTTGCAATATAAATTTACCCCGTACCGGATTTCATTTGCGGAAAGATAATCCGGTAGAGTGTCTTTTCTGGGGACGTATTCCTGGCCTAAAAAGAGCTTCTTCTTTTCTTTTTTATCGTAAGGGTAGTGATTTCAGACGCATTCTGCATATGCTGAAATATGGCGGATATAAAGAATTGGGAGAGGTGATGGGACGCTATATGTCAGCAGAACTATCTTCGGGAGAATTTTTTGATGGCGTGGATATGATAATTCCTGTACCTTTGCACAGAAAGAAACAGAAACTTAGAGGATACAATCAAAGTGAATGGATTGCCCGTGGGATAGCTTCTGTAACGGGTATTCCATTATGTGCAGAGTGTATGATACGTGAAAAAAATACGGAAACTCAGACCCGTAAGTCTACTTTTGAACGTTGGGAGAATGTAGAAGGAATCTTCAGGCTATGTGATACTGTTCATTTTGAGGGGAAGCATGTCTTGCTTGTTGATGACGTGTTAACTACCGGAGCCACGACTGTGGCTTGTGCATCTGCGTTCGCAAGGGTGAGCGGAATACGTATCAGTGTGTTGACGTTGGCAGTAGCTGAGTAAATGGAGTGATGAGTTAATAGAGGGTGCATTAAAGCACCCTCATATTCATTTAGAAAGTTTCAATTATCAGGTCGGATGCCAACATTCCTTTGATCGCTTCTCCAAAAGTCTGGAAATGGGGTGATGCTGCATGTACATCCATAGCATGCTGGTCTTTGTACTCTTCGTAAAAGATGAAAGCTACAGGTTGAGAGGGGTTTTGATACAGGTTATAACTAATGTTGCCTTCTTCTGCCCTCGTACCTTTAATCAAAGCATCGGCTGCCTGTAAAAATGCTTGTTCTTTGCCGGGTAGCACTTCTACGCGTGCCACGATTGTTTTCTTTTCCATATGATATTGTATAATTAAGATGATTCTTGTTCCGCAAATTTACGTATAAATGGCGATACATTATTTTTCATTTGAGATAAATTTGTAGTAATCATCTGTTTCTTTACTCTTGGGGAATCCATACTTTGTAACTATGACTCTCTTTTCTGTTGGCTACAGCATAATATGGGATGGCTTTTGCCGGAATTTTACTCTGGCATTTGATGATATTGACTCCATGAAGCAGATCGTTGTCGTGAGAAAGCTCCAGTGGTGTTTGTGGTTGAAGTGTCAGTGTAGGCAATTCCGGATTATCCGCATCCTCAAAGCAGTAAATAACGGGGCCTGATGCCAGCGCAACTTGTCCACGTAAGTCTTTGACTGCTTCGTTCGCAGTGATCAGGCGAGGTTGCATCGGTAATTCAAGTTCGATGTGATCGCCTTTTTTCCATTCCCGGCTGATTTCCGCATATCCATCGACAATTCTCAGGAGAATATCCTTTTGGTTGACTTTCAATTTAACGGGGGCTTTCAGGTTCGACTGGTAAAGCCCATATGGGTTTTCTGTACCTTGTGCCCATCCGGGAATACGCACTTTTATAGAAAAGGTACTGGCTTTATCGGGATTGACTTGAATGGAAACGGCACCGTGCCACGGATAAGAGGTTAACTGTTTCAGGCGGACACTGTTATTTTTATCGATCGGTATGCGTACTTCACTTCCTATGAGTAAGTTGACATAGATATTATCTCCCTGATATGCATAGATGTAACTGGGCATGGCGGACATGATTTTCAGAAACATCGGTGGGCAACAGGGGCATACATGCCATTCCCATCTGTCAGGTTTGTCAGTATTCAGGGGATTCTGATAAGTGTATTTATCACCAGACAAAGAAACGCCTGTCAGTACATTGTTATAGAGTACTCTTTCCACTTCGTCCATGTAGCGGGCATTACAGGTCAATTGATTCATGCGTTGACTAAAGAAACCTGCTCCTACGGCTGCACAGGTTTCCAAATAGGCGTCGGTAGGCAGGAAGTAGTCCGGACCGAACTTTTCATCTTCGTGGATGGCACCGACTCCGCCTGTGATGAACATCCGTTTGCCTGCCATGTTTTCCCAAAGACGTTTAGCCGTTTCAATGTATTGAGGAGATTGGTTTTCAAGTGCGGCTGCGGCTAAACCGGTTGCCATCAAGGTAGCTCGTACAGCATGTCCTTCGATTGTTTTTTGTTCAAGTACCGGGATGGAATCTTGTGAATATTCCCCCCAACAGGGACGGGAATGGGGACCGAATTCCGTTTGGTGATAGCAAGCGTCTTTAATCCATTTTTCAGATTTTCGATATCCCCATGTTCCCCATAGCGGATAACCGCAGTGATGTCCTCTGTTCTCAATCCAGAAAGTGGCCAGGTCGTAGTAATCTGACTCACGGACAGGTATGGAGAGTTTATCTTTCAATTCCGGTTCATTTTTATACAACCAGTAGAGGGTCATTACGGCTTCTTCGGGACCGGAATGCGCAGGAACGACATTTTTACGTGGTTCCGGCCCCATATAATCTGCCATATAGTTGGCAAATCGAGTTGCTATTTCAAGTAAGCGTGTTTTTCCGGTTGCCTGATAATAGTGTACTCCGGCTTCGATTAGCATTCCGGCGTTATATACATCGTGTTGTCCGCGCAGGAGCCCCCCATTATCTCCCCATCTATGGTCATTTTCCATGAGTTGGGTGTGGGTGTTGATATAGCCGGTAGGTTCTGTTTGCTGAGCGGCATAAATACGGTCGATATATCCGTCGATTCGTTTTTCCATTTCTTTATTGGGATGTCCGGCAAGGAAGTCTGCAATGCCCCGGATACTTTCGTAAACGAGTCCGTCATACCATTCTGGACCATCGTGTTGTTTGATATCTCTCTGTCCTTTGGCAACACGGTCGAAATTCCGGAAGGCATCTCGTGTATCGTCCCATCCGGGGAAAGGAGTATACTTTCCTTCGAATTTGTCTAATACATCATTAGCTGTTACTTTTCTCCAGGTTTCAAGTTTCGGACTCCAGAAAGCATCTTCTATCCGGACCTGGTCTAACTCCGGTAGGTGGAGTATTTGCCGGGTGTCAGTTGCAGGAGACTGGCACCCCATCTGCATCAGTACTGTGAGTACCGCTGCAACGGATAAATGTGTTGTGGTTTTCATTGTACATTGATTTTATAGATGCATATATGTTTATAAGTATCGCCGGGGTGAAGGTTTGTTGACGGGAAGGCAGGTTGATTCGGACTGTCCGGATAGTGTTGCGTTTCGAGTGCCAAAGAAGCCCGGTAGTTGTATCTTTTACCATGCTTTCCGGTCATTGTGCCGTCGAAAAAGTTACCACCGTAAAATTGTAGTCCGGGTTCAGTAGTCCATACCTCAAGAAAGCGTCCTGAGGTTGGTTCATAAACGGTTGCTGCCAGTTCGGGCTTATCGGAGGTCTTGCGGTTCAGTACCCAATTATGATCGTAGCCATGGCCGAAACTTAATTGCTCAAATAAGTCGTTGACACGTTTTCCAATGGCTGTGGGATGGCGAAAATCCATTGGAGTTCCTCCTACTTCCTGAAGAATACCGGTAGGGATTAGTGTATGGTCGACAGGAGTAAACTTATCTGCATTGATCATGAGTATGTGATCGTTGATATCTTTGTTGCCTGCTCCGTGTAGATTGAAAAAGGAGTGGTGGGTGAGGTTGATAACCGTTTCTTTGTCTGTGCGAGCTTGGTGAGTGATGATAAATTCGTTTTTATCCGTCAGTTGGTAACTCATGGATACTTGTAAATTTCCCGGGTATCCCTCTTCTCCGTCTTTAGACAGATAGGTAAGTTGTAAAGTTTGACTATCCGGCTGTTCAACATCCCATACTACCATGTCGAATCCTTTGAATCCACCATGAAGACTGTTGGGAATATCATTGATTGGCAGTTGGTAGGCTTTTCCGTTCAGAGTGAATTTTCCTTTCCTGATTCGGTTACCATATCGTCCGATAGTGGCTCCCAGAAACCTTTCACCTTTGTAGTGGAGGTATTTGTCCACATGGTCGTGTCCGAGGACAATATCCTCAAAATGACCGTTTTTATCCGGGGTCCAGAACTCAACGACTCGTCCTCCGAAATTGGTAATGGCAATCTCGATTCCGTTTTTGTTTCTCAGAAAGTAGAGATCGGTTTGTTTCCCGTCGATTACTTGCTGAAAGTCGGCTCTTTTCAATTGTGAATGTTGAGCTTGTACTGTGTTTGTGTGTATCATGGCAGTGAGTATTAATAAAATGATGAGTTTAGTTTTCATACGATTCATGTTTTTAGTTTATTATTCGCAAATGGTTAATTGGTCAGTTCTTTTTGTATTTGTTCCAGGGATTTGTTCTTTGTTTCCGGAAGTCTGAGGGCAAAGAAAAAGCTTAAGAACATCATAATGGCAAAGAAACTGAAAATGAAAGTACCTCCTGTACGGATGAAGACAGGAAACATCCAAGAAAGCAGGGCGGACCATACCCAGTGTGTCATGCTACCCAGCACTTGCCCCTTAGACCGGACACTATTGGGGAAAACTTCAGAGATTAAAACCCAAATAACCGCACCCAGTGAAATAGCAAAGAATGCGATAAATCCCATCAGACAGGCAAGCATATAATAACCTGAGAAAGTATCCTGACAGAATCCTTTAGCTACTAATGCCAAAGAAATAGCCATACCGATAGAACCGATGTAGAGTAGCTTTTTTCGTCCTACCTGATCTATCAGAATCATTCCGATCATGGTAAATGTGAGGTTTGTCAGCCCGATTACTATAGATTGCATCATGGCAGAGTCAGTAAATACACCTGACATCTCAAAAATTCTGGGAGCGTAGTAAAGGATAGCGTTGATTCCAGATAACTGGTTAAAGGTAGCAATAAGGAAAGCATAGAGGATTGGTTTACGGTATTTGCGTTGGAAGAGCTTTTCGCCACAGTTTCCTGTCGCTACCAGAGATTCTCTGATTTCATGTACTTCTTGTTCAATATCCGCATTACTGACTTCTTTTATGATGCGACGGGCTTCGGTTTCCTTGTTTTGCTTTACCAGCCAACGAGGGCTCTCCGGTACGGTGTATAGTAGGAGTGCAAACACAATGGCGGGAATGGCTTCGACTCCCAACATCCATTGCCAGTCGTGTGCAATGCCATGTATCCAATAGTTGGAGAAGTAGGCAAGTACAATACCCAAGACAATATTGAACTGGAAGAATGCGACAAAACGTCCACGCCAGCGTGAAGGAGATATTTCGGCAATGTACATGGGACCGACTACGGATGAGGCTCCTACGGCCAGTCCACCGGCAAAGCGGAAAAATAAAAAGGAATACCAGTCGATGATGGCAGCACTGCCCACGGCAGAAACAAAATAGAGGAAAGCAATTATTTTTAGTGCTTTCAGGCGTCCGTATTTCTCTACGGGTTTACTACAGATGAAAGCTCCGATGATAGTACCGATTAAAGCGATGGCAATGGTAAAACCATGGCTGAAATCGGATAGGCCATATACTGTTTGGATGGATTTTTCGGCTCCGGATATTACTGCGGTATCGAATCCAAAAAGTAATCCTCCCAGGGATGCCACGAAGGCAATGTAAAACATGAAATTCTTTACTGTATTTTTCATAATGCAGATGTTTTATAGACCGAATTCGATCCGGTTAATAACATGATTCTGGTAACATTCGTCTAACTCTACAAAGTATCCGCTCCATCCCCATACCCGGACAATCAGGTTCTTGTGTTGTTCGGGGTGTTTACGGGCATGTAGCAGTTTCTCCCGGCTGACTGTATTTAACTGTAGCTGGTGACCACCAAGGACAACATAGGTTTTCACAAGCATACCCAATTTTTCAATGGTTTCGTCGTTGCTGAATACAGACTGGTCGAATTCCAGGGTGAGGGGGCCGCCATTGACAACACGATCCAGGTGCTGCTTGGTAAATGATTTAATAACAGATATCGGTCCTTTTTGCTTGAGAAACAGGCTGGGGGAATAATTTGCCGGGATCATTTCACCATCGTTACGTCCATCGGGAGTAGCACGCAATTGATTGGAATGAAAAATGTAGTACATGGCTGTTCCGGTACCTGCCCGATAAACTCCTCCGCGTTCATTTCGTTTATCGGCTAACGACTGATCGAAAGAGTCGAGTAGAGCTCCGGCTATCAGGTCGGCATAATCATTATCCTGTCCCATTTTGGGAGCTTCTTCTCTTAGCTTTTTCTGTAACTCTTCATAGCCTTGGAAGTTGTTTCTTATAGCAGTAAGCAGAGTGGTATAATCTATGTTCTGTTCTTCAAAATAGTATTTTTTCAGAGCAGCAAGGGCGTCGGTGGCAGTTGCAATGCCGGTCCCGTGAATGCCATAGTTATTATAGTAAGATCCTTCTGAAATATCTTTGGCTCTTTCAATGGTGCCATCCATAAGCAAAGACATCATAGGAGAAGGGATAATGTAGAGATTCCGGTGTTTTTCGCAGATTGTATCGACTTCTTTTTGTATTTCCTGTTCAACCAGTGTATAAAAAGATGGATAATCCGGGCAAGTGTTGAGCTTTTCAATGCATCGGTCTACACATCCTATTAAAGAAACAGCGTCTATATTGGGAATATCCATGGCTTTACCGGGGATGATGAACTCCCAGCAGGCAGCCACGACATAGTTGTATGCGTCCTCTTTCGAATATCCTTTGCGGATAAGTCCCGGAATGATGACGTCGTCATTGCTGTATTGTGGAAAGCCCAGCCCTATTTTTGTCAGGCGGGAACCTAAAGTGAATATCTCGTTGGGAGTACCTTGGTCTACACGAATGTTGATTTTGGGATCAATCAGCTTCAATTCGTAACTTGCTTGCAAACACATGCGTGACAGGTCGTTGAACAAGTATTCACCGTTTGCGTTGCGTCCTCCCAATACTAAGCTCTGACCGTTGTCGCCTTGCTGCATACCCGGATACAGGTCACTGTCTTTGTTGCATACCAGGAAAAATTCTTCAAGTAAGTCAAATGCTTCCTCTTTGGTAAGTGTTCCATTTTCCAAGTCTTTTTGATAGAAAGGATACATATATTGGTCGAAACGACTGAGTGTGTTGTGATAGTTACCTGCTTCCCAAATGGAGAAATGGAGAATCCTCAAAAGTTGTAGGGCCTGTCTGAAGTTTTGGGCTCCTTCTGTTTTGACGGTGTGCAAAGTATATGCTGTTTCTGTCTCGTTAATGGATAATGCATATTGCTCGTATTTCTCAATTAAATTTTGTATGGATATGATGCTTTGATACATTGCTTGCAGGAATGTTTTTTCTCTTTCATTTAATGAGGGTGTTTCCTGACGTTTCCGAATCTCTTGTTTCCGTGCTTCCAACCCATGTCGGATTGTGTAAGCATAATTAGGAGAGATGTTACATACCGTACCTTTTTCATGGATATAATGTTTGCTTTTGATTTCATTCCATTCTTCCGGGGTATAGGGATCCGGTATTTGGGTGAGGGTGCGGGTAAAAACGATTCTTTCACCCGGAAGTATAACCGGAGTTTCGGCATCCATTGAGGCAGCAAAGCAAGCTGTGGCGCGTTCTACAGGAGATAAACCATGTAGAGCATAGGACGTACTCAATTTATCAAGTCCTACGCTCTGTAGTGTTCTTCTTTGTGAGTGGTGTTGTTTATCTAAAATATACGTTTTTAGATAGTTAATTCTTTCGTTCATACAATTAGATTTTTGATATTATTTTCTTCGAATACATTATAGATTTGTGGTGTTTTTCCGGTATCGAACGGAGGGTGATACTTTTCTCCGATCATTGCGTATTTGGCACCTGCTGTCCGGTGATATCTGAGGATCTCGACGCGTATCAGGTTTTGGGCATTTTTGATTCTTTCGAAAATGGCTGTCATATTTTCCCGGGTATCGTTGACACCTGGAATCAGTGGTATCCGAAGGATGAAATCCTGCCCTGAATCGCAAAGTACGGTAAGGTTTTTTAGTATGATCGTATTATCTACACCTGTATATTTTCGATGCATCTCCGGATCTGTGTGTTTGATGTCGAACAGGATCAGATTTGCCAAGGAAATAACTTTGCTGAAAGTATGAGTGTTTGCATATCCGCTTGTTTCGATAGCAGTATGTATATCCGGAAGTTGTTCGAGCAATTCGGTGATGAAATCCGGTTGAAACAAAGGCTCTCCTCCTGTTAGTGTTATTCCTCCCCGGTTAAGCCTATAGATATCCCGGTTCTTTTCAATTATGGCAATCAGTTCTTCTACAGTTATCTGATATCCACAAATGCTTTTGACTCCTTTCTTAATCATGTATTGTGGTTGTGGTGAGATGCCCTCGGGGTTATGGCACCATGCACAGTGTAAAGGACATCCTTTTAAGAATATCGTTGTTCGGATTCCCGGTCCGTCGTGGATGGCAAACTCCTCTATGCTGAATATTGTTCCTGTTTTCATTGTGTTTGGATTAACAATGGCAAATATATACATAATATTTTGAACAGGTACGAACTGGTATGTATGTTGTTGAGCATGTATTCGTGTTAAAATACAGAATATTAATAGCTCTTATTATTCATATGGGTAATGTTTATGGGAGTAGAGGCTATTATCCGGCATTTACAAAAAACGAATGTATCCGACCACTTTTAGAATGTATTTTTCCGAATGGGTGATGAACCGGTCTGTTTACTGACCTTTGCTGTTCTTGAATTCATTGGGTGTCACTCCACAGAAACGCTTAAATGTTTTGCTGAAGTAGCTGGGATTATTGAATCCAAGCTGCCATGAGATTTCGGCGATAGTCAGATTGGTTTTTATAATCTTTACTTTGGCAACATCGATCTTGATTTTATTTATAAATTCGGTGGCACTCAGATTTAACAGTTTCTTCAGCTTATTGTATAGTTGGGTTCGGCTGATGTTCATGTGTGCAGTCAATTGATCGACACTCAATTCCGGTTCTTCGATATGTTCGATGACGAATTGGGTCAACGATTTGATAAACTCTTCGTCTTTGTTGTTAAGTTCTTCGTTGAGTTCGAATATTTTCATATCGTGATAATGTTCGCGGATATTACTTTTAGCTTTGAGTAAATTGGTGATTCTGAGGTTCAGTTCATCAAAAGTGAAAGGTTTTTCGATATAGGCATCTGCTCCTGCCGATAATCCCTGCAACTCGTTCTCTTTCGAAGGTTGAGAAGTGATAAGAATGACCGGAATGTGAGAATACTCCCGAGAGGTTTTAATATACCTGCTCAATTCATATCCGTCCATATAAGGCATCATGATGTCACTGATAATGATGTCGATAATGTGTGTTTTCAGCAATTCGACAGCTTCCTGCCCGTTATAAGCTGTTTTCACTTTATATAAACGTAGTAATTTACTTTTTAATATGTTGTTGATATCCGGATTATCTTCTACCAGTAGTACAGTCATTTTCTTTTCTGTATTTGCGGCATTCATATCTTCTTTTAACCCGGAGTTATTGAGTAGGTATACAGTGTCTGCTACTACGTCGGGGGAATTGACGATATCCAGCGTTTCATCGGGAACGATCATATCTTTAGAGTCTTCTACCAGAGGTAATCTTACTTTGAAGGTCGTGCCACTATTTTGATGGCTTTCTATCTCAACCGTGCCTGAAAGTAGTTGAACTAATCCATTCACCAAAGCCAGACCGATACCTGTATTAGAATATTTCTGATCAGACGAATCGGTTTTATGGAAAGGTTGCATGACAGCCTCCCGTTGTTCCGGATGAATATAAGAGCTGCTGTTGTGGCAAGAAAGAATCAGTTGTCCGGCATTCTTATCCACATCGATCCTGAAGTTTATTTCACTCTGAGGATCAGAATGTTTGAAGGCATTGCTGAGCAGATTGCTGATGATTTTTTCAATCTTGTCTCTGTCGAAGACCGTATAGTAGGAATCTGTTGAGGTTGTATATTGAAAGACAACCTGTTTTTGTCTGAAGACAGGGATGAACAATTCGAAGATACTACGTCCGTATGTCATGATGTCTCCTTTCACATATTCTATACGGGCGTGATCGGTTTCTACGGAACGAAACTCCAGAAGCTGATTGATAAGAAACTGAAGGCGTTGGATGTTCCGATTGATTATTTTCATTTCTTCTCCGGTGATTGTGTTGTTCCGGCTGATTGATATATCTTCGAATACGGCCATCAGTATAGACAAAGGAGTCTTAAATTCGTGGGTGATATAAGTGAAGAAATTTAGCTTATGCTTGTTTAGTTCGCGCAGGTTGTTCTTTTCCATGCGTTCGATGCGTATATCCATTTTATCACGCATGCGAATGCGGTAGAAGCGGACAATTATAAAGCCGATCAGGAGCCCGATTAAAGAGTAAATGGTGATCATGAAGCCACTCAATAGAAAGTGAGGAAGGATGTTTACAGTGATTTCACGGCGGTCGAATACAACTCCGTTTTTCCCGATAACCCGTACATGGAATTTATAAGTTCCGGGATCGAGGTTGGTATAAGTGACTGATTGTGGGATTTGTTGTGTTGTGTTCCACTCGGTCTCCATACCCTCCAGATAATATTCACAAGAAAGTTGTGACTGACAGTTTTCATTGTAGTTGATTACCAGGAAGTCAAAAGTCAGGGTATTCATACCGTGAGGTAAGCGGATAAGGGACGTACTGTCGATATTGCTTTGCAGGATACCATCCGGTGACGGCTGCACATGCTTATTGAAAACCTTGAAGTCTGAGAAAGTCAGGTGGATATCGTTTGTAGGGTTGTTATGGTTCAATCCTTCCGGCCGGAAAAAGCATACACCATTGATACTTCCGAAGTAGAGAGTACCGTTTGTATCTTTATAACCCGGACAGGTATTAAACTGATTCGAAATCAGATTGTCGGATACCTTGTAGTGGGCAAAACTCTGACTTTCCGGATTAAATGAGAAAATACCGTTGTCCGTACTCATCCATAGATAGCCGAAACCGTCTTCCTGTATGGAATAGATGTCTCTCTGCCGGAGTTCGTTCTTTTTCCCGAAAACCTGTATACTGTCTGCATTTGCATCATATTTCATCAGTCCTCCATTACTGGTGCCAAACCAGACATCTCCTTTCGAATCGATAAAGCTGCAATAGATGTTATCGCTGGTCATAGTTTTACAACCTGTCGCTCCTTTCTGGTATCGGTGGATGCTATGGGTAGGAATATGATACCGGAAGATGCCGTTGAAGTGTGCAGAAAACCAGATATTATCTTTTTTATCACGTATGATGTCGTCAATGCGTATAAGTCGGAATACATCCGGAAGAAAGGGGGTGAATGAATCTGTCTGAAAATGATAGATATTGACTCCCTGGCTTGTGCCTATGAACATAGTATCGGGGTTGTGAACATAGAGCTTATAGATTGAATTATTGGATAACCCCGTATCTCTTCCTGCCAAATTCTTATATGAGCGGATATATCCCCTCTCCAAATCCACCTTTTGTAGGCCGTCGACAAAATTGCCAATCCATATATTGCCGGAGTAATCTTCGGCTAATGCGTGTACGTTGTCTCCGTTTAGCGATGGATGGGTCGATTTGTTTAGGTACCTGATGTGACCGTCCGGATAAAGAATGGAGATTCCGTGATCTTCGGAAGCAAACCATAACGCTCCCTTTTTATCTTTGATGATGTTACTGATCGCTTTTCCTTTCAGGTATTGTTTCCCATTATCTGCTATCAGGTAGTGGAAGTTGTTTTCAGTCAGGCTGGTATAGTTGATACCTCCAAAGAATGTACCGATCCACATAATATCTCCACGACTTTTATAAATGGTGTAGATTGCATTATCGTTCAGTCCGGACTGGACATCTTTCGCATGCTGGCGGTATTGTACGTAACTGTTGTCCGTGTAGTCGTAGATGAAAAGTCCGTTTTCGGTTCCGATCCATAGATTTCCCCGCATATCTTCCTGAATGCAGCGGATATAGCGCATGTCTTTTCTGTCTTGTGAAGAGAACTCCACTGAAACGAACTGGTTATAATTCTTATTATATCGGTACAATCCGTTTTCGGTAGTTCCCAGCCATAGAGTGCCCTGAGAATCTTTGTAGATGGAAGTGAATTCGACAGGATAGTCGGAAGAGACTTCTGCCGCTGTGATTTTCCGGGTCATTTGTCCGTTGGGGCGGAAACAATAAATCGTATTCGGACCGACAGCCCATACATTTCCGTTAATATCCAGTGTTACTTTTATAATCAATCCTTTGTAGAGCAGTGCCATGCTTTGCTCTACTTTATTATACGCATAGAGTCCGGAATCTGATGCGATGAAGACTGAACGTCCGTCGTAGACCATGTCCAGCACGTATAGTGGGGTCTTGGTTTGCGGAACAATAGTGGTGAACTTCTCTTTCATCATATCGTATAAGCACACCCCCTCATTAGTTCCCATCAATAGAGTATCTTTCCCAAGCAGAAGCAGTTTCTCGATGCAGTTTGAAGAAAGTCCGTCATCCGACTTGTAGTATTGTTTAATGTTGTATCCGTCATACCTGTTCAGTCCTTTGAGGGTTGCAATCCAAATATATCCTTTCGAATCCTGCACAATATCGCGTACGGCACTATATGTAAGTCCGTGTTGACTGCCCAGAGAGTGGAACATAAGTTCATTCTGTTGTGCATTTAGTATAACAGAAGAAATAAATAAAATCAGGGTAAAAAAGCTCTTCTTCATTCGTCTCTTAATTACGTACAACACAAAAGTCTGAAATAAAAACGAATCAGAAAGGCACTTATGGTCACAAACTGATATTTATATTCACTATGGTAATGTTTGGTGTAAATATGAATATGAGTATCAGTGAATAATTTATTGTTCTATGGTTCGGGTCTCTTTTCGCCTACTTTTGCTGAAACAACAAAACAGTAAAATACGAATGCAAAAACAACTGAGTATGGAACCACACAAAATGGACTCGTCCTGATTTGGCTTCGGGACTTGACAAAGAAACTAAAAATGTATGAATCCTTTTTAATGACTAAATTACTAATATTATGAATCTAAAAGATCTGAACAACCTTAGAGCAGATACCGAAGGCAGGATAAAAGCCGTCTTCTTAATATGCATGTTTGTGCTGGTGTCGGCAGGTGGATTTGCTCAAAACACAAAGAGCATTTCGGGTACAGTGAGAGAGAAAGGCAGTAATGAAACTGTTATTGGAGCCACTGTACAAGTGAAAGGGGCACACAACGGGGTGATTACTAATGAAAACGGAGAGTATACGATTAAAAACGTATCTCCGGGACAAGTACTTGTTTTTTCGATGATCGGCATGAATACGGTTGAGAAAACCGTAGGCAGTCAGAATCGGATAGATGTACTGATGGATTCGGGAGTGCTGATTGATGAAGTGGTGGTGACTGGTTATCAGACTCAGCGTAAAGTAGACTTAACCGGATCTGTATCCAGTTTGAGCTCCGACCAGTTTATGCAAACCAATCCGTTAAGCCTGGAACAAGCCTTGAAAGGCAAAATATCCGGTGTACAGGTAATGAACAATGATGGTGCGCCGGGTGGAGGAATCACGATTAAGATTCGTGGAGCCAGTTCTATTACGGCAGGCAGCTCGCCTTTGTATGTCATTGACGGTTTCCCGCTTCCTATCTCGGACGATCCGCTGGAAAGTCCTTTAGCAACTATCTCTCCCGATGCCATCGAGAGTATCTCTATCTTGAAAGACGTATCGTCTACTGCCATTTATGGGGCGCAGGGTGCCAATGGTGTTGTGCTGATTACTACCAAGAAAGGTGCGGCCGGTATGAGTGAGATTTCCGTAAAAGCTACTTATGGTATCAGTAAACTGGCAAATTCAATCCCGATGCTGGGTGCCGAAGATTACATGCGTGCATATATGCGTGATATGATTATGAGCGGACGCTGGCAGAATGCCGATTTCTACCAGGAGTATAAAGATCAGGTATGGAATACCAATCCTTCCCGTTTCCAGTTCTATCCGGATCTCTGTTTGCAGAATGGTACCAAGCAGAATTATGAAGTGTCTTACAGAGGCGGAACCGAACGGATACAGAACTCTACCATTTTCTCGTTGATGAACGAAGACGGTATCGCAATCAATACCGGGTTTAAGCGATTCTATTTCCAGACGAATAACAGCATCAAACTGCTTCCACAACTGACTTTGAACACGAATATCTCGTATGAGCACAATATTCGTAGCGGTGCTTTCTGGACAGAAGGAAACATTTTCAATGAAATACAGACTTTCTCTCCACTTGTTCCCAAAGAGTGGACTTTCCAGGAGATAGATGACAACCTGTACTATACAGGTAAAATGGATAATCCTTATCGGAAGCTGAAAGACATTGATTACAATAATAAAAATAATACTTTCTTCGGTCAGGCGGAATTGGTATACAACATTAATGATAACTGGTTTGTAAAAGGCGGTATTGGCGTTCGTATCCCTAAAGGGGAAGTCAAAGAATTTGTTCCGAAGACCATCCAGCGCGGTTATGATAATAATGGCTTGGCTACGTATGCTACACAAAGCGGATTAAATATGCGTGGAGTGATACAGGCCGGATTCAATAAAGTATTCAACAAGGTACACAGTCTTTCGGTGAATGCCGTGTATGAGGCCAATACCAATAAGTATGAAACCTTTAATCAGGAATATTCCCAGTTCAATACCGATTTGGGGTGGGAAGGTATTTATGATGCAAAAAGTGGTAACCATGTGAAGTCTCCCGGTGTATCTTACGAAAAGATAGCCATGCTCTCGGGAGTGTTTATGGCCAACTATTCTTATAAAGGCCGTTACTTGTTGAAAGCTTCCATGCGTGCTGACGGTTCTTCTAAATTCAGTCCCGATAACCGTTGGGGATTCTTTCCATCCGGTGCGCTGGGTTGGAGAGTTTCAGAAGAAGAATTCTTCAAGAATGTGCCTTGGCTGGAGAAGAACGTAAGCAACCTGAAGCTACGTTTCAGCTATGGCCAGGTGGGTAACGACCAGATTGCTCCTTATGCTTATGCACAGACATTGTCTTCCAGCCAGCGTCAGGCCATCTTTGGTGACGGAGCTATCCCGGCTTTGTATACCAGCCGTATGGCGAACCCGGAGATCAGTTGGGAGGTGACCGAAGAGTTTAACGGTGGTCTCGACCTGGATATGTTCAATAACCGCCTGAATGTGTCATTGGACCTCTATACAAAGACTACCCGTGATATGCTGCTCGAACAAAATCTGCCACGTACTTCCGGTTTCGGGAAGGTGACCCGTAACATTGGTTCGGTGCGTAACCGCGGATTTGAGATCAGTGTAGGCGGTGTGCTTATTGATAAAAAGGACTTTACCTGGAATGCTACGGTGAACTTTAGCTCCAATCAGTCCAAGGTGCTTAGCTTAGGTACTGAAACACAGATGCTCGAAGGACGTCCCGTAGGTTCGGCTTCCGGTTCGGAGAATGTTCTGATTAAAAAAGGATATCCTCTCGGACTCTTCTATGGTTTGCAGATGGAAGGCATCCGCAGCAACTGGCATTCGGATTATAACGGTATAGGCAGTGCCGATTCTCCTTGGTGGTATGCTACCGAGAGAGAGATGCCTTACGGTTTCCCATCCTTTGCCGATACCAATGGAGACGGAAAAGTGGATATGAGTGACCGTGTTGTGATCGGAGACGTGAATCCGGTGTTTATCGGTGGTTTGAACACTCGTCTGCGCTGGAAGTTCATCGAACTGGCTATGGACTTCAGTTGGTCATACGGAAATGATATTATCAATGGTAATGTATACAACCTGATGAACAACGGGGATATCCGCAATAAATCGGCTGTGTATTATAAAGATGCCTGGTTTGCGAACAATCCTACCGGTACTTTTACAGGTCCCGGCGCCATTGACTGGTCAGGATATATGTGGGCTGCTTCCAACTCGGAGATGGTGGAAGACGGTTCGTTCCTGAAGATGAACAATCTGGCTGTTACCTTCCGTTTACCGAAGAACGTATTGAAGGCTTGGAAGATTAAAGACCTGGCTCTGACGTATACGATTAACAACGTTTTCTGTCTTACGAACTATTCGGGATATGACCCCGAGGTACGTAGCGGTAGCTCTGTGAACAACCGTATTCTTCCGGGAGTCGACATTTCGGCCTATCCGTACGCCCGCTCTCATATATTCTCACTTAATTTCAAATATTAACAGGTACTGCCATGAAGAAAATATTATTAGCCCTTTTAACCTCTTGCGCCTTAGTGTCGTGTGAGGGGTATTTCGACCAGTTACCGAAAACAGAACTTCCGTCTGAGACTTTCTATACCTCATATGACGCTGCTTTGCGTAATGTTGCTATACTCTATGCCAATGCCGGGCATGTGAACGATGGAATTATGACCAGCGACCGGTTTATGATGCCTTCGCTGATGAATGAAGGTCCGTTCGACCTGACATCTACCTCGGGTAGTGTGCTGAACTTATGGTCAAAGCATTATTCATATATCGCGCAGGCGAACCTGATACTTGAAAGACTGGAAGCTAACAAAGGAGTGATTGACGAGAACGCCGGACATTCTGCATTGGACAAGGCCACCATCACCGGATCGGCAACCGAGATGCTGATGGGCGAGGTGCGTTTCCTCCGGGCTTATGCTTACTTTACTTTGTACCGCTATTACGGTGGTGTGCCCCTGGTCACAGAGCCTACCGGACCGAAACCGGCTTATGTGCCACGGGCAACCCGGCAGGAGATGTTCAAGTTTCTTTATGACGAGATGGCTTATGCACTGGATAAGTGTCTGGATAACCGTTCGGGCATTGCTTACGGCCGTGTGACGAAGGGAGCCGTGGCAGGTATGCTGGCAAAGATGAAGATATTCCATGCTTCTTATATCCGCCGTGCGGAAATGTATGGGGATAAGATCAATGAAACGACGGCTGGCGATGTGGATAAAACGACGTTATATGCCGATGCCGTGAAGTTGTGTGACGATATTATTGCCGGTATATATGGAACTTATGAGCTGGAAGAGTACTTCCCCGCTGTATTTACCAAACGCAACAACGAGATTATGTTCAGCGTGCTGGCAGAAGAAGGGGTGGGCACCGGAAATAAGATACCGATGGGCTTTGCCGGTGAAGGCAAGTACGGTGCTACCGGCGGAAGAAACCTGACCTCGTGGCTGACGCTGCTATATGACATACCGATGTGGGAACATAACTACAGTTTCAAGGACGTGTGTATGGATTACGGACAGGTGGACCGCTTCAATGCCGAGAGTCCGAAACCGGGGACAACTCCTTATGATTTGCAGAATCTTTATGACCGTACCGGGAAATACTCCATAACGGGAGATGTTACCCGTCGCATGTGGAGTTCGGTGAAAGGCTGGGTGACCGGTCCTAACAGTGGCGGTGCTCCAGTCGGCTTGTGGGTATTCGAACCTGCCGGACGTGAACTGGGCCCTGAGTTCTACATCGAACCGGGTAAAGTAAACGATTATACCGAAGAGCAGCTTAAAGTCATGGATGTGGCTCTCGAGAGTCACGAACGGGCTTGGTGGAAGAACGAGACGAACGGGCAGAACAAGCCCAACCTCTGGAACTGTAACTGGTGGCAGTTGGGTAAGTTCCGTAACCTGAATCCGAGTGAGCTGAGCTCTACTTTTGATATCAATTACGGTGGTGTGGACTATCCTGTTTTACGTCTGGCTGAGGTTTACTTACTGAAAGCAGAAGCCCAGATTATGCAGGGTCATGCTTCGGAAGGAGTGAAAACGATGAACATCATCCGTGACCGTGCTTGCCATCAGGGTTCCATCAAAGATATGTTTGTCTCTCAGGGAGATGCTCCTTATACTTACCAGCCGGGTTCGGTTATGATGATTCCTACGAATATCAGTCCGGCCAATGCATTGAAGGAGCTGATGTATGAACGTCTGCGCGAACTGGCAGCCGAGGATGATTGCGGGTGGCTCGATGTAGCCCGTTTCCCGGATGTGTCGATGGTCGACTTGGCAGATATCTGCCGTTATCGTGATCCTCTGCAGTTCTTTGATCCGTTTGGTGATCCGGCGCGTGGAGAGTACCTCTGGCATCTTTTCAACGAAGAGAAGGTATACCGGGTGCTGATGCCGATACCGTTTACCGAGTTATCGTTCTTCCCAGAGATGAAACAGAATCCGGGATATTTCTAATACTAAATACGAATGGATATGAAAACAAATAAACTGATTATAGGGCTGCTTGCTGTGGCAGCCACTTCGCTGGTTTCCTGCGAGAAATTTGGTGCAGACGTAGAGACACCGTCTGTCAGCATCTCCGTATCACCCCAGAATCCGAAAGTAGGCGAAGAGGTGACGGTGACCATCAATACCGATGCCCAGTACCTGACGCTTTTTACAGGTGATGAAGGCAAGAAGTTCGAACGTTCGCGCGTTAAAGCCATTATGGAGCACGATTGGGACAGCTTCTATGAAGAGTGTTACCGGGTTTCTTATGCCAAAAATGGGGAAAAGACCCTGTTTTATAAATACTTTAAAGACTATCAGTCCATCGAAGAGGTGAAGAAGGATTTTGAGTTCTTCGGTGCCATTGACAATATCCAGTTGGTCCCCTACAAGAAAGGGGACTTTCCGGAGGCTTTGATGGAGATGAGCTACATAGGGACCAATCAGCTGAAGTTTACGGTGACCGACCGGCGTATCCCTTCGGGCATACGGATGAAACCGGATATCCACATCTTTGGCGGACTGGCCAACCAGCCGGGTAATACGATTATCGAAAGCCGCTTTGTGGCGTGTGATGCCGACCGTGCGATTCGTAAGTATTCTAATGATGCGTGGGTGGCTGCTTACTTCGGCCTGCACACCGAGCAGTTGGAGGACTTTGGCGGATATAGTGCCGGATACAAGTACTATACGATGCAGGATGAGCGTTCGTACGGCGCATTCCAGACCAACGATCCGCTTTCACGCCGTCCTACCGAAGGATTTTATAAACTGGGCGATATGTACAATCGGGATACGTACCTGCAACCCTTCCTGGATCATGGTGAAAAGATCATTCTCCGCCAGGTGGACATGTACGTCAACGGCCGTTCCACCTTTGCGGCAGCCGACGATTCGCCTTATAAGTACGATCTGGATGGGGATGGAGTATTGGAATCGTATGAATGTGAACTCGATCCTGCTACCGGACTTCCGGTTCACGAAGCCGACTATACGAAGTATAAGGGTTTCCAGGGCGATGTCTATCTCTCTTTCATAGAGATGGGGACCGACGAGTACGAACCTTGGAACACGGGTGTTTCGCTGGGTTCTGTATACACTACCGGAGGAATTCAGAAAACTTATAAGTACATTTACACCGGAGCCGGCGATTTTACCATTACGGCCGTTGCCACCAATGTGGGTGACAAAGACTATAAGGGGATCGATTATAGTGAAGAGCGGAGTAACTCGCTGGATGACTACAGTCATAAGAGAGCACTTAGCAGTGTGAAAATTTCAGTGCAGCCGTGATGCTTCTCTGCCGAATGTAAAACAGTGGTTGAGTATCTGCATGGCAGCGTTTATCCACCAGGGCCCCGGACGAAGTACCACCGTATACTCGGACGAAGTACTGCCGTATACCCGGACGAAGTACCTGCGGATAAAAAGTGCCACACAGCCCTCCTGTGACGGATGAGGCACAGCAATGCTCAACTACTGTAGATTACTTTATTAATTAAAGAATGGTGCCTATGAAACTTAAGTATTATATTTCATCCTTACTCTTTCTCTGTCTGAATATTTCTTCTCTCCGGGGTATAACTCCCCAAATGAAAGTCAGTCCGGACGAAAGGGGAGTAAGCTCGCTCGTCTTTCAGGGGGCGGACAATGTCCGCAACTATATAGACCACGGGAAGTATCTGGGCGATTTGAATCTGGCTTACGAAGTCAGGGGGAAAAGCTATGCAGTCTCTCTGGCCGATATTTCCCCACAGATTCTATCCGCCACCTCCGATAAGATACAGATATTCTGGCAGCTTCCTTCGGATGTGCGCCTCTATCAGACTTTCACCATCAAGGGTGAAGAGGTGGACTGGGAGATTGAGTTTTTCAACCGCAGCCACCATCCGGCGACGGTGACGGACCTGTGGTTCTCTTTGCCTGTCGGTGCTTTGGACGAATCTATCCAGGCACATCAGAATCTGAACCGGCACTTCTCTCTGAACGGGAATGCTTCTTTTTTCTACTGGACTCCGCTGACAGGGCAGGGTGACATCCTGCTGATGACCATGCAGAAGGGAACTTCGATTGAATATGCCACAGCGGACGGCAAATATTATCTGCATTCCACCCATGCTGTGGACCGTACAGATGATACCTGGAGATTGCCGTCTACCTCAAAGACTGTACAGCCTTACGGACACTACGTTACCGGTTTCAACTTCACGCTTGCCGGAAATCACGAGGAGATACAGACGAAAATTTATGATAAGCAAGGGGTGATTGTAAAGGTTGCCCCCGGCATGGTCGTTACTCCGGAGATGGAGGTCTGTTGCGCTTTGCGGTCCAAGCTGCCCGTTACCGGATTGACGGCGGAATATCCTGCGGAGATGCAGATCACCAGCCTTGGACAGAAGGCAGGAGATACATATCTGTATAAGTTTCGTTTCTCCCGTTTGGGAGAGAACCTGATAACGGTACGTTACGGAGAAGATCAGGTCTGTTTCCTCGACTTCTTTGTGACGGAACCCCTGGAGACCCTGATTAAAAAGCGGGCACGTTTCATTGTCGGACGGCAGCAGCATCGCGACCCTTCCAAGTGGTACAATGGGCTTTATAGCCTTTGGGATATGGAGAAAGCCGAGTTGCTTTCGCCCGACCACCTGGGAGACTTGCGGGAAGAGTTCATGGTGGGTGGTTCGGACGACCCGTCCAACAGCAAGCCGGTCTATGTGAGTGAAAAGAATGTCATCTATCCCGACCGGGAAGAAATCGCCTCTCTGGAATACTACGAAGAAAACTTCGTATGGGGCAAGTTGCAACGCACAGACCGGGAATATCCTTATCCGTACGGCATTTACGGCAGCGAAAACTGGCATCAGAACCGTAGCGGGAAATATGGTGGATACGAAGATGGCGGTTCGGGCAAGGGACGCATGTGGCGGACCTTCGACTATACCACTCACTTTGCCATTTATTATAACCTTTACCGGATAGCGGAGGATAATCCCGAGATGGTTTCCTACCTTGATGCCGATGGTTATCTGGAACGCGCCTACCGGACGGCAATGGCCTATTTTGAAGTGCCCTATAACATTTTGATGGGCAAGCAATGGACATTTCATGGCTGGACGGACTGGGCTTATAAACAAGGCAACTTTCACGAGCGCTATCTGCTCGACATCATCCGTGCCCTTGAGCAGAAAGGGAGAGAGAAGGATGCGGCCAAGCTGCGTCGTGAATGGGAGAAAAAAGTAACTTATATGGTTTACGAAGATCCCTGGCCCTTTGGCTCCGAGATGTTTGTCGACCGTACAGCCTTTGAGTCTTCCTATTACGTGGCAGAGTATGCGAAGTTGAATCCTATCGAGCCGGAAGAGCAGTTCTGGTACGACAAGAACCTCAAGAAGTGGTATTCGTATACTTCGTTCGATACTGCGATGATCGACCGTTTCATGCAGAACCAGCTGGATGGGAACCTTGCGCTGCGCGGATTGTTTGAGCCGGGATATGCCAATCTGGGCACAGCGTGGAGCGGACAATACGTAAACCTCGACTATATGACCCAAATGGGAGGTGTGGCATTGCTCGATTATGCCTATCGGTTCTCCGACCGGCCGGACAGATACATCAATTACGGATATAACTCTTTACTGGCTTCATGGGCACTGATGAACACCGGTACGAAGGAGACCGGCTTTGGCTATTGGTATAAGGGAGAGCGGAACGATGGTGCTGTCGGCTGGGCCTTCTCACCCTACCAGAACTCACGCACTTACATGAACTATATCAAAGTGGGGCGTTCTCCCTGGCGGTTTGATGGTGAAATAGACCACGGGCTTACCGGAGGCATCCACGGTTCGGGAGTCTATCTGGTGGATGATCCCAACTTCGGGCTGATCGGCTACGGAGCGAATGTCCGGACGGATAAGAACGGAACCGTGAGTATCACTCCCCTTGACGGAGTACGCCGGCAGATACGTATCATGACTCCTGTCCGTTTCTCCATCGAATTGATGCAGGACGGATTCCGGAAAGATCATCCCGTCACCCTCAAAGGGGCAGCCGAAGAACTGAGCTTCTTCATCGAAAACCGTTCCGGCAAACGTCACAACACCACCATCCGGACCGAAGGAATGCCGGAAGGTAAATATACTGTCATGACCGATCACAAAATGATAACGACATTCCACATTGAGGCGGGTAATACACATCATCCTTATTATATAGAGGTGCCCGTTACGGACAAACATACCCAAGTGAAACTTTTAAAAACAAATTAGAATGAAACATGTACTAACAGGGCTATTTCTGCTTCTCCTTACGACAGCCTGTTCGGAAGAGGGACAGCAGACAATAACACCCGTTCCCTTTAATCAGGTGACTTTGACCGATGGGTTCTGGAAAGAAAGGATGCAGACGGAAATCAACGTAACGGTACCTTTCTCCGTTGAGCAGAGCGCACCGGCGGTAGAGCGTTTCCGGCGTTGCGCCGCCTTTCTGGCAGGAGACTCCACAGCCCTTCCCGAGACTCACCGCTTTATAAGCTCCGATCTTTATAAAGTGATGGAAGGAGTGGCTTATTCATTGATGATTCGCCCGGACAAGGAGCTGGAAGAGTTTATGGATGAAGTGACCGACCTGATTGCTGCTTCACAGAAAGAGGACGGATATTTATATATTTCGCATATTTGTGGTAATCCCGATCCCCGAGAGATGGGAGAGAAACCCTACTCGTGGGTTGTTCATAGCCATGAGCTTTATAATGTGGGGCATCTGTACGAAGCAGCGGTAGCCTATTATCAGGCTACGGGTAAGGATAAACTGCTGAATGTCGCCATAAAGAGTGCCAAGCATGTGAATAAGGTGTTCTTTGAAGGAGGTGATCCCAATTATAATGGCGGCAAACCGGTCAATCAGGCTCCGGGGCACGAAGAGATCGAGCTGGCACTCTGCAAGCTATACCGGGTGACAAATGATACGTTGTACCTCAACATGGCAAAGAAGTTCCTTGAGATCAGAGGAGTCACTTACCGTCCGGAAGGTGAGGGAGTAATGGCGCCGACTTACGCACAGCAGCATGCGCCGGTGAAAGAGCAGACCGAAGCTGTTGGGCACGCCGTTCGTGCGGCATATCTATACACAGCCATGGCACAGGTCGATGCCCTGACCGGACTGAATGACTATACCCGTGCGCTCAATTCTATTTGGACGAATCTGGTCACTACCCGTATGCATATCACCGGCGGCCTTGGGGCCATAGAGGGGATGGAAGGCTTCGGGGCTCCTTATGAACTCCCCAATCTGACAGCCTATAATGAAACCTGCGCGGCGGTAGCCAACGTGTTCTTCAATTATGGTATGTACCTGGACAGCGGAGACGCTAAATTCCTCGATATAGCCGAGCTTTCACTCTTTAACAACTCGTTGGCGGGCATCAACCTGCATGGCGACCGTTTTTTCTATGTCAATCCTCTTGAGGCA
Organism: Bacteroides sp. FSHCM14E1; assembly: GCF_019633785.1. Classification (NCBI taxonomy): domain Bacteria; kingdom Pseudomonadati; phylum Bacteroidota; class Bacteroidia; order Bacteroidales; family Bacteroidaceae; genus Bacteroides; species Bacteroides sp. FSHCM14E1. The sequence goes on from NZ_JADKYL010000015.1 coordinate 72,291, forward strand.
GACGGAGTGAGACGCTTTAATCATGGGAATGGCGGACGTGCCAAGTGGTTCGGGTGTGCCTGCTGTCCTCCCAATATTTCACGTCTGATCCTGCAAGTGCCGGGCTATATGTACGCCTATAGCAAAGACAGGGTTTACCTGACCTTGTATGGCGGCAGCCAAACGGAAATTCCCCTAGAAGAAACCCGTGTGAAACTGGAGCAGTCCTCTGCCTATCCGTTCGATGGAAAAGTGCGCGTGACGGTGCAGCCCGAAAAGGCAAGTAAATTCTCGGTTTGTATGCGTATCCCTACGTGGGCACGCTCCGGAGAATTTGTTCCGGGGGGACTTTATCCCTATAAACAACCGGGGCACACGGAAATTGAACTGAGCGTTAATGGACAGAAAACAGATTTCAGGATGGAGAAAGGATTTGCCGTTGTCAAGCGTAACTGGGAGCCGGGTGACGTGGTCGAACTCAACATCCCCATGCCGGTGCGTTTTGTAGATTGCATCCCCGAAGTCAGTGAGAATATAGGTAAGACCGCCGTAACCCGCGGCCCATTAGTCTACTGTGCCGAAGAAGTGGATAATGCCGGCCCCGTCCAACGCCTCTATCTGGGCGATGTTAACGAATCACAGGCAAAGGTGGCCAATATATCCTCCGGTGTGCTGCAAGGATTGGAAAGTATCACCCTGCCGGGTATGGAGAAAAAAGTGGAAGGCATCACCACCCGTGAGATCACGATGGTTCCTTACTACGCCTGGTGCAACCGGGGAGACAACCGTACGATGCTGGTTTGGTTGAACGATGAGGCCTCCACCGCCAGCATCGGCCAGCAAGCCATGGCTTATCTCCGTAATATCAAAGCGGTGAACGTATCCTCCCTGGCTGCCGGAAAGAATATTTCCACACGTGCGCTTTGCGACGGAAAAGTATCCGATTCTTCCGCAGACAAGCTGACTGAAAGGTGGATGTCCGACGGCTCGGGCAGACAATGGGTGCAGGTAGACTTCAGAGAACCCTTTCTGCTGAACTCCCTTTCCATGTATTGGCTGGACGATCAGGAAAAAATAGCCATTCCGTCCGGTTGGTCGGTAGAGTATAAGTCGGATGCCGGATGGAATCCCCTTGAACTCTATGTGACGGACTCATATCAGGTGGGCACCGATCGGTTCAACGTAGTACATCCTTCAGGCAGTGTTGAAGTGGAATCCGTTCGTATTCTTATAGAACCTCAGAAAGGAAAATCAATAGGTGTTTCAGAGATAAGGTTTGAGTAGGTTCTTTTTTTTCAGCAGGAAAGAGGGTGTTGTACAGCAGAGGCAACATCCTCTTTCTCTATCAGTACATGCCGTATTCTCACAATGTAAAAACAAAAAAGGTCCGCCGTAATGACGAACCTTTGTTTGCTCTTCCTCTTGGACTTGAACCAAGGACCCTCTGATTAACAGTCAGATGCTCTAACCGACTGAGCTAAGGAAGAATTTAGCAACTGAGAATTTGAACTTTGCTCTTCCTCTTGGACTTGAACCAAGGACCCTCTGATTAACAGTCAGATGCTCTAACCGACTGAGCTAAGGAAGAATGATTTGTTTTTCTCAATTGCGATGCAAAAGTAATAGGATATTTTGAAATATGCAATATCTTTGCAAAAAAAATTAGTGAAATGGATAAAATAATTGGATTGGGCAACGCCCTGGTAGACGTACTTGCAACCCTGAAAGATGATACACTCCTTGATGAAATGGGATTACCCAAGGGAAGCATGCAACTTATTGATGATGCTAAGTTACAGCAGATTAACGAACAATTCAGTCAGATGAAAACCCACTTGGCGACTGGTGGAGCAGCGGCAAATTCCATACTTGGACTCGCCTGTCTGGGTGCCGGAACCGGTTTCATCGGAAAAGTCGGAAATGACGCTTACGGAAACTTTTTTCGGGAGAATCTGCAAAAAAATGGTATCGAAGATAAATTATTAACGTCTGATCTGCCGTCGGGAGTCGCTTCTACTTTTATTTCTCCGGACGGAGAACGTACTTTTGGTACTTATCTCGGTGCTGCTTCTACGCTGAGAGCCGAAGATCTGACACTGGATATGTTCAAAGGTTATGCTTATCTGCTTATAGAGGGATATCTGGTACAGGATCACGATATGATTCTTCATGCCATTGAGTTGGCAAAGGAAGCCGGTTTGCAGGTTTGCCTCGATATGGCAAGTTATAATATTGTGGCAGGCGATCTTGAGTTCTTCTCTTTATTAATAAATAAGTATGTAGATATTGTTTTCGCCAATGAAGAAGAGGCAAAGGCGTTTACGGGTAAAGAAGACCCGAAGGAAGCCCTTGAACTGATCAGTAAGAAATGCAGTATCGCCATTGTAAAGGTAGGTGGAAATGGTTCTTACATCCGTAAGGGTACGGAGGAGATCAAAGTAGAGGCCATTCCTGTAGAGAGAGTGATCGATACGACGGGAGCAGGTGATTATTTCGCTGCCGGATTTCTGTACGGGCTGACTTGCGGCTATTCTTTAGAGAAATGTGCAAAGATTGGTTCAATTCTCTCCGGAAATGTTATACAGATAGTTGGAACCACGATTCCTTGCGAGCGTTGGGATGAAATAAAGTTAAATATTAACGAAGTTCTGTCAGAGTAAGCAGGCAATGAGTTACTTTTACGTCTCATTTTAACGAAAAGTGTATGAAAAAGTTTCTGAATAGACGAAATGGTGTCCTGTTGGCAGCCGCATTGGTTGGCGTAGCATTCTTTAGTTTCAAGAGCGGTGACGACCGCAATTTCCAGATTGCTAAGAATCTGGATACCTTTAATTCTATCGTCAAAGAACTCGATATGTTTTACGTAGATACGCTCGATCCGAATAAGACGGTTCGTGAGGGGATCGACTATATGCTCTCGTCACTCGATCCGTATACGGAATATTATCCGGAGGACGACCAGGCTGAACTGCAACAGATGTTGAATGCTTCGTTCGGAGGTATCGGATCTTTGATCACGTACAACCAGAAACTGAAACGTTCGATGATAGCCGAGCCTTTTGAAGGAACCCCTGCTGCTAAAATCGGACTGAAGGCAGGCGATATCCTGATGGAGATAGACGGAAAAGATCTGGCGGGAAAAAACAACCAAGAGGTGAGCCAGATGCTCCGGGGTGCAGTAGGTACGAGCTTTAAGCTGAAGGTAGAGCGTCCGGACGAAAAGGGTGGCACCCGGCCGTTGGAGTTTAATATTGTACGTCAAACCATCCAGACTCCGATGATTCCTTACGATACCATCTTTAATAAAAATGTAGGTTATATCAATCTGAGCACCTTCTCCGGTACTCCTTCCAAAGATTTTAAGAAGACATTCCTGAGACTGAAGAAAGAGGGCATCACCTCGTTGGTGATTGACCTGCGCGGAAACGGTGGCGGACGTCTGGAAGAAGCGGTAGAGATTGCTAATTTCTTTTTGCCCCGCGGCAAAGTGATCGTGACTACCAAGGGAAAGACCAAACAGGCCAGCAATACGTATAAGACATTGCGTGAACCGCTGGATCTCGATATTCCTATTACCGTATTGGTAAACGGAGGCACTGCTTCCGCGTCCGAAATCCTTTCGGGAGCTTTCCAGGATTTCGACCGCGCCGTGATTGTGGGAAGCCGTACGTTTGGAAAGGGATTGGTGCAGACCACCCGTCCGTTGCCTTACGGAGGTGTGATGAAACTCACGACTTCTAAGTATTATATCCCCAGCGGACGTTGCGTACAGGCCATCGACTATAAACACCGCAATGAGGACGGCAGTGTAGGTATCATCCCCGACAGCCTGACTACCGTATTCCATACGGCAGCCGGACGTGAAGTTCGCGATGGTGGAGGTGTGATGCCGGATATCGAAGTGAAACAGGAAAAGTTGCCTAATATCCTCTTCTATCTGGTGCGCGATAACCTGATCTTCGATTATGCAACGCAGTACTGCCTGAAGCATCCGTCCATCCCTTCTCCGCAGGAGTTCAAGGTGACCGATGCCGACTATAACGACTTCAAGGCAATGGTGAAGAAAGCCGACTTCAAGTATGACCAGCAGAGTGAGAAGATCATGAAGACGCTGAAAGAGGCTGCCAAGTTCGAAGGGTATCTGGATGAAGCATCGGAGGAGATCAAGGCACTGGAGAAGAAACTGACTCATAATCTGGACCGCGATCTCGATTACTTCTCAAAAGACATCAAGTCGATGATTGCCGATGAGATCATCAAGCGTTACTACTATACACGTGGAGGGATCATCCAGCAATTGAAGGATGACGATGGGCTGCAAGCCGCTCTCAAGATATTGGCCGATCCGGTCAAATACAAAGAAACTTTGAGTGCTCCGGTAAAGAAATAATAAATGGGGCTGTGTCAAAAGTCTTTTCACCACAGATTACACTGACTTTCACGGATTATCAACATCGATAATCAATGACTTAAAATTCACTTTGTGTTACTCTGTGTCCTCTGTGGTGAAAACAAACTATCAACGTCCGATAAGATAGCTCTGCTTTTTCCGCACAAAGAATTTTTCTAAAGACGACTGACTGATGAAGAATCTGTTATTGTTCCTTGTTTTTGTTTGTACTCTTTCTCTTCCTTGCTGGGGCAACCCTGTCCCTTTTTCACCTATTGTCCGCAATTATTCTGTCCTCGACTATAATGCCGGTAACGAAAACTGGGCCGTTGCGCAGGACGGGCGGGGCGTCATGTACTTTGGCAACAACAGCGGACTGCTTCGGTATGACGGAAGCCGGTGGAAGCTGTTTCCTTTGCCGGCGTCGGGCATTGTGCGTGCCGTTTACGTGGCTTCCGACGGGCGTATCTACGTCGGATCGTTCGAGGAGTTCGGTTATTTTGAAGAGAACGACCTGAACTTACTGGAATATCATTCCCTGAAAGATCAGGTGAAAGGGTTCAATTTTCACAATGACGAGATATGGACTATCGTGGAGCAGGGAGGGAACATCGTCTTTCAGTCATTCGGTTCATACTTCATATACGATGGCACGACGACGAAAGGAGTCCGCTGCCATGAACTGCCCCTGAATCTGTTCCGGGTAGGGGATACGGTTTATTCCCAACTGATCAATGCAGGTGTTTGTGTCTTTACGGGTGATAGGTTTACTCCGTTGATCTACCGACAGGAGTTGGGCAACAGCGACGTACTGGCAGGTTTGCCCTATCCCGGTGGAATGTTGTTGCTGACCCGTAACAGCGGTGGATATCTTTATACCTCCTCCGGCATTCGTCCCTGGCATACAGATTGTGATGAGGAGTTGAAACGCCATACCGTCAATCGGGCAGTGATGACGAAAGACTCTTGCTACGTGATAGGAACCATCTCCAACGGGCTGTATGCCTTCAGTAAAGAAGGACGCCTGCTCTGGAAAGAGAACGCTGACAACCAGTTGGAGAATAACACTGTCCTGGGGCTGTATTGCGATATAGACAATAATATCTGGACAGCCCTCGACAACGGCATTGCCTACGTGCGCAACAATTCTCTGATTTATCATTTCGAGCCGGTGCGTCGCAAGGTCGGAATGGTGTATGACGTGCTGGTACGCGAAAAGGATGCCTATATCGCTTCCAACCAAGGGTTGTACCGGCTTGAAGATAACCTCCTGGAACTGGTTCCGGGACTCGAAGAGCAGGCATGGACCATCGGCGAATGGGGCGATCAGGTGCTTTGCGGACACAATAAAGGTACTTTCCAGATTAAAGGCATGCAGGCCCGGCTTCTTTCCGACGTACGGGGAGCTATGTGTATGCGGCAGGCGCAGATCGGTGGGGAAGAGCTCCTGATACAAGGTACCTACACTTATCTGAATATTTATAAGAAGAATGCTGCCGGTGAGTGGTACTTCTCCAATTCGGTGCGCAACTTCAGCCACATGGCAAAGAACATCGAAGTGGATCCTCACGGCAACATCTGGGTGCAGCACATGCGCAAGGGGCTTTACCGGGTGCGTCTCGATGAAGCGTTGAAGCAGGTGACGGACCTGAAGCAGTACGACTCTCTGTCGGGGAATCCGGGCGGGCATTGTTACCTTTTCAAGGTAAACGGACGTGTCGCCTTCTCGGACGGGCGGAACTTCTACACTTATGACGACATGGCGGATTCCATTATTCCCTACAAAGCGATGAACGAACAGTTGGCCGCACTCCGGGATATCCACACCGTCACCGCCATGAAAGGCGATCTGTACTGGTTTCTCAGCGACCGCGAGGCCTGTCTGGTGAGATGTACCGTGAACGACTTTAAGGTGGAGCGGAGAATACCCTTCTCCATGTTTGGCAACCTTCCCATCGAGGGGCTGGCCCGGATGGTATACGACAAGCGGAATGATTGCTCTTACCTCTGCCTCAATAACTCCTTTGCCCGTATCGCTGCCGACAGCACCGGGCTGTACAAGTCCCGTGAGCAACCGTCTTTATGGATCTCCGGCTTTTCGGCATTCAACGAGCAGACGGGCGAGCGGCTGCAACTTCCGGTTTCGGGAGATGATGAGATAGCCCCCGCTTTCAACAATGTAGGCATCTCTCTTGCCTATCCCGTTTACAATGATTTTGCGTTTCATGTGCGTTACCGCCTCGAGGGGTTGTCCGGCAAGTGGATCGAGGGACTTCCCGATTTGCAGAAAGACTTTACCCGGCTGCCATTCGGTTCTTATCGCTTCCGTGCCGAGGTGTACGATGACGGCGGGGTGGTTGCTGCTGTCGAACTGCCTTTCCGTATCCTGCGTCCCTGGTATCTTTCGTACGTAGCCATTGCCGTTTACGCTCTCTCCGGGCTGGCATTTCTGTTGGGGCTCCTTTATGGGGTCTACGTCTATACCAAGAAGAAGAAAGATGCCGTCATCGACCGTCAGCGCGCGCACCATAAAGCAGAGATAGAGCAGCAGGAAAAGAAGATCATGGCACTGGAGAAGGAGCAACTCGAGGCCGACCTCCGCTTCAAGAGCAAAGAGCTTTCGGGCGTGGTGATGACCAACATCGCGCATCAGGAGTTCCTGAGCTCGCTGAAAGAGGAGTTGCAGCAGCAGAAACTCTCCGGGCAATATACCCGCAAGAACCTGGATAAGCTGCTTTCGATGATCAATCAGAATATTGTCTCCGACGAAGAGAGCTGGAATATGTTCCAGTCCAACTTCGACCGGATACACGAGAATTTCTTCCGGAACCTGAAAGAAAAGTTCCCTGACCTGACTTCCGGCGATTTGCGCCTGTGCGCGCTGCTCCGGCTCAACCTGCCGACGAAGGAGATTGCGAAGCTGATGAACATTTCCGTAAGGGGTGTCGACGCTGCCCGCTATCGTCTGCGCAAGAAGTTGGGGCTTCCTCCGGAGAGCAGCCTGACGGATTTTATGATCTCCTTCAAGTAGTTGGAAATTAAATGATTGATATGAAAAGAAGTACTAATGCAGTACTTCTTTTTTTGTTTTTTCGGGTTTGTAGTATTCTTGCCGTATGGATAAATGGAAGGCATTTGCCGGAGATTCGCTTTATTTGTACCTGCAAAGTCGGAACATTCATAAATAGATACTAAAACTGTAAAGACCATGAAACATTTTGTACGAAGAATGCAGGCGTTCGCCGCTTCTTTGGTCATAGTGGCCGCCGGGGTACAGGCGCAAAAGGCTCCCCGGGATATGGACCGCTTTATCGACCAGTTAATGAAAAAGATGACGCTGGAGGAGAAGATCGGCCAGCTCAACCTGCCCGTGACCGGAGAGATCACTACCGGACAGGCAAAAAGCAGTGATGTGGCCAAACGCATCCGTAACGGAGAAGTAGGGGGACTGTTCAACCTGAAAGGGGTAGAACGCATCCGTGAGGTCCAGCGGCAGGCGGTGGAGGAGAGCCGTCTCGGTATTCCCCTGTTGTTCGGTATGGACGTGATACACGGATACGAAACCATTTTCCCTATTCCTCTCGGCTTGTCGTGCACTTGGGATATGAAAGCCATCGAGGAGTCCGCCCGTATAGCCGCCATCGAGGCCAGTGCCGACGGTATCTCGTGGACATTCAGTCCGATGGTGGACGTCAGCCGTGACCCGCGCTGGGGACGTGTGTCCGAGGGGAACGGCGAAGACCCGTTCCTCGGTGCTGCCATCGCCCGTGCCATGATACGCGGGTATCAGGGAAAGGACATGAGCCGTAATGACGAGATAATGGCTTGTGTGAAGCACTTTGCCCTTTATGGCGCATCTGAGGCGGGACGTGATTATAATACGGTAGACATGAGCCGCCAGCGTATGTTTAATGAATACATGCTGCCCTACCAAGCCGCGGTCGAGGCAGGTGTCGGAAGCGTGATGGCCTCGTTCAACGAAGTGGACGGTGTGCCCGCCACCGGCAGCAAATGGCTGATGACCGATGTGCTGCGCAAGCAGTGGGGTTTCGGCGGATTCGTGGTGACGGACTATACCGGTATCAACGAGATGATCGATCACGGTATGGGTGACCAGCAGACAGTTGCCGCCCTTGCTCTGAATGCCGGGGTCGATATGGATATGGTGAGCGACGCCTTCAGCGGTACACTGAAGAAATCGGTGGAAGAAGGCAAAGTATCGGCAGCTGCCATCGACGCTGCCTGCCGCCGCATTCTGGAAGCAAAGTATAAGTTGGGACTGTTTGACGATCCTTATAAGTATTGTGACGTAAGCCGTCCCAAGAAACAGATTTTCACCAAGGAACATCGTGCCGTTGCCCGTAAGACGGCTTCGGAGAGCTTTGTACTGCTGAAAAACGAAGGTGTGTTGCCACTCAGCAAGAAGGGTACCATTGCCGTAGTCGGTCCGCTTGCCGATACCCGTTCCAACATGCCGGGCACCTGGAGCGTGGCTGCCGTACTGGATAATGCTCCTTCGCTGGTCGAAGGGCTCAAAGAAGTAGTCGGTAACCGTGCGGAGGTGGTAACCGCCAAAGGAAGTAATCTGATAGGCGATGCCGAATATGAAAAGCGCGCCACGATGTTCGGACGCGAACTGCACAGAGATAACCGTACGGATCGCGAGCTCCTGGACGAGGCACTGAAAGTGGCTGCCAAAGCCGATGTCATTGTCGCCGCGCTGGGCGAATCATCCGAGATGAGTGGAGAGAGCAGCTCCCGTACCAATCTGGAAATGCCGGACGTGCAGAAAGCGCTGTTGCAGGAATTGCTCAAAACAGGAAAACCCGTTGTGCTCGTACTCTTCACCGGCCGCCCGCTGGTGCTTACTTGGGAGGAGGAACACGTGCCTGCCATCCTGAACGTATGGTTCGGAGGGAGTGAAGCCGCTTATGCCATCGGTGATGTCCTTTTCGGTGATGTCAATCCCAGTGGAAAGCTGACCGCTACTTTCCCGCAAAATGTGGGGCAAATCCCATTGTTCTACAATCATAAGAATACCGGCCGCCCGTTGCAGGAAGGACGTTGGTTCGAGAAGTTCCGCAGCAATTACCTCGATGTGAGCAACGAGCCGCTCTATCCGTTCGGTTACGGATTGTCCTACACAACGTTTGCTTACAGCGATATCCACCTGAGCAGCACAGAGATGAGTGCCGACGGAGAACTGACGGCAACCGTTACCGTCACCAATACCGGCAGTCGCGACGGTGCAGAGGTGGTTCAGCTCTACATCCGTGACCTGGTGGGCAGTGTCACCCGTCCGGTGAAGGAGCTGAAAGGTTTCGAGAAGATTTTCCTTAAAGCCGGAGAGTCCCGCAAAGTCAGTTTCAGCATCACACCGGAATTGTTGAAGTTCTATAATTATGATTTGCAATTTGTTTGCGAACCGGGCGACTTCGATATAATGATCGGCGGAAACAGCCGGGATGTGAAAAAGGCAAGATTCTTGCTGAGGAAATGAAACTGTGAATAAGAGTTTACCGCAGAGGGCACGGAGTCTTATAGAAAAGCTTTTTCTTTCAAATATCCTATAAACTAAAGATAAAAATTCGGTGAGGCTCTGTGCAACTCTGTGGTGAATCAAGCGACTATCCAACTCTTTCCTTCTATAGATATTCCCAGTACGTTAATTGGCTATCAATTACTGATTCGCATGAATAATATAGAAAATAAGATTGCATTTTCAATTTATTGTTTTATCTTTGTAGAATTATAAGATAAACCTAACTTTAATCTCCGTCACAATAAAATCCAGACTTAAAAAAGACTTAAAATCAATTCATTCATATTTACATTATTATTTAGGAAACCGCTACTTGTAGCGGTTTCTTTTTTGTACAAAACAGGAAAATTGCAAAAATGTCATTTAGATGCCTATATATCGTCACTTAAGCGGTGGCGAAACATCGCTTAAGCGATGAAAAATCATCGCCTAGGCGATGATTTTTAAGGGGTAAAACGACTCCAAATGACTATTGGTAATTAGTTATAACATTCTATAAGGGAAAAATTTGCTCTTAAATTGATACAAAATGAAGAGCTGCTTTCCTCTCTTTCACTACCCGTCTCTTTCATCCGGAAAGAATCCGTTCCTAAACCAGACAAGTCTATTATTTTTATCTTAGAATATAGTAAGCGGAAAGATTCTCTCTTCTATTAAAGTCTATAGCGTAAATACTTCATAGCGGATATAGAAATAAATATGATTCACCACAGAGGACACAGAGGACACAGAGATTAATCAGCTGCGCTCTATCTGTTTTCAGATATAAGAACAGATAAAGAACAGATCAGAATAATATGCCCTCTGGTTCTTCTGTCTAAATAAAAACTCTGCGTCCTCTGTGTACTCTGTGGTGAATTCTAAACTGAATAGCCTCGACCCCTCCCAACCGTTTCATTTCCTTTCCTGAAACCTCTTTTTATTTTATTGAATATTAATTAATTATATCACTTTGTAGTAGGGATGCAGTACTCCGGAAATCCCGTTTTTTTCTTCATGGTACTCTTGTAGTACCCCTTTTTTTGACTTACATCAATTTACCTTCTAAGTTTGCAGCAGAATTTTAAATCAGTACCAAAACGATGAAAAAAAATCTGTTTACCCTATGTATGATGTTGCTGCTTTCTACGCTTTCTTTTGCGCAAGGCAGCCTGACCATCTCGGGTGTTGTCACCGAGAAGAAAACAGGAGAGCCTATCATTGGCGCCAGTATCCTACTGAAAGGGCAATCGTCCGGAACTATCACGGACTTTGACGGCAACTATTCTATTTCAGGTATCCCGTCGGGCGCCACTCTTGTTTTCAGTTACATCGGCATGAAAGCACAGGAGGTCAAGGTAACCGCCTCTTCAAAGCTGAATATCTCTCTTGAAGAGGACAATCAGCTGTTGGACGAAGTAGTTGTAGTCGGTTACGGCGTGCAACGCAAATCCGATCTGACCGGTTCGGTAGGCACGGTGAAGAGCAAAGACCTTACGAAAGTAGCCACTCCCAATGTGGCGAATGCCCTTCAGGGACGTGTCTCCGGTGTCTATATCTCAGCCAACGGTGCTCCCGGAAGCTCGCCCGAAGTGCGTATCCGCGGTATCGGTACAACGAATAACAGCAACCCCCTTTATGTGGTGGACGGAATGTTTATGGATGACATCTCTTTCCTGAGCACACACGACATCGAGTCGATGGAGGTGCTGAAAGACGCTTCGGCAACCGCCATGTACGGTTCGCGCGGTGCCAACGGTGTAATCATCGTTACCACCAAGCAGGGGACGGAAGGAAAAGCGGTGGTGAACTTTACGGCCAGCGAAGGATTCCAGTTCAACAACAGCAGCTTCGAGATGGCCAATGCCACCGAATATGCTACGCTGCTGAACGAAGCACTGGTCAACACGGGCGGAAAACCCAAGTTTGACGACCCTGCTTCACTGGGCAAAGGAACCAACTGGTTCGACGAAATCTTCCGTGTGGCTTCCGTACGCGACTATCAGCTCAGCGTCAGCGGCGGGTCGGAAAAGGTGCGCTACAACCTCAGCGCTGGATATTACCAGCAGGACGGCATCATCACCGGAAACACCTACAACCGCTTCACTCTGCGTGCCAACAATAGCTACAAGATCAGCAAACGGCTGACCCTCGGGCACAATCTGTCGGCCTCTTTCAGCCATAAGAAGAACGAAAACAGCGCGGTGGTGAAAGCTGCCTATACCATCAGTCCCGTGAAGCGTCCCTACAATGAAGACGGGAGTTTTATGGATTCCGAAAGCGCCTCTTCTGCCAATCCCGTCGCCACACTCCATTATACAAACAATGACGACTGGAAAGAACGTATCGTGGGCAGCGCCTTCCTGAACTGGAATATCCTGAACGGGCTTGACTTTAAAACCAGCCTCGGCATCGACTACATCAACGGACGCCGCCGCAACTTCGTGCCGAAATACTACGTTTCGGAAACACAGAAGAACGAAACCAACAGCCTCTCCAAAACCTGGGACCGCGACTTCACCTGGTTGTGGGAGAACCTGCTGACTTATGACTGGAAGATCAATGATAAGAACCGGCTCAACCTCTTGGGAGGTATCACGGCGCAGAAGCGTGTTTACGAATTGCTGGAAGGCACCGGACGCGACTTCTTCTCCGATAACGAAAACTACTGGTATCTCGACCAGGCTTCGGCCGGCTCCAAGTCGGTGGCCAACAACGGATACCACGAAACAATGATGTCTTATCTCTTCCGTGCCAACTATGCGTTGATGGACCGCTATCTGCTGACTGTCTCGGTCCGTGCCGACGGTTCATCCAAGTTCGGTCCTGACAACCGTTGGGGCTACTTCCCCTCAGTAGCTGCCGGATGGAGAGTCTCCGAAGAAGCGTTCCTGAAAGACCGCGTGCAGTGGCTGAGCAACCTGAAGCTCAGAGGAAGCTGGGGACAGATCGGTAATGATAAGATAGGTAACGACAAATACCGGGCGCTCGCCAATATCTCTCCGTCCTATGATGCCGTGTTTGGCGGCGTGTTCTATCCCGGCGGAACCATCACGTCACTCTCCAACCGGAGCGTCCATTGGGAACGTTCGGAGCAGATGGACCTCGGCTTCGACCTCGGACTGCTGAACAACCGCTTTTCACTTGAACTGGACTATTATCGCAGGGACACGAAAGACATGCTGGTGACGGTGGATGTACCGGCTTCCGTAGGCCTCACCCCGGTAGAAACAAACGTGGGGGCGGTGCGCAACAGTGGTGTGGACTTTACCGTGAAATGGGAAGATTCGCTGAAAGACTTCCGGTATGGTATCCGTCTGACAGGAACGACCATCAAAAACGAAGTCATCAGCCTGGGCGGCAAACGCATCGCCAGCGGTGACATCGGCGCCGGAAAATCCGTACAGATGACCGAAGAGGGAAAGCCGATTAAATATTTCTATGGCTACAACGTGATCGGCATTTTCCAGAACGAGGCACAGATCAAAGACTACAACGAGCGTGCCGCCGCTGCCACCGGAAATGCCGGACAACAGTATCAGAACAACGTAGGTCCCGGCGACCTGATATACGAAGATGTAGACGGTGACGGATACATCACGGCCAACGACCGCAAGGATCTGGGCAGTCCCACTCCCAAGTTCATCGGCGGTCTGGGCATCAGTACTTCCTGGAAAGGATTCGACCTCTCTATCGACTTCCAAGGCAACTTCGGAAACAAGATATTCAATGCCAAGCAGGTGGAACGTTTCTCCGGTTCGGACAACTGGGACCGCTCCTTCCTCGACCGCTGGACACCCGAAAATCCGAATACCATGACACCGCGAATGACCTTGGAAGGCAACAACTATCAGGTGTCGAGCCGCTACGTAGAGAGCGGTTCGTACGTGAAGCTGCAAACAGTCGAGTTGGGATATACCTTCCCGAAGTCATGGATGCAGAAGGTATCCGTGCAGAACCTGAGAGTATACTTCTCCGGCAACAACCTGGCCTACTTTACCGGCTATAACGGCTTCACACCCGAAGTACTGGGCGGAATCGACCGCCAGATCTATCCCGTGACAGCTACCTGCCGCTTCGGGCTGAACGTTACTTTCTAATATTAAATGATATAGACATGAATACGATTCACCACAGATTACACCGATTAACACGGATACTTTAATCTTATTACCAATGAAATAATTATTAATCGGTGAAAATCTGTGTAATCTGTGGTGAACCCAAAACCATTACAATGAAAAAGATATATTCAATATTACTGGCTTCGGCACTGACCTTTTCTTCCTGTGCCGATTTCCTCGATGTGGATTCGCAGGGGAAACTGACCGAGGACGTCTTCTTCGGCGAAGAAGAAGGCGCGTTGATGAGTATTAACGCCATCTATACCCAACTCCGGGCGTGGGACATCATCGGGTTCTCATGGTTTGCCATCACCGAGCTGCCCGGCGACAACTCCGATACGGGCAGTGAGCTGGCCGACGGCAGTGTGGCACGGCTGAACCTGTTTAACGATTTTACTTACGATGCCTCTACCGCCGAGATCAACGGCTGGTGGGAAGGCAATTATAAAGCTATCGCTTCGTGCAATGTGGCTCTGGACAATCTGGGCGCGGTGAAGAACGAAGAACTCCGGGTGAAGTGCGTTGCTCAGGCCCGTTTTTTCCGGGGATTCTTCTACTTCAATCTCGTACGTGCTTTCGGCGGGGTGCCTTTGGTGACGAAGGTGTTGCAGCCCGGCGAATACAACCAGCCCCGGGCAACCGAAGATGCCGTCTATCAACAGATCATCGAAGACCTTACCTATGCCGCCGAGCATCTGCCTACCCGTCAGGAGTGGGGTGCGAAAGAGTCGGGACGTGCCACCAAGGGAACGGCCGAAGGACTGCTGGCTAAAGTATATCTCTTCCGCGGGGACTATGCCAACGTGAAGAAATACACCGGTCAGGTGATTGCCCGCGGCGAGTACAGCCTGCACCCGGATTATCGCGACCTGTTCAATCCTAACTCTTACTATTCGGACGAAGTGATGCTCGCCGACCAGTACCTCTGGGGCGAATCGACCGAACGCAACCTCGAATCGGAGTATGTGAAGTGGCAGGGCATTCGCGGCGTGATGGGCTGGGGGATGTTCTCTCCTTCCGAAGCCCTCGACCAAGCCTATGAAACAGGAGATCCGCGACGTACGGCAACCATCTTCTACGATGGAGAGACACTGGAGGGAAAGGGCGAGATCCATTTCAAGAAAGAAGTGCCGCCCCGTGCCAACAAAAAGACCATCTGGCCTACCGGTTACTGGAACGAGAATTCGTTTGCCAAACAGAATTGCCACCTGATCTTTCTGCGTTATGCCGATGTGCTGCTGATGTATGCCGAAGCCTGCAACGAATTGGGTGAAACCCGGGAAGCCCTCGATAAACTGGAGATGGTGCGCGCACGTGCCCGCAGAACAGTACATCCGGCGGATATGACAGTGGGGCTGCCCGAGATTACGGAAACCGGTAAAGAGAAGCTCCGCGAGATCATCTGGAACGAGCGCCGCATCGAGCTGGCTTTGGAGGGACACCGTTTCTTCGACCTGATCCGTGCGGACAAGGTGGTGCCGGGCTATGCGGAGAAGATGATGAAGGCACACGGGAAGACAAACTTCTCTATAGCAAAGCATGCTACATTCTTCATTCCGCAGAAACAGGTGGATATTTCGCAAGGGGTTCTCAAAATCTCATCCCCCGGCCCCTTCTTTTAACCTTTAAGAGAAGGGGAGGAGGCTGCGCGATGGAGATACGGCGTTCCGCCGTCGAAAGGGGACTGCGTCCCCCTTGCCCCTGTGGGGATTCCGAAGTGCGGTAGAGATGGCGGCCTCCGCCGCCCCGAAGGACAGTGGGGAGTAGGCAGAGCTGGGTGAGAGAGGAAAGGTAGGTTTTCTTTTCTTTCGGTCTTGTACTTACTTCTAAGTTTGTGCTTGTGTTTAGCTTTGCGTCCACTCTTGGGTTTGCGTTCACCCCGACTTTATGTTCACATTCAATTAAAAAGTATATATATAACCAGTTCATTTAAATAGAATCATTCCAATACTATCAATTCCATGATTACACCCGGCGTCCTCCCCACCGTCCTTTGGGGCGGCGGAGGACGCCATCCCCTCTGCACTGCGGAATCCCCACAAGGGCAAGGGGGACACAGTTCCCTTTCGACGGCGGAACGCCGTATCTCCACCGCGCAGCCACCTCCCCTTCTCTTAAAGGTTAAGAGAAGGGGCCGGGGGATAAGATTTTGAAACATTATGAAACATACCCTATTATTTCTTCTTCTGATCTGTGCCTCCTCGTTGCAGATCACCGTTGCAGGCAATCGTCCGAAACTGACTGACGACGAGTTGATGACCCTTGTCCAGAAACAAACCTTCCGTTATTTCTGGGATTTTGCCCATCCCGAATCCGGCCTGGCGCGTGAGCGCAGCAACGACCGTCTGGAAGTTGCGACGATCGGCGGTTCCGGCTTTGGCGTGATGGCAATTATAGTCGGAGTGGAGCGCGGCTTCATCACCCGTGAGCAAGGAGCAGAACGTCTGCTCAAGATAGTAGAGTTCCTCAACAAAGCCGACAGCTATCACGGCATCTGGGCACATTGGATGGACGGTGCAACCGGAAAGACAATCCCCTTCAGCCGTAAGGATGATGGTGCCGACCTGGTAGAATCCGCCTTCATGTTCGAAGGACTGCTGGCAGCCCATCAGTACTTCGACCGGGATACTCCCACTGAAAACCGGGTGCGGGGACTCATCAACTCCCTCTGGCATCAGGCCGAGTGGGACTGGTTCACCCGTGGAGGTGAAGATGTACTCTACTGGCACTGGTCACCCAATAACGGCTGGGCAATGAATCATCAGCTGAAAGGGCAGAACGAGTGCCACATAGCCTATGTGCTGGCTGCCTCTTCACCTACTTATCCCATCCGCGAATCGGTCTATCATAAAGGATGGGCCAACTCGATCACCTTTAAGAACGGCAAGGAGTTCTACGGCATCCGTCTGCCGCTGGGCACCGACTTTGGCGGACCGCTCTTCTTCACCCATTACTCTTACCTCGGACTCGACCCGCGCGGGCTTAAAGACCGCTATGCCGACTACGGTGAGCAGATGAAGGCGCATACCCTGATCAACCGTGCCTATTGCATCGACAACCCGAGGAAGTACAAAGGATACAGCCGCAAATGCTGGGGACTGACGGCAAGTGACAACCATCTGGGCTACTCGGCGCATTGCCCGCAGAACGATCTGGGAGTGATCACTCCGACCGCGGCCATCTCTTCTATTCCTTATACCCCGGAACATTCTCTGGAAGCTATGCGTTACTTTTACGAAGAGCTGGGCGACCGCCTTTGGGGAGAATACGGCTTCAAGGATGCCTTCAACCTGACCGAGAACTGGTTTGCACCTTCTTATCTGGCCATCGACCAGGGCCCTATTGTGGTGATGATTGAGAATTACCGCACGGGGCTGATCTGGAAACTGTTCATGAGCCATCCCGATGTGCAGAGAGGGCTGAAGAGACTGGGGTTCAGTTCAGAATCAAAATAAATAAGATAAAGGTTCACCACGGAGTAACACAGAGTCTCACAGAGTTTTGATTTTTTATTAATGGGATTTCTAAAAAGAAAAAACTTCTCTGTGAGACTCTGTGTTACTCTGTGGTGAAAACATACCGTTACAACCATGAAACAGCTATTTCTCCTTTTACTCTTCTTCCTGTCCCCGGCTCTTGCTCCCGCACAGGATATGCGGCAGGATACCTACTGCAATCCGCTGAACATAGATTATACATATATGATCTATAACTCCGACAAGGACATCTCTTACCGTTCCGGTGCCGATCCGGCGGTGGTCAGGTTCCGCGGCGAATACTATATGTTCGTCACCCGCTCCAATGGCTACTGGCATTCTAAGGATCTGCTGAACTGGGACTTTATCACTCCCAAAAACTGGTATCCGCAGGGAAGCAACGCCCCCGCCGCCCATAACTACAAAGACTCTGTGCTCTACGTCACCGGCGATCCGTCCGGTTCGATGAGTATCCTTTACTCCGACGACCCGAAGCGGGGAGAATGGAAAGCCACCCCCGCCATCTTGCATAACCTGCAGGACCCGGACCTGTTTATCGACGATGACGGTCAGGCCTATATGTTCTGGGGATCGTCCAATATCTATCCCATCCGGGGAGTGGAGTTGGACAAGAATCACCGCTTTCTTCCCAAAGGAGAGGTGAAAGAGCTTTTCAACCTCGACATGCCCCGCCACGGTTGGGAACGTTTCGGCGAGAACCACAGCGACACGGTTCTGGGAGGTTATATCGAAGGTCCGTGGCTGACCAAGCACAACGGGAGATATTATATGCAGTACGGTGCTCCCGGCACTGAGTTCAATGTCTATGCCGACGGCGTTTATGTAGCCGATCATCCGATGGGGCCTTACACCTATCAGAAACACAACCCCGTGTCGTATAAACCGGGCGGATACATGAACGGTGCCGGACACGGAAGCACGGTCCAGGGCCCCGGCGGAGCGTACTGGCATTTTGCTTCGATGGCCCTTTCCATCAATGTCAACTGGGAACGCCGCCTCTGCATGTTTCCTGCCGGATTCGATAAAGACGGCATCATGTACGTAGATACCCGTTTCGGAGATTATCCACGTTATGCCCCCGCTGTGCCCGGCAAGAGGGGACGGTTCCGGGGATGGATGCTCCTGTCTTACCGCAAACCGGTGACAGCGTCTGCCGTGAAAGGCGGATTCGGACCTGCTGCGCTGACGGACGAGCTGACCAAGACCTTCTGGCTTGCTGAGGCGAACGATGAACGTCAGTGGGTGATGATCGATCTGGAGAACCCTGCCCGCGTTTGTGCCGTGCAGGTGAACTATCACGACTATCAGAGCGATATGTACGGCCGGATTCCCGGCTTGCGCCATCGCTACGTTATCGAGGGTTCTACCGACGGAGAGACCTGGAATACGCTGGTTGACCGCAAAAGCAGTTATAAGGACACACCGAATGACTATGTGGAGCTTGAGACTCCGGCCACGGTGCGTTACGTCCGGTATAGGAACATCGACGTACCCACTCCGAATCTGGCTATCTCCGAGTTGCGCGTATTCGGCCTCGGCTCCGGCAAAGCTCCCCGCCGTCCCGGCAAACTGACCCTTGACCGGCATGCCGACCGGCGGGACATCACCATCCGTTGGGAACCGGTGAAAGGTGCGCAGGGGTACAATGTGCTCTGGGGCATCGCTCCCGATAAGTTGTACAGTTCGTGGATGGTATACGACGGCACCGAGTTGCTCATGAAATCTCTGACCACCGACCAGGATTATTATTTCGCCGTGGAGGCCTTTAATGAAAATGGTGTATCTTTACCCTCCGAACCCCAATATGTAGAATAATCCCGAATAGCCATGAAACAGTTTGTTCTTTTCTTCCTCAGTCTCTTCCTGCTGACCGTGGGTGCCCGTTCGCAAGAGGCGTATCAGAAAAAAGTATTCATCTCCTCCCGGGGAGATTCGCTGAACTACCGTTTGCTTCGTCCGGAGTCGGAAAAGCCGGGGCAGCAATATCCTTTGGTGCTCTTTCTGCACGGTGCCGGCGAGCGGGGGAGCGACAACGAGAAACAATTGACACACGGTGGACAGATGTTTCTCAACCCCGTGAACCGTGAGAAGTATCCGGCATTTGTCCTCGTGCCTCAATGTCCGGAGAAGGATTACTGGGCATACGCCTCCCGCCCTTCTTCGTTCGTTCCTTCGGAGATGCCGGTGGGACAGGAGATTACTCCCGTCTTGCGTGCGGTAAAAGAATTGCTGGACACTTACCTCGATTTGCCTTCGGTGGATCGTGACTGCGTTTACGTAGTGGGTCTTTCTA
Source organism: Bacteroides sp. FSHCM14E1 (assembly GCF_019633785.1). Lineage (NCBI taxonomy): Bacteria > Pseudomonadati > Bacteroidota > Bacteroidia > Bacteroidales > Bacteroidaceae > Bacteroides > Bacteroides sp. FSHCM14E1. Next base: position 92,095 of record NZ_JADKYL010000015.1, read on the forward strand.
TGGGAGGCATGGCGACGTACGACCTTGCCATCCGCTTTCCGGATACATTCGCCGCCGCCGTCCCCATTTGCGGCACGGTGAATCCCGGACGCCTGGCCGATGCCGTGAGTGTCCGTTTCCGCATTTTCCATGGGGATGCCGATAACGTAGTGCCGGTAGAAGGCTCTCGCGAGGCTTATAAAGCGTTGAAGAAACTTGGAGCAGAGGTGGAATACGTCGAGTTTCCCGGTTGCAATCACGGCAGCTGGAATCCGGCTTTCAACTATCCCGGATTCATGGAGTGGCTCTTTGCCAGCCGAAAGAAGTAAGGTGCCAGGAGCTCACCCTTTCTTAATCCGTGGTGCTTTCTTTCTGTTGATTACTTATTCGTCGGCGGGACTAACTGTCTTCTTTGGGAGACGATCAGGATTAAGCCTTCTCTTCGTAGTCACCGTTTGCCTTAATCAGTTCGATCAGTTTTTCCACGGCTTCTTCTTCGGGAATATTCTTCTCGATGCACTCCTTCCGTTTGTAAAGGCTTACCTTGCCACGGCCGGCACCCACGTAGCCATAGTCGGCATCCGCCATCTCACCGGGTCCGTTGACGATACATCCCATGATGCCTATTTTCAGTCCCTTCAGGTGTGAGGTGGCTGCTTTGACACGGGCAATCGTACTTTGCAGGTTGAACAGTGTCCGTCCGCATCCCGGGCAAGAGATATACTCCGTCTTGCTGGTGCGGATGCGTCCCGCTTGCAGGATGCCGAAGGCGGTAGCGTCGATCACCGCATGGCTCAGTTCCCCTTGGTTAAAGAGATAAATGCCGTCACACAGACCGTCGAATATCAGTGCTCCCATGTCCGCACCGGCCTTGATTTGCAGATCTTCGGCTGCATTTTCGGAGTAGTGCTGGAAGAAGATGACCGGGTTCTGCAACCCTTCCACCGTCAGTTGATGGGCCAGCGCACGATGTTCGCCTACGCGGTTAGGGTGGTTGCTTTGCGAGATCACCACTACTTCGGGATGTCGTTTCAGGCAGGCCACTACCTCGTCCGTAAGTGCCATATAAGGAATGAAGAAGAACTTCAGTCCGGCGGCGCACGTTTCCATCAGCTCCAGTTGGGCATAATTGAAAGCGGGCCACGTGTCCGGTTCTTCTTTCCACACGTCGGCGTCGAGGATGTATTGCATACCTTTTTCCGGCTGTTCGGGCAGTTCACGTCCGGCGTAGATATAATCCGGCGTGAATTGCGGGTTGGTCTCCGTCCGTCCGTCCATGCGGTCGGCAAGCACTACCGGCAGATGGTCGCCGCCAATGTTCCGCACCGGTTGCGTTTTGCGCCTCGTCGGAGAGAGGTAGTTGAAGTCCGGTGCCTCCATGCCGGGGATGTATGGGTGATCCTGTCTCCCAACGATGTAGTCGACCAGTTTGCGTGCCACGGGAATTTCGGCTTCCGGCTCCTCACTCAGTGAGACGCGGATGGTGTCGCCCATTCCGTCGGACAATAAAGCACCGATGCCCAAGGCCGATTTGATGCGTCCGTCTTCTCCGTCGCCAGCTTCCGTCACACCCAGGTGAAGCGGGAATGCCATGCCTTCCTGTTCCATCACGGCCACCAGCAAGCGTACGGTTTTCACCATTACCACTGTGTTGGAGGCCTTGATCGAGATTACGACATCCGTGAACTTCTCGTCCACGCAGATGCGCAGGAATTCCATGCACGACTCTACCATACCTTCGGGTGTGTCGCCATAGCGGGACATGATGCGGTCGGACAGTGAACCGTGGTTCACGCCGATGCGTATGGCCGTATGATTTTCTTTGCAGATATTGAGGAAGGGAACGAAGCGGTCGCGTATCTTCTGCAGTTCGGCGGCATACTCCTCGTCGGTGTATTCCAGTTGCTTGAACGTGCGTCCCGGGTCTACGTAGTTGCCCGGATTGATGCGTACTTTCTCCGCATATCGGGCTGCCACGTCGGCTACCTTCGGGCTGAAGTGTACATCGGCCACAAGCGGAACCATGTATCCGTCACTGCGCAGTCCGATGTTGATGTTCATCAGGTTTTCGGCTTCTTTCACCCCTTGTGTGGTGAGGCGGACGTACTCTCCGCCGGCATCTACGATGCGCTTTGCCTGAGCCACACAAGCTTCGGTGTCCTGCGTGGCGGTATTGGTCATCGACTGGATTCGGATAGGGTTGGAGCCTCCCAACGGAGCAGCCCCGATGTTCACTTCCGAAGTTTCCCGCCGGGAGTAGTTGAATAAATCCATTTTGTTGTATGTAATTGGAGTCGCTTTACGACCGGACGATTTACTGCTTACGAGAGGAGTGTCGAAACTCACCACAGAGGACACAGAGTAACACTGAGTGAATTTAAACCATTGATTATCCATATTGATAATTTGTGAAAATCTGTGTAATCTGTGGTGAAAAGAGTTCCGCCTTCTCCCGTAACCGTAAACGGTAAATCGTCCGTCATAAATCTTCTCAGTTTGTTTTAAACTCGTATTTGATCTCTTTCAGCTCTTCATTAGCTTTTACGATCTTCTTTTTCAGCCCCTCCTTATAGGCAATGAATTTCGTTTCGAGTTCTTTGTTTTCCAATGAAAGCATTTGTACGGCAAGGATGGCAGCGTTCAATGCTCCGTTGATGCCTACGGTTGCCACAGGGATTCCCGGAGGCATCTGTACGATGGCCAGAAGCGCATCCATTCCGTCGAGAGACGACTTGATAGGTACACCGATTACCGGCAGCGAGGTGGAGGCGGCAATCACGCCCGGCAGGTGGGCGGCCATGCCGGCAGCGGCGATTATTACTTTAATGCCGCGTGAGCGGGCATTCTTGGCAAACTCTTCCACAGCTTCGGGAGTGCGGTGAGCCGAAAGCGCGTTCATTTCGAACGGCACGTGAAGGTCATTGAGCAACTGAGCGGCCTTCTCCATAACTGGAAGGTCGGAAGTGCTACCCATGATGATGCTTACAATTGGGGTCATATTGTTTTAATTATACGCTAAATGTTTTCTTTCTTTAGACTTGCATGGCTTAGAGGTTCACCACAGATTACACAGATTGGCACAGATTCTGATTTATCTCGTTAATATTTAAGATTAAAAGTTCTGTGTTAATCTGTGTAATCTGTGGTGAACCCGATTCGTCTCTGCTTTAAATCTTTATTCGTTCACCAATGCCTTGTAACTTTCTGCATTCAGCAGGTTGTCAAGGTCGGCAGCATTGGCAGGTTTCATTTTGATGAGCCAGCCTTCGCCGTATGGGTCTTTATTCACCAGCTCGGGGTTTTCTTCCAGTGCGGGGTTTTGTTCCAGTACTTCGCCTGCAACGGGCAGGAAGAGGTCGGAGATGGTCTTTACTACTTCGATGGTACCGAACACTTCGTTGGCTTCCAGGGTTTCACCTTCGGTAGGAATGTCGACAAATACGATGTCGCCCAGTTGTTCCTGTGCATAGTCGGTGATACCTACATAAGCTGTGTCGCCCTCAAGGCGGATCCATTCATGTTCGTTGGTGTACTTTACATTCTGTGGGAAGTTCATAATGATTAGTTTTTAGGATTGATACTATGTTTAAAATAAAAATATACGGAACAATACGTTGCTGAGCGGGTGGAGCACCAGCAGCGAGCAGACGAAACCGACGGTAAAGCCGGCAAGGACTTCGCCCAGCGTGTGATGTTGCAGGATGATGCGTGCCGAGCCTAATATCCCTGCTATGAGGATGAAGAGGCAGAGCCACCACACCGGGTTGTAGCTGAAGAGCGCACTGAACGAGACCAGTCCGCCTACGATACCGCCCATGCCTGCCATGTGTTCACTCAGCTTCCACTTCAGGTTGACAAAGATGCAGATGACCAGCACGACCAGCGAGGCCAGTATGATGCCTGTCATATACCAGGGGATGTTCAGTTTGTGCATCATCATCAGGCAGAAGACGTAGGAGATGATGGTGAGCAGGATCGGCACATAGCGTTTCTTGCGGTCGCTCAGGTCCTGGCGGGCAAAGCCGTTCACTTTGCGGAACAGGAAGATGGTCATGGTGGGCATCAGGATGGTGAAGCAGTAGACAATGCCCAATACGATGAGTTTGTACTGCAACGGCATGATGCGCAGGTAAGAGAACAGGAACAATACGAGGAAGGCCAGAAAGGGGATAGAGAATGGAGTCAGTATTCCCGAAATGATTTTGGCCGTACGGATCAGTGTCCTGTCAGCTATGATATGTTGCTCTGTCTTCTCTTCTTCAGCCATTGGGTTTTGTTCTTTTTGATTATGCTTTTTTATTTTCTCAGTCTCGCCACCGGGATGTTGAGTTGCTGGCGGTACTTGGCCACCGTCCGGCGTGCGATGGGGTATCCTTTTTCTTTCAGTATTTCGGCCAGTTCATCGTCGGTCAGCGGTTTCTTTTTGTCCTCGCCGTCGATGCATTCTTTGAGGATTTTCCGTATCTCACGTACCGACATCTCTTCGCCGTCTCCGGTGGTATATCCGTCGCTGAAGAAGAACTTCAGGGGATAGATGCCGTAGTTGGTCTGTACATATTTGCTGTTGCTCACGCGCGAGATGGTCGATATGTCGAGTCCCGTACGTTCGGCCACGTCTTTGAGGATCATCGGGCGGAGCAGCGACTCGTCGCCTTCGAGGAAGAAGGGGCGTTGCAGGTCGATGATGGCCTGCATGGTGGTCATCAGCGTATTCTGGCGTTGCTTCACCGCGTCGATGAAGCCTTGCGCGGCATCCATCTTCTGTTTGAGGAACATCATGGCCTCTTTCGATTCTTTGGACTGGTTGGCCTTGTTCTTCGTATGTTCCTCCACCATCTCGGTGAAGTCGCGGCTCATGCGCAGTTCCGGCAGGTTCCGGTTGTTGAGGCTGATGTTGATGGTTCCGTCGTCGTAGGTATCGACGATGAAGTCGGGGACGATCTGTTGCAGGTTCCGTCCGATGGCTTCACCCAATGACGCACCCGGGCGCGGATTGAGCTTGGTGATCTCTTCGAGTGCCTTGTAGAAGTACTCTTCGTCCAGTCCGAGCTTCCTGATGATCTTCTCCCAATGCTTCCGGGTGAATTCTTCGTAGCACTCGCTGATGATCTCTTCTTCCGTTGCTAACAGGGGGTCCGCGGTATGCGGTTGTTTTTTCCGGCGGATCTGGATCAGCAGGCATTCTTGCAGGCTGCGTGCGCCGAGGCCGGGAGGGTCGAAGTCCTGTACGATTTTCAGGGCTTGTTCCAGTTCTTCTTCCGTCGCGTTGATGCCGGCATAGATGGCCAGTTCGTCGCCGATGCTTTCGAGCGACTTGCGGAGCAGGCCGTCATCGTCCAGCGAACCGATCAGGTATTCTGCCAGTTCGCGCTGATGTTCGGTCAGGTCGCGTTCGCCCAGTTGCTCTCTCAGGATTTCGTAGAATGACGTGGCGTCCGAGAATGGGATCTCTTCCGCCTGCTCGCCTTTGGAGCGGTTGTTTTCCTGGAGTTTATAGTCGGGGATGTCATCTTCGGTCAGATAGTCGCTCAGAGAATCATAGTCCGTATCGCCTTCTGCTTCCCCTTCGGCGGTTTCGGCAGGGGTGATTTCGTCGGAGGCGTTTTCTTCTTTGCCTTCTTCAAGGGCGGGATTCTCCAGCAGTTCGGCATGTACACGGTCTTCCAGTTCCACAGCCGGTAGCTCCAGTAGCTTCACTACCAGAATTTGCTGCGGTGAGAGCGTTTGTATCTGCTGCTGCGCCTGCGATTGTATCTGACGGGAACCTTGTGCCATACGTTGAATGCTTTACGTTTTTTTTGTTTCTCGCTACAAAAGTAATGAATTGTTCGATATAGCGAAATGATTTATCCGATAAAAGGAGTTAAAGGAGGAAACGGGCGGAGAAGGCGGCGGAATTAAAGCTTTCCATCTTCTTTGCCAATTCATCCTTTGTTTATATCTTTGCCTTCATAACTTAAATACATACCATTATGTTCAGCAAAGAGACATATATGCAGCGCAGAGCCCTGCTGAAAAAAACATTAGGCTCCGGAGTATTGTTGTTTTTGGGTAACGACGAGTGCGGGTTGAACTACGAGGACAATACGTTCCGCTATCGTCAGGATTCCACCTTTCTTTATTACTTCGGCCTTTCGTTTGCCGGACTTTCTGCTATAATCGACATTGATGAAGATAAGGAAATTATATTTGGCGACGAGCTTACCATCGATCACATCGTGTGGATGGGTACACAGCCGACGCTGAAGGAGAAGAGCCAGCGGGTGGGAGTCAGCATCACCATGCCTTCGGCGGACATCATCGGCTATCTGCACAAGGCGGTGCAAAAGGGCCAGGCCATCCATTACCTGCCTCCTTACCGTGCCGAGCATAAGCTGAAACTGATGGACTGGCTGGGAGTGCCTCCCGCACGCCAGGAAGGGTCGGTACCCTTTATCCGCGCGGTGATCGCGCAGCGGAGTTACAAGTCGGCCGAGGAGGTTGTCGAAATCGAGAAGGCTTGTGACATCACGGCAGATATGCACCTTATTGCCATGCAGATGCTGCGCCCCGGGATGGTGGAGTGTGAAATAGCAGCTGCCATGCAAGCCGTGGCGCAGGCCAATGAAGCCGAACTTTCGTTCGCTACCATCGCTACGGTGAACGGACAGACACTTCACAACCACTATCATGGCAACACGGTGAAGCCGGGCGATCTGTTCCTGATCGATGCCGGTGCCGAGACGGAGATGGGATATGCCGGCGACATGTCGTCCACCATCCCTGCCGATAAGAAGTTCACGCAGCGGCAGCGCGAGGTTTACGAGATACAGAATGCCATGCATCTGGAGTCGGTGAAAGCACTCCGTCCGGGCATTCCTTATATGGACGTGTACGATTTGTCGGCACGCGTGATGGTCGAAGGCCTGAAAGGACTCGGACTGATGAAGGGAAATGCCGAAGACGCCGTACGTGAAGGTGCGCATGCCCTGTTCTATCCTCACGGATTAGGGCACATGATGGGGCTCGACGTGCACGATATGGAGAACCTGGGCGAACTCTGGGTGGGCTACAACGGACAGCCCAAGAGCACGCAGTTCGGCCGTAAGTCGCAGCGTCTCGCCATACCGTTGGAACCGGGCTTTGTGCATACCGTTGAGCCGGGTATTTATTTCATCCCCGAACTGATAGACTTGTGGAAGGGACAGAAGAAGTTTACCGACTTTATCAATTACGATAAAGTGGAGACGTACAAGGACTTCGGGGGCATTCGTAACGAAGAGGATTATCTGATTACGGAAACGGGGGCCCGCCGTTTAGGAAAGAAGATTCCGCTGACACCGGACGAGGTGGAAGCGCTAAGATAATTTTTTTTTCATTGTAGCATTGCTAAGATGTGAATCCAGGTGATGCACGTTTTATTTTATTTACTCGGATGAAAATCCGATTGTGATTTTAATTTGTGTTAATGTTGGGATTGTCCGGATGTGAATCCGGGCAATCTTTTTTTTTGCCGGTTTTAAAAAAAAAGAAAGAAAAGAGTTGCTTTCCCGGCTCGAACAGGATACCTTTGTACGTGCTTTAATAACACATTTTTCATAGCCAGTAATATTGCTAAGATGTGAATCCAAGTAATTTACTTTTTATAGACTGGTTCAGATAGCGATCTGAGCATGACAATAGATTTAAGTTAATATTGCAGATTGGCCGGATGCGAATCCGGGCAATCTTTTTTTTGCCGGTTCTTAAAAAAAGAAGGAAAAGAGTTGCTTTTCCAGTTTGAATAAAATACCTTTGTTAAAGATTTAAGGAATCTGTTTTCTGCAAATAAAAACGATTGTTGAAACAGAGGTCCTCCGTCTAAGAAAAAGAAACAGATAACACTTTATACATATCAAAAGCAGATATAGTTTAATTTTTTTTTTTTTTCATAATATTACCGCTACTAAGATGTGAATCCAGGTGACGGATTTAAGTTTTAAGATTTAATTTGAACCTTCTTCAAATTAATGATTCTATTGTTTGCCGATTGCCTGGATGTGAATCCGGGCAATCCTCTTTTTTGCCCGGTTCTTAAAAAAAAACAAAGAAAAGAATTGCTTTTTTAAATTTAACTAAATACCTTTGGAGGACATTAACAATTTTCTATTAACAACCTTTCTAAAATCTTAAAATCATGGGTGGACTATACTATAACTTGGCGTTACGAAATAGTGATGTGGCAAATAAAGATTCTGAAAAACTATATTATTGTGTCTTGAAGAACAGAGGCGTGGTAGATCAGGAAACATTAGTCAATTATCTGAGTCAGATATCCGGAGTTCAAGATGCCTTATGCCTGGCTGTGCTTTCCAAGTTGGGAGCAGCGATTACCAATTTCCTGAAAGACGGGCAGAGCGTGGAAATTCCACATTTGGGCTCTTTTAATCTGACGGTGAACAGCAGTGGAGTAAAAACACTTGATGAGGCAAAAGCATCGCAGATAAAGTCTATCAATCTGCGCTTTTCTTCTAAGGAAGAAGCTGACTTGGTATTAAGCCGATGCACACTGACCCGGAGTGTTTTGATGACCAATACAAATGATGTAATTAAAGAAAAGGATCCAAGCGGTGAAATCGTGGACGATCCCACTGCGTAATCAGTATAAAATATTTCACATGTAACTTTAGATAAGCCGCTGGAAACAGCGGCTTTTTTATTACAAATAGCTTTTTTGGCGAAAATTTCTTCCGAGAGTCGATATGTCGTTTCTTAGGCGATGACGAAACATCGCCTAAGCGATGAAAAATCATCGCTTAAGCGATGATTTTAAGGGGTCAAAACACCTCTTTTTTGTTTTTAGTAATATAATTTTATAACCTTCTTTTCTCGGTTTTAGTATTAAAAATGAACAGATGTAAAGCGTCCCTTCTACCGTCCGATACTTTATTTTCAAATACTTCTCCTGATACCTTTTGTTTTTATCCATCGATGTACTACTTTTGTCTGTTGCAGACAGAAAATAATGAAAACCATTCACAAATTATTCAATTCATAAACTATGCGTAAAATAAGCAATGTCCTCCGGGCAGCTTCATGTTGTACCTTCTCGCTGCTGATGTGCCTCCCGACTGCCGGGCAGGATGCATGGAGCCAGGCAGACTGCGTGACCCTGCTGGACAGTACCGCGGTGACTGTAGAGCCCAATGGCTCAGGTAGTTTCGCTGTGTACCGGTCCTTTAGAGTGCAGACCCCCAAAGGGGCAGTAAACAATCATGTGATCAAGTATGATTACGATCCGCTGACGGCATTTGCCCGTTTCAAGCAGGTCACCTTGCAACGTGCCAATGGCGAAACAGTGCAGGTGGACGTAACGAAAACCTGCGATTATGCCGCTCCCGCACGGGCCATCTACTGGGGAGCCCGCCAGATTATGATCGAACTCGGAAGCCTGGAACCGGGCGATACCGTCTCTTACGAAATCAGTAAAAAAGGATTCACTTATGCCCTGCTGGCCGGGGGAGAGGACGATGACACGCGATTCATCCCGCCCATGCGGGGACAGTTCTATGACATCGTTCCCTTCTGGGTGGACCAGCCTACGCGGCGCAAAGTGTACACCGTCAGTATGCCGATGGAGAAGGAACTCCAGTTCCAGTTCTATAACGGGGCCTGCGCCTCGTCGATGCGTTACGAAGACGGACGCAAGGTGTATACCTTTGCCAAGAACGAGGTGCTCCCTTTCGGGCGTGAACCGAACATGGTCGATCTTTTTGATGAAGCTCCGAAGCTGATGATGTCTTCCACGCCGAGATGGGAAGATAAATCGCTCTGGTTTCATGACCTGAACGAGGCATACGGCAGTTTCGACGCCCTGCCCGAAGCGCAGCAGAAGGTGAACGAACTCATAAAAGGTAAAAAGACGGAGATGGAAAAGATCGCCGTGCTGACGCATTGGGTGGCCGACAATATCCGCTACGCCGGTATCAGCATGGGCGAGGGGGAGGGCTTTACGCTTCACAACACGAAGATGAACTACACCGACCGTTGCGGCGTATGCAAGGATATTGCCGGCACGCTGATCTCCTTCCTGCGTATGGCAGGTTTCGAGGCTTATCCGGCGATGACGATGGCGGGAAGCCGCATCGAGAGCATTCCGGCCGATCATTTCAACCATTGCGTGGCAGTGGTGAAGTTGGCGAATGGGATGTATATCCCTCTCGATCCTACCTGGGTGCCGTTCTGCCGCGAGCTGTGGAGCAGCGCCGAACAGCAACAGAACTATCTGCCGGGCATTCCGGGAGGTTCCGATTTGTGCCTGACTCCCGTGTCGGCTCCCGAAAACCATTACGTGCGCATCGTCGCCGAAAATAAACTGGACGCGAAGGGAACGCTGCGGGGCACGTTCTCGATCACTGCCGAGGGACAGTCGGACAGCAGCATCCGCCGCATCTTCACCCAAGGATGGCAGACCGAATGGCAAAGCACGATGGAAAGCCAGTTGCTCAGTGTTTCCCCCCGGGCCCGCATGTTGAAAGTAGATTACGGAAGTGCGCCGAAAGATTATCAGGCGGGACCTATCCGCATCACGTTCCGTTACGAGATCCCCGATTATGCGCTTGCGGGCGACGGCGAACTGTTGCTGAAACCGATGGTGATGAACAATCTCTATACCAGTGTTCTCTCGTTCCTGCGCATCGACACCGATTTGGAAACCCGCCGGTATGGCTTCCGTGACGCTTGTTCACGTCTGGTGGAGCTGGACGAGGTGATTACTTTACCCCGGGGATACCGCTTGGCGGGACAGTCGCGGAGCGAACAGAGGACCAGCCCGGCAGCCGACTTTGAGGGGTCGTTGCGGCAGGATGGCAACAAGCTGGTGCTGAAGCAGAAACTTGCCCTGAAGAAGCGCATATACCGGGCTGCCGACTGGGAAGGATTCCGTTCGGCGGTGAATGCCTACAAGAGCTTCGCGGATTATTTGATTGTTAAACCTTAAAAAGATTGCCGTCACATGACAAAAATACATACCCTTCTGCTCCTTTGCCTGTTTGCGCTGGTTCTTCCGGTCGCCGGTCAGGAAGCGGAATTCAAGAAAATAAAAGAAAGCTGGACGTTGCGGGCCGATGGTTCGCAGGTCTATCGTCACATGAAAGTCCTGACACTGTATACCCATACAGCCATGAACCGCACCTATGGTGAGTCGTTCATTACGTACGATCCCCGTTATCAGACCTTGGAGATCCACGAATCGTATACCCGGCAGAAAGACGGGAACATCGTGAAGACACCCGATAATGCTTTTGTCGAAGTTCTTCCTGCGGCGGCAGCCAATGCCCCGGCATTCAACGCTCTGCGGGAGATGGTAGTGGTGCACACCGGGCTGGAATTAGGTGCTACCGTTTATCTGGATTACTCCATCACGAGCAAGCCCGGATATCTGCCGGAAATCAACGTCTGCCGTCAGTTGGAACAGTCTTCTCCGGTGAAAGAGTACGAAATCAGCATTACCGTTCCCCAAGGACAACGGCTGGAATATGCACTCGACAACCTGAAGTCGAAACCTCTCGTCACCGAGAAAGAAGGCATGAAGCAGGTCAGCTGGGTACTGAAAAACCTCCCTGCCCTCAGCCGCGAACCGCAAGTGTCGGTGATCGGCGGTGAGCTGCCTTTGCTGACCGCTACGACGGAACAGAAACCGATGGCGTTCCTCTCCGCACAGTGGGAGCGGGAGGCGGATGCCCGGCTTCGCACCCTTGCCGGAAAACTGACTGCCGGCACGAAGAGCGATGAAGAGAAAGTGAAAGCCTTACAGAGCTATGTGATCGACAATCTTTATTACTCACCTCTCCCGTTGAGCGAAACCGCTTATCGCATCCGTCCCACTGCCGAGGTGCTCCGTTCGGCCTACGCCACCGAGGCCGAGAAAGCGAATCTGCTGGCTGCGGTCCTGAGGGCTGCCGGCCTGAAAGCCGAGATCGGGGCGGTCTGCGTTCCGTCCGCGAACACCGCATCTTTGGGGATGGGCAGCATCCGCGAACTGTTTGTGTGGACCGAAGCCGGAGGCAGGCAGCAAGCCCTGTCCCTGAAAGGCAAAACCCCCTCCGCCGTCTCCTGGCAGAAAGATCATGCCTACGTGGCCATGCTGACACAGCCGTTTGAACTGAATCTTCCGTCCGCCGTTCTCAATAAGGAATATACCTTGCAGCCCGATAAGGCGAAAGTCAAAGACGGATATCTGGTCTTCACACTCCCGGCAGAGCGGGGAAGCCTCGCCAATTCTCAGTATGTCCGCTATAACAGCAGGCGCACCTCCAACCTTTTGTTGCCCGGAGCGGCGGACGAGACTTTCACCTATCTGGCAGAGACTCCCGAGGGCATGCGGCTGGCTACTCCGGCGATGGAGAAGAAGATAGACAACGCCGTAGGCACGCTAATCATTTCCATCCTCCCCGAAGGCGGACAGACGCGGGTGGTCCGGAGCCTGAAACTGAAAAAACAAATAATCCGTCCGGCCGATTATGCCGCTTTCCGTCAGCTGATGATAGAGTATGGGGCGGTGGACGGACGGACACTCGTGTATAAAAGCAAATAAATAAAACCCGATAAACAAACAGACCCATGAAAAAACTTGTATTACTCTTATTCTCTGCACTCTTTGTGCTGTCGGCCCAGGCCGGGGATGTCCTGCGGCTGATGACCTACAACGTCCGCAATGCCAGAGGCATGGACAATAGCTGCAACTACCAGCGTGTAGCCAATGTGATCAACAATGCCCGTCCGGATGTCGTTGCTGTTCAGGAACTGGACAGCATGACCGCCCGGAGCAATGGGACGGATGTCCTCCGGGAACTGGCGGAACGCACTCAGCTGCATCCCTACTTCGCTCCTGCCATCGATTATGACGGGGGAAAATACGGAATCGGCCTGCTCGCAAAAGAAGCTCCGTTGCGCCTGCAAACCTTTGCTTTGCCGGGACGTGAAGAGGCGCGGACGCTGATTGTTGCCGAGTTTCCCGAATACATCTTTGGCTGCACGCATCTCTCTCTGACGGAAGAAGACCGGATGAAGTCGCTCGAGATCCTGAAATCGGTTGCCACTTCTGCCGAAAAGCCCTTCTTCCTTGCCGGCGACTTCAATTCCGATGCCGGTTCCGGTTTCATCAAAGAACTGAAGAATACCTTCCAGGTACTTTCCAACCCCAAGCAACCTACTTATCCCGCTTCCGAACCGAAGGAGACGTTGGATTACCTGATTGCGCTTAAACAGGAAAAACCTACTTTCGTTGTTAATTCCGCCCGGGTTATCGACGAACCGTTGGCGTCCGATCACCGCCCGTTGTTGGTGGAAGTGCGGATGGCAGTGCCCGAAGACCGCATCTGCCGCACCAAACCCTATCTGCAAAACCCGGTCGGAGGCGGAATCACCGTAATGTGGCAAACCAACGTGCCGGCTTATTGCTGGGTGGAATATGGCACAGACCCCTCAAACCTGAAGCGGGCACGTACTCTTCTCGACGGGCAAGTCGTTTGCGGCAACACTCTCCATAAGATTCGCCTCGACAGTTTGCAACCCGGACAGAAGTATTACTATCGGGCTTGTTCGCAGGAGATTCTGCTTTACCAGGCTTACAAAAAAGTATTTGGTAATACTGCCCGTACAGAGCTTAAAGAATTTACCTTGCCGGCCGATGGTGGAGACAGCTTCACGGCCGTCGTCTTCAATGACCTGCACAAGCAGTCAAAAACCTTTCAGGCGTTGTGCAGCCAGATCAAGGGGGTGGACTATGATTTCGTAGTCTTCAACGGTGATTGCGTGGACGATCCCGCCAACCACGATCAGGCAACGGCCTTCATCAGCGAACTGACCGAAGGAGTGGAGGGTGACCGCGTTCCTGTTTTCTTCATGCGGGGCAACCATGAAATCCGGAATGCGTATTCGGTCGGGCTGCACAGCCTGTTCGACTATGTGGGCGATAAGACTTACGGAGCCTTCAACTGGGGAGACACGCGCATCGTAATGCTCGACTGCGGTGAAGATAAACCCGACGACCATTGGGTCTATTACGGATTGAACGACTTTACGAAGTTGCGTAATGACCAGGTGGGATTCCTCAAGAAAGAACTCGCTTCCAAAGAGTTCAGGAAGGCCGGCAAGCGGATTCTGATTCATCACATCCCGCTTTATGGCAATGATTACGAGAACCTGTGTTCGGGACTTTGGGGGAAACTCCTGGAGAAAGCTCCCTTCAATGTCTGTCTGAATGCGCATACACATGAATACGCTTATCACCCCAAAGGTAGTCTTGGCAATAACTTCCCGGTCATTATCGGCGGTGGTTATAGCATGAAAAGCGCAACGGTGATGGTGATTGAGAAAAAGAAAGATGTGCTTAAAGTGAAGGTACTCAACACCCAAGGAGAAGTGTTGTTGGAACTTACAGTTTAATGACAGGCTCCGATTCGATAGGCGTAAAAACAACAGAGGGCTGCATCAAAAGCCCTCTGTTGTTTTTTATTATGTGTGCAGCTCGAGTACGAACCGGCTTCCTTTGGTGTAGCTTGTGTCCAATGTCAGGCTTCCGTTCATCTTGGTAGCTATCAGGGCACAGATAGGCAGTCCCAGTCCGTCTCCTTCCGTCAGGTCTTTAATCTCCGTGAAAGGTTTGAACAGGTTCTCTTGTTTTTCGGCAGGAATACCCGTGCCGGTATCCGAGATGATGAACTGATGCGTATGCGCACCTCTCTTCTTGAAGTCGAGGAAGATCTTTCCGCTTTCGGTATATTCCGCCGCATTCTTCAGCAGGTGAATCAGTATCCGTTCCAGTTGTTCCGGGTTGGTCTTGATCTGGAGTTTGGCGGCATTCACTACGGTCGACACTTCAGGTTGCACCAGCTCTTTCACCTTATCCATGGTAGCTTCGCAGAAAGTATTTACGTTGATCTCCTTCATCTCGTAAGGCTCGGTCAGGGAGTTCTCCAGTGTAGAAAGCTCCTGTATGTCGTTACTGAACTTCTTCAGGGCGGCTACCTGTCCCTGCATCTGTTGTGCCTGTTGAGGCGCCTTGCCCGATAGTTCGGCAGCAGAAGCGGCCAGTGTATCCAGCGTTGGTTCCATTTGTGCGGAGATGTTCTGGATGAACTTTGTTTTCAGTTCGTTGTGTTCATTGGCTATCTGTACGCTCTTCTTCAGTTTGCGGTTTCCGGCAATGAAGCGGAGCAGCACGATGGCAACGAAGATCAGTCCGGCTATCAGGATGACGACAAGCGTACATAGCCCGACAATCATATACTGTTTTCCGGACAGCGTATCGTCTTTTTCCTGAATGATCTGCTGGCTTTCGTCATATTTGCGTTTCAACACGTTCAGTTCATCTTGTGCTGTCAGCGCTTTCACCGAGTCGGTCCAGACAATGAAGTTCTCGTACGTGCGGGCCACCAAGGAGGCATTGTTTGACTTACGGCCGATGGCAATCAGGTTCTTATAGCATTCGTTTACCTTTTCGTAGTTCTTCTGGGCTTTGTATTGATTAATCAATTTCCGGAAGCAGGCGTCCCCTTGTGCGTTTTGGCCGAAAGTGTAGTAATAGTTTGCCTGCGTGTACAGGAGGTTCTCACTTAGCGAATCGTTCTTTGCCTGGCCGGCGGTTTCCGCCAGTTTGTCCAACTGTGCTTTGGCTTGTGCGGCATTCTTCAGCCCGATATACATTTGTAATCTCTCTTTGGTGATTTGAAAGCGCAACGGATAGAATTGCTTCTGCTCCTTTTGTTCGCCCGCCCAGACTAACTGTTCCATTCCCCTGCAGAGGTCGAATGCTTCTTTATAATAATTCTCACGATGGTAAAGAGCAGCTCCCTGAATTCCACATTCCACGGCTTTCGGATAGTTTTCTTGTGCCGCGAAGGCGCCATAGGCTTGGATGAAAAGATAACGCGCTTTGGTATATTCTTTTTGTTCCAGACTGCTTTGCGCTTGTTTCATCAGTTCATTTGCTCTGTTTTGTGTGCCTTGTGCATCGACGATTGTGCTAAAACAAACGAGGATGGTCAGGATTAAAGTCGATATTTTCATACGATATGGTTTTAAACAGTGACAAAGTTAAAAAATCTTTGTAAGAACCTCTCACTTACCCCTTTTATTTTTCATTTCTTCCTCAATTCTTCCTCTGAGAGTTATGACAGGCATTGCCGGCTGATGGGGTGGTGGATAGTATTTGATAACTCAAGCATAGATTTTACAAATATTACTCTCTTCCGGAGTTGTATTTGTAAAGTCTATGTCTGAAAAGATTGGGATGTGTCTTTTTAATATTTGAAGCTGCTTCCTCCCAGGAACTCTCTAAGAAGTGAGGTCGGAGGAATCTCCTTATCCTGTACCGGAGTGAAATATTTGATAAACTTCAGCAACCGGTATGCTTCGGCATATTCCGGGCAGTTACGTGGCACGCTGGTCAAGATGGGTTCGGCATGGCAGCGGAGCACGGCAAATTCAAATAACAGGGCAGAGTTGAACATCACGTCGGCATTCTCCTGGTAGGGGAAAATCCACTTGTCTTCTCCGGCACGCACGCTGGGCCAGCGCGAAATGGTTTCCTGCGCAGAATAGCCACGATAGTTGAAGTCACGGATAATGCGGCGTAAAAGCCGGTTGTCCGTGGTCGGAATCCAGTTATGGTCGTCCAGGGAGATGGTTGTCAGAGCAGATACATAGATTTTATATTTACTCTCTGCCGGGATTTGCGGGGTGAGCTCCGGGTTCAGGGCATGAATCCCTTCAAGAATCAATACCGTATGTTCGTCAATCCGCAGTTTGTCACCTTTATATTCTTTCTTTCCCAGCATGAAGTTGTAGCGGGGCAGTTCTACTTCCTCACCACGCAGCAGAGCTTGCAGTTGCGCGTTGAATAATTCCAGGTCGAGGGCATAGAGCGATTCATAATCATAATTGCCGTTTTCATCCAATGGGGTTTCTTCCCGGTCTACAAAGTAGTTGTCCAGTGAGATGGGATAGGGCTTTAGCCCGTTTGTCATCAGCTGGATGGAGAGCCGCTTGCTGAAGGTGGTTTTGCCGGATGATGACGGTCCGGAGATCAATACCAGTTTTACACGGTTCCCGTTTTCTCCCCGGTGGAAGATGCTGTCGGCTATTTGTGCTATTTTCTTTTCCTGCAATGCTTCTGCCACATTTATCAGGTCGGTGGCATGTCCTTCTTCGCAGGCTATGTTGAAATCTCCCACATTGTTCAGCCCCATAATGTAGTTCCAGCGCAAATGCTCTTTGAAGACATCAAGCATCTTCTCTTGTTTCACTACCTCTTCCAGTACAGTCGGGTTTTCTTTGTTGGGAATACGCAGCAACAGTCCGTCATAATACTTAACGAGGTCGAACAGATGAATAAATCCCGTACTTGGGAGTAAATTACCATAATAATAGTCCGCGGTGCCACCCAAAGTATAATAATAGGTATAGATGGAGCCGGAGGACTCAAGCAGTTTCACTTTATCATTCATGCCCCGCTCGCTGAACACACGTACGGCTTCAGTGGTGTGGCATTCGATACGGTGGTAAGTGATATTCTCCGTAATGATTTCCTGCATGCGTTTCTTTATTTGCGACACATCCTCCAGAGTGATGGCCCGGCCGATGCGCAAATTGCAGAAGTATCCCTTGGATACGGGGTGCTCTACAAAAAGTTTGCCATTCGGAAAGAGTTCGCTGACTGCCTTGTAGAGTACAAAACAAAGAGAACGTACATATGTGCGCATCCCCGAAGAATCTCTTACATCCAGAAACTCTACATCCTTATTATTATATACACGAAAGTTGAGTCCTTCAGAACGATTATTTACTTTAGCACTGACTACCTGATAAGGAAAATTAAGATTGAAACCGTAATAAATATCCAAAAGTGAGCTTCCAATAGGGAATTCTTTAGAAATATTATTATTTTTGCAATATATTTGTAACATCTGTTTCATTTCACGTCGTTTAGGGGTGAATAGTACGGATAAATATATCACATAATTGCTAAGAAGACAAACAACCACTAAAATAATTATAGATGGAATATTCTTTTTATGATTTTTTAAAGCTCATTGGCTCATTAGGACTTTTTCTTTATGGAATGAAAATCATGAGCGAGGGCTTACAGAAAGTCGCAGGTGACAGATTGCGAGGAATCCTGACAGCAATGACCACGAACCGGGTAACGGGAGTTTTAACAGGAGTGTTGATCACCGCCCTTATCCAGTCTTCTTCGGCAACGACGGTGATGGTGGTCAGTTTTGTAAATGCCGGTTTGCTGACTTTGGCCGAGTCCATTAGTGTGATAATGGGTGCCAATATCGGTACGACAGTCACCGCCTGGATCATTTCCATTTTTGGGTTTAAAGTTGATATGGCTGCTTTTGCCCTCCCTCTTTTAGCCATTGCCCTTCCCCTTATTTTTTCCGGTAAAAGTAACCGTAAGTCTGTCGGTGAATTCATTTTTGGTTTTTCTTTCCTCTTTATGGGGCTTTCGTATCTTAAAGCAAACGCGCCCGACCTGAATGCCAATCCGGAAATGCTTGCTTTCGTGCAAAACTATACCGATATGGGATTCTTCTCCGTTCTGCTCTTTCTATTTATCGGTACTATTCTCACAATGATCGTGCAGGCGTCTGCCGCAACGATGGCTATCACTTTAATTATGTGCGCCAACGGATGGATCAGCCTGGAGCTTGGTGCTGCATTGGTGCTGGGTGAGAATATCGGAACCACGATTACAGCAAACCTGGCTGCCTTGACAGCCAATTCGCAAGCGAAGCGAGCTGCTTTGGCCCATTTCGTTTTCAACGTTTTCGGTGTGATTTGGGTATTGATTATTTTTCATCCCTTTATGGTATTTGTCAATTGGGTGGTGGATACCTTCTTCCATCCGGGAAGTGCCGAGGTAGCCATCTCTTATAAGTTGTCTGCTTTCCACTCTATCTTTAATATATGTAACGTCTGCCTGCTGATTTGGGGAGTGAAACTGATTGAACGTACCGTGTGTGCCATTATTCGTCCGAAAGAAGAAGATGAAGAGCCGCGTTTGCGTTTCATTACCGGTGGCATGCTTTCCACGGCCGAACTTTCGATACTTCAGGCCCGCAAGGAAATCCATTTGTTCTCCGAACGTATTCACCGTATGTTCGGCATGGTGCAGGATCTGCTGCATACGGAGAAAGATGACGACTTCAATAAATTATTCAGCCGGATTGAAAAGTATGAGAATATCAGCGATAACATGGAGCTGGAGATAGCCAATTACCTGAATCAAGTGTCCGAGGGACGATTAAGTTCGGAAAGTAAGCTCCAGATACGTGCCATGCTCCGTGAGGTAACCGAGATTGAAAGCATCGGCGACAGTTGTTATAACCTGGCACGTACCATCACCCGGAAGCGACAGACAAATCAGGATTTTACAGAGAAGCAGTATGAACACATTCACTTCATGATGAAGCTGACGAACGATGCCCTGTCACAAATGATTGTCGTAGTTGAGAAACCCGAGCATCAGAGTATCGATGTCAATAAGTCGTTCAATATTGAAAATGAAATAAATAACTATCGTAATCAACTGAAGAATCAGAACATTCTGGATGTGAACAATAAAGAATATGATTATCAGATGGGTGTTTATTATATGGATATTATTGCCGAATGCGAGAAGCTTGGTGACTATGTGGTAAATGTAGTGGAAGCAAGCAGTGACGTAAAGGAAAAGAAAGCATCTTAACAGGTCGATGAACCGTGAACGATGAACGATAAATGATGAATAAAGTGTGATTGGTACACTTACGGTTCATCGTTTATTGTTCATCGTTCAAAAACGTCCGTTGTTTATAAGTTATCCATTATACGGTTCGAAATCTTCTTTCCCAACTCCACAAAGGGGGCATACCCAATCATCAGGGATATCTTCAAACTGTGTTCCTGGTTCGATTCCGCTTTCCGGATCACCTGTCTCCGGATCGTAAATATAATCACAAACGGTGCAAATGTACTTCATGTCGTCTCTTTTTTTAAAGTTTATGCAAATATAACAAAAGGATCGGATATATTGTTCACTTATTTTTTCTTTTTGGTTAATAAAACACTACCTTTGCCATAACAACAAAGCATTAATCAAGCAGTTATAAATTATGATGTGGCAGATTGTATTAATAGGGGTATGTGTCTCTTTTCTGGGAGCATTTCTGTGGGAAAGAAGAAAACGTAAGTTTATGCAATCTGCATCAGACCGGAAACTGGAGAATGTAAATCGCTTGTTTGATGCTATCCTAACGCATATTCATGCTTATGTCCTTGTTATCGATTCTGATTTTAAAGTCCTGAAAACAAATTATTATGATTTGACTCACCTCAATCCTGATGGTAAAGAAAAGCGCGTCGGTGATTTATTGCAATGTCAGAATGCATTGTCTGCCAAGGGAGGATGCGGAACCCATGCTTTTTGTCAGGAATGTCCTGTAAGAGGGGCTATCGGGGCTGCTTTTCGTCAGAAGAATGAGTTTACCGATCTGCAGTCTTCACTGAATATTGCCATAGGTGAAGATGAATTTATAAAATGCAACGTAATGATTTCGGGAGTTTTTATGACTCTGGATGGTGAAGACCGTATGGTACTGACGGTGCATGACATCACTTCCATCAAACATACGGAAGAGGCGCTGGCCGAGGCTAAGGAGAAAGCCGAAAACGCCGATCGTTCCAAGTCAGCCTTCCTTGCCAACATGAGCCATGAGATCCGTACTCCATTGAATGCCATCGTTGGTTTCTCCGAACTGCTGGCTGCTGCCACCGAGGAAAAGGAAAAGCAGAAATATCTGGAAATACTCCATACGAATAGTGAACTCCTATTGCAATTGGTGAATGACATTCTCGATTTATCGAAGATTGAGGCTGGTACATTAGAGTTTGTGTATTCCGACGTAGACATCAACCTGCTGCTGGCCGATCTGGAACAGTTGTTCCACATGAAGATCGGTTATGATTCGCCTGTACAGATAATTACCGAGGCCGGATTACCCTCATGCATGGTTCATTCCGACCGGAACCGTATCGCCCAGGTTGTATCCAATTTTGTTTCTAATGCAATCAAGTTTACCACAGAAGGCAGCATTCGTATCGGATATAAGCCTTGCGAGAATGGACTTCGGTTTTATGTCACCGATACTGGTTCGGGCATTTCAGCAGATAAGCTGGGAGGTGTATTCGACCGTTTCGTACGTCTGCAGAGTGATAAAAACGGCACCGGGCTGGGACTTTCCATCTGTAAGACGATTGTGAATAAACTGGGTGGGGAAATCGGAGCTGAATCGGTGGTAGGCCAGGGGAGTACTTTCTGGTTTACCTTGCCCGAACATTCGGATATCAAACCTAAGGTAATTATTGAAAAAGAACAGGAGAGACCGTCTTCTGTTGTGTCGGTTCCTGCCGCGGGGGTAAACGGTGATAAGAAACTGACAGTATTGGTGGCAGAAGATATGGAAGATAATTATCGCCTTTGTGAAGCCATCCTTGCTTCCCGTTACGAACTCTATTGGGCACATAATGGTGAAGAAGCCATTTCCCTTTTCCTGAAAAACCAGCCCGATATCATCTTGATGGATATTCGTATGCCCGAGGTGAACGGTTATGAAGCTACGGAGGCTATCCGGCAAATGTCGGCTACTGTGCCTATCATTGCTCTCACAGCCTTTGCTTACGAAGAAGACCGCCAAAAGATTATGCAGAGTGGCTTTACCGATTTCCTGACGAAGCCTATTTCATCGAGAATCTTGTTGGGAAAACTGGAATCCTTAAAAAAGATTTAAGAAACATTCTATACCGGATTTATGTTGTATTTTTGCAACCTCTAATTTAATGTATGTATCTGCATGACTGCAAAGAACGACGATTATTTTCATTTGGGCCTTACTGATCAAGAAGTCCTCCAAAGCCGGGAGAAACATGGTGTTAACCTGCTGACGCCACCCAAGCGTCCTTCTCTCCTCAAACTCTATCTGGAAAAATTTGAAGATCCTGTTGTACGGGTATTACTCGTTGCGGCTGTGTTCTCCCTTATCATCTCGATTATTGAGAATGAATATGCTGAAACCATCGGTATCATAGCTGCTATCCTGCTGGCAACCGGCATTGGTTTCTATTTTGAATATGATGCGAACAAAAAGTTTGATTTGCTGAATGCTGTCAATGAAGAGACTTTGGTAAAGGTGATTCGTAATGGGCGCATTCAGGAGATTCCCCGTAAGGATGTGGTAGTCGGTGATATTATGGTACTGGAAACTGGTGAGGAGATCCCTGCCGATGGAGAACTGATAGAAGCCATCTCCTTACAGGTGAATGAATCGAACCTGACCGGAGAGCCGGTAATTAATAAAACAACGGTAGAGGCGGATTTTGATGAAGAAGCTACGTATGCCTCCAATCTGGTGATGCGTGGCACGACTGTGGTCGACGGTCACGGATCGATGAAAGTACTTCGTGTGGGAGATGCCACGGAGATTGGGAAAGTGGCACGTCAGAGTACGGAGCAGAGCACGGAACCTACGCCCCTTAATATCCAGTTGACTAAGCTGGCTAACCTGATAGGTAAAATCGGTTTTACCGTAGCGGGGCTTGCTTTCCTTATTTTCTTTATAAAAGATGTAGTACTCTATTTTGATTTTGGAGCTTTGAATGGCTGGCATGACTGGTTGCCGGTGTTGGAGCGTACCCTGAAATACTTCATGATGGCAGTCACCTTGATTGTGGTCGCCGTCCCCGAAGGGTTACCTATGAGCGTAACGCTCAGTCTGGCCCTGAATATGCGCCGTATGCTTGCCACCAATAATCTGGTTCGTAAGATGCACGCTTGCGAAACGATGGGAGCCATTACCGTGATTTGTACAGATAAGACCGGTACGTTGACGCAGAACCTGATGCAGGTGCATGAGCCTAACTTCTATGGTTTGAAGGATGGCGGGAAGCTGGCAGATGACGATATCAGCAAATTGATAGCAGAGGGAATCAGTGCTAACTCGACTGCTTTTCTTGAAGAGACGGGAGAGGGAGAAAAGCCAAAAGGGGTGGGCAATCCTACTGAGGTTGCTTTGTTGTTGTGGCTGAACGGTCAGAACCGTAACTATCTTGAACTCAGAGAAAGGGCGCAGGTACTCGACCAATTGACGTTCTCTACCGAGCGTAAGTTTATGGCTACTTTGGTGAAGTCTCCGCTGATAGGCAAGAAAGTGCTATATATAAAAGGTGCGCCTGAGATTGTGCTTGGCAAATGCAAAGAGGTGATTCTTGACGGTCGTCGTGTGGATAGTGTGGAATACCGTTCCACTGTCGAAGCGCAGTTGCTGAGTTATCAGAATATGGCTATGCGTACACTTGGTTTTGCATTCCGCATAGTAGAGGACAACGAACCGGACGATTGTGTGGCCCTTGTGTCGGAAAACAACTTGAACTTCCTTGGTGTGGTTGCTATTTCCGATCCTATACGCCCCGATGTACCCGTAGCGGTGGCTAAGTGCCAGTCGGCAGGTATCGGTATTAAGATTGTTACCGGAGATACTCCGGGCACAGCAACTGAGATTGCACGCCAGATCGGATTGTGGAAACCGGAAGATACGGAGCGTAACCGTATAACGGGAGTTGCTTTCGCCGAACTGAGCGATGAAGAAGCCCTGAATAGAGTGATGGATCTGAAAATCATGTCCCGCGCCCGTCCTACCGACAAGCAGCGCCTGGTGCAGTTGCTCCAGCAGAAAGGAGCCGTAGTAGCTGTGACCGGTGACGGAACCAATGATGCCCCGGCACTTAATCATGCACAGGTGGGACTTTCAATGGGTACCGGAACTTCCGTAGCCAAAGAGGCCAGTGATATCACCTTACTCGATGATTCTTTCAACAGTATCGGAACCGCCGTGATGTGGGGGCGTTCGCTGTACAAGAACATCCAGCGTTTCATTGTATTCCAGTTGACCATTAACTTTGTGGCACTTCTCATCGTATTGCTCGGTTCTATTGTAGGAACGGAGTTGCCGCTGACTGTTACTCAAATGTTATGGGTAAACCTCATCATGGATACGTTTGCCGCATTAGCTCTGGCCTCTATTCCGCCAAGCGAAAGCGTTATGAATGATAAACCACGCCGTAGTACTGATTTTATTATCAGCAAAGCGATGCGGCAAAATATATTCGGTGTCGGTACAGTCTTTCTGGTGGTGCTGATGGCAATGATATATTACTTCACAAATGCCGATGGAGGAATGACGGTACAGCGGTTGACCGTTTTCTTCACCTTCTTTGTGATGCTCCAGTTCTGGAACCTGTTCAACGCCCGTGTGTTTGGCACTACCGACTCAGCATTCAAAGGTCTTGCGAAATCATACGGTATGGAGCTGATAGTACTGGCTATTCTGGGCGGACAGTTCCTCATTGTACAGTTCGGTGGGGCTGTATTCCGTACAGAGCCGCTTGACTGGCAAACATGGCTTATCATCATCGGTTCTTCCTCTCTCGTCTTATGGATTGGTGAACTGATTCGCTTTGTCAAACGTTTAACTCAGAAATGAAATAAGAGGGGTCTCACCCCATCCTTTCTCAAAGGAAGAGGGGATGGGGTGAGACCTTAAAACAATATAGAGATGAAAAGAAAAGGAATTAAAAACCTTATTTTTGATTTTGGTGGTGTATTGATCAATCTCGACCGTCAGCGTTGTGTGGAGAACTTCCGGAAGTTGGGATTAGAGAAAGTAGACGAATTGTTAGGTATGTATTCTCAGCAAGGGATCTTTATGCAGCATGAAAAAGGATTGATCTCGTCGGCTGAATTTCGTGAGAATATCCGTGGGCTGCTCACAAAAAAAGTGACTGACGAGCAAATCGATGCTGCCTGGAATAGTTTTCTGGTAGATATCCCTCGCTTTAAACTCGACATGTTGCTGAAGCTCCGCGAAAAATATGTGGTCTATCTGCTGAGCAATACCAACGAGATACATTGGAAGTGGGCATGCGAGCACGCATTTCCGTATCGGGGCTTCCGTGTGGAAGACTATTTTGAGAAGATGTACCTTTCGTATGAAATGAAAATGGTGAAGCCTGCTGAAGAGATTTTCCGGGGGGTACTTGAAGACGCAAACCTTGATCCGCACGAAACTTTTTTCATTGATGACTCCGAGGCCAACTGCCAGGGAGCCCAGGCATTGGGTATCTCTACTTATACGGTAAAACCCGGTGAAGACTGGAGGCCACTTTTTGCCGGAGATAAATAATTTAGAAGACATAGCATGCAGATAATCCATAATATACCGGCATTTACACCCGAACCTTGTGTAGCTACCATCGGCTTTTTCGACGGAGTACATACAGGGCATCGTTTCCTGATCAAGCAAGTCAGAGAGCTGGCTGCCGCTCGTGGATTGCGCTCTGCATTAATTACCTTCCCTGTTCATCCCCGTAAGGTGATGAAAGCGGATTATCGTCCGGAACTGCTGACTACTCCGGAAGAAAAGCGGACACTGCTCGAGGAAACAGGGGTGGACTATTGTTTCATGCTTGACTTTACGCAGGAAGTATCGCGCCTGACTGCCCGTGAGTTTATGTCTGATCTTTTAAGAGACCGTTATCGGGTGCAGACACTCGTCATCGGCTATGACCATCGCTTTGGACACAACCGTAGTGAAGGTTTCGAAGACTATTGCCGTTATGGTTCCGAGATGGGCATAGAGGTAATCCGCGCTCGTGCCTGTGTGTGTGATGATCTTCATGTAAGCTCTTCCGTTATTCGCAAGATGCTGCATCAGGGTGAAGTCGATATGGCGTCCCGTTGTCTGGGTTACGACTATTTTCTGGATGGTACGGTGGTGAGTGGCTATCAAGTGGGACGTAAGATCGGATTTCCTACAGCCAACCTCAGTGTGGACGATCCTGATAAGTTGATTCCTGCCGATGGTGTTTATGCGGTTCATGTCACATTCGATGGGCGTACCTATAACGGTATGTTGAATATCGGTACCCGCCCCACGATAGGAAATGGTCCCGAGCGTTCGATAGAAGTGAACATCCTTCATTTCCATTCAAATATTTACGATAAGTTTATCCGTATTTCTTTTGTGAAGTATCTCCGTCCGGAACTGAAGTTCGATGGGATTGACGGGCTGATAGCTCAACTTCATCGGGATGCGGCCGACGTAGAAGCTCTTTTGGGGAAAATACAAAATGTCAATTGACATTTTGTATTTTCTGTTTGCCCCTGAGTGAGCTATATGCGCCCCTCTTAATATCGAAAAACATGCTATATTTATTGTTTATCGATAAATAATTGTCGGATTTCTTGTTTAAGTGGAAATTAATATCAATCTTTGCATATCGAAAAACGATAAATTATTATTGAATAACATAACGAATCTCCAAAGTCAATCTTATGGGAAAGTCATTGATGAGCATTACGATGTTGGTAGTATCCATCTCTATGTTAGCTTTGTTTGTGTGTAGCTCTGTTTTGCACGGACATGGTACAAATCACCCTGCTACTGAAACGGTAGTCAATTAAAACCGTTATCTTTGTACATATTTAAAACAGAGAACCGAATGAAAACAGCGATCAAATTAATTCTTATTTATCTGGGGATCCAGCTTGTCTGTGGTGGGCTGATAGGTATTCCTTTTACTGTTGTTGCCCGTATGAATGGTGGGAATATGGATGCCACCCGGATTTCGGAGTTGACACTGGCTCCTTCGATGTTACTTTCCATGGCAGTAATGTTTTTTTATTTATGGAAAGCCCGGTACATACCTAAGAATAAAATGAGCTGGTCATTCGTTTCGTTACCGTTTCTTACGGTCACTTTTCTGATAGGCTTGTCGATGACTGTTCTGATGGACTTGTTAACTGCTGTTTTATCTTGGGTGCCTGATGTTCTGGAACAACAGTTTAATGCTTTACAGTCCGGTTGGTTGGGAATTGTGGCCATCACGTTGTTGGGACCGGTTCTTGAGGAACTTTTGTTCCGTGGTGGTGTTACTAAGGCGTTGCTTGAACGATATTCTCCCCGGAAAGCGATTTTTCTTTCCGCACTTCTTTTCGGAATATTCCATTTGAATCCGGCTCAGGTAGTTGCCGCCTTCTTCGGAGGACTGCTGTTGGCGTGGGTTTATTACCGGACGCGGAGCCTGATCCCCTGTATCCTGATACACATTGTGAATAACAGCCTTTCTGTGATATTGAGCCTGACCTATCCCGATGCGGATACGATTAGCGATGTGACCGATACTACATCTTATTACATACTGATAGCTGTGGCCGCTATGCTGTTCGTTGGTTGCTTCCTACGGATAAAGCAGGTTACGATTCCGGGAGTGTGGAGAAAGAGTGAGTGAAACTGAACTATGAAGATTGAAAAACAAGTCATAATATGAAAAGAAGATTGAACATACTATGTTTACTGGTATTTCTGGTATTCTGTTATTCGGTATTCAACATGGGGCGTGATTTCGGTCATGGCTTTTCCGAGGGCATGAAGATAAGCCATTCCGGCAATGAAAGTGTGGAACAGGCTATTAACCTTCGCATTGCTACGTTGATGCCCGAAGATTTTTCGTCGTTTAAAGATTCTGTTTACAATGAACGGACCCAATCTTATGTGCCTGTTGCTTACACACAGTTGATCACGAATGTAAAAGTGGACAGGAGCACCTGGCTGATGGTTGCGCAAGTGCTCTCCGGGCTTCTTGCCATTTTGGCCGTAATAGCATCTACGGTGCTGTTTGTGCAGTTGATTGTATCTATCAATAAATCGGATATTTTTAATTGGAAGAATGTTCGTAGGTTACGTTGGTTGGGAGTCACCCTGTTGCTGAGTTTTATTAGTGAAGCGGTGCCGGCTTTGATGAATGATTATGAACTGTCCTCAGTTTTTTCATTATCCGGCTACTCTATGGAGACAAGTATTGATTCTGTGATGCTGGTCATTTTAGGACTGGTTTCGTTGATTGTAGGCGAAGTATTCGCCATCGGGTTAAAGATGAAAGAGGAGCAAGACCTTACTATCTGAATCCGGACACTGAAAAATTAATGGAATTATGGCTATAATAGTAAACCTTGACATTATGATGGCCCGAAGAAAGATATCTTTGGGGGAGTTGGCGGAGAAGATAGATATTACACCTGCCAACCTTTCTATCCTGAAAACGGGAAAGGCCAAAGCGATTCGTTTTTCTACCCTTGAGGCAATCTGCAAAGTACTCGATTGCCAACCGGGGGATATTCTGGAATATCAAGTGGATGAAAAAGATCCTTGATTTGCCACAGCGGATTTTCTGTGTGTCCACTGTGGCGATATAGAATGAGGAGATTAACCTTTTGTCCCTTTGGCTTTGAATGCCAATGCGTACATTCGCATTTGTTTTACCATTGATAGCAGACCGTTGCTGCGGGTGGGCGATAAATGATCTTTCAGCCCGATGCGGTCGATGAAGTAAAGTTCCGAATTCAGAATCTCGTCCGGTGTATGTCCCGAAACAACTTTTATCAGCAGGGCGATAATACCTTTTACGATCAGTGCATCACTTTCTGCTTTGAAGATCACCTTTCCATCTACCTCGTCTGCCTGAAGCCACACACGGCTCTGGCAACCTTCAATCAAATTCTGTTCCGTTTTATATTTCTCGTCAAGCGGTTCCTGTTCGTTTCCTAAATCAATAAGCAACTGGTAGCGGTCCATCCAGTCGTCAAAGTCACTGAACTCGGCAATGACTTCGTCTTGTAATTCGTTGATTGTCATATTGAATAATTATTTCTCGTTATAGATAACTTCCAGTACGGTCTGTCCCACGGCTTTGAGTGTCGATTTGTCGATAACATCCATGTTGTCGTTTACGGTATGCCAAGTCGGTCCGAAACTGGACAGTTCACAATTTTCGTCGTTCGGAATGATGTCGATAGTCGGGATACCGGCCAGCCGATTGATAAACAGATGGTCGTCAGTGATCTGGCCACCTGTTTCGTTAATAAAGTAACGTCCGTAACCGGCGTCGTTAGCCTTCTTCCATACCTTTTTGTTGATTCCACGGGCAAACTTCTCCGAGTACACCTCCTTAAAGAAAGTGGCATCTTTGCCGCCTACCATATCGAGCAAGATACCGAAACGGGCATTATAGCCTTCCACATGCGGATTGCGTGCCCAATATTGTGCACCGAGACACCATTGCTCCTCTAAATGTTCTCCTTTATAGAATTGGGGAGCGCCATAATCTTCTGCGTCCAAAAAGATAATATCGATTCCCAGTTCCGGTTGCTGCTGATTGATCAGTCGGGCTATTTCAAGCAACACGCCCACACCGCTCGCCCCGTCGTTGGCACCTAATATCGGTGTGTGGTGATTCTTCTCGTTGGGATCATTGTCTGCCCACGGACGTGTATCCCAGTGTGCAAAAAGGGCAATGCGTTTTTTGCTTTCGGGTTTGAATGAACCGATGATATTGCGTGCTTTCAGCAGCGTGCCGTCATAGGCGGGCAGTTCCACATTTTGGTTAGTCACTTTGGCCCCATGTTCTGCCAGCTTAGTAGCCAGATATTCTCCACATGCTGCATGTCCTTTACTGTTCGGATTGCGAGGGCCGAAATCCACTTGTGCCTGTATGTATTTATAGGCGCTGTCTGCATCGAATTGTGGTGCTTTCACGGTTATATTCTTTTCAGGCTCCTGAACTGAATTGGTTTTGTTGTTGTTCGTTCCGCAAGAAAAGGCGGATAACAAAATAAAAGCTGTCAGTAATAGCATAGAATTTCTTTTCATAATTATGCTTTTGGGGTTAAGGCCTCAAAATTAGTCATTTTCGCAGTAGGGTAGGTCAGATAGGAGGGTTTATTAACAATTCTACTCCTTTCTTTCCGGATATAAGTTCTACTTCCGCCCCATTGATCAGTGGCAGATTTTCCGTTACATGCCCTACGGGGAAATCAAAGCAGATCGGATAATTATACTCTTCTACCAGATCGAAGAGTGCACCATAAAGGTCTTTCTTTATGGCACGATCTTCTTCGTATTCGGTAAACTGTCCGATGATAAGGCCTGACAACTTCTCAAGTACGCCCCCTAATTTCAGGTTATACATCATGCGCTCGATGGCATAAGGACGTTCGCCCACGTCCTCGATAAACAGGATTGTCCCTTCGGGAGGTATGTCGTATGGAGTTCCCCGAAGGCCGTGGAATACTGCCATATTGCCACCACGCAGAATACCCTTGGCTGTGCCGAGTCGGTTCAACTTGTGACGCTTACATTTATATGCAGGCAGTTTACCGAAAAGTATATCCCTCAGGTACAGTGAACACGGATCGTCGGCCGCTTCTACTGCGAGATGGCGTGCCATAGGAGCATGTAACGAAGCAAACCCGTTGTACTGAAACAGATTATGGAGCGCTGTGATATCACTGAATCCGATCATCCACTTCGGGTGTTCGCGGAAACGGGTGAAGTCGAGCCGTTCAATAAGATGAACCGCTCCGTAGCCGCCACGGCTACATAAAATCGCCTTAATTTCTTTGTCATCCATTGCTGTCTGAAAGTCCGAAGCGCGCTGCCGGATGGTGCCGGCATAGCATCCCCAGGAGCTACGGACGTGTTTCCCCATTTCAGGGACCAGTCCCCAAGACGCCAGTTGCGCCTTGGCACCTCTCAGAAACATATTGTCTATCTTGCCCGAAGGCGATACGATGGCAACTTTATCGCCTTCGTGCAGGAATGGGGGGAATTGTATCTTCATTCAGTGAATTTGTTTTAGTTTATTTCTTCTGGTAGAATTTTACCCAGTCTACATGCATTTCTACAGGAAGTTCTTTCGGGTCTACAGCTCCTACCCACGAGCCACCCAGTTGCATGTCGATCAGCAGATAGAAAGGCTGATCGAAAGGAAATTGCCCTTCTTTGTCTGTTTCGATGCGGGGATAGGTGAAAGTATGCGTATCATTGATATAGAATGCAATGCTGTCCGGATACATTTCTACCGAATATACATTGTAGTCATCGGGATTGATCGTACCTACGGAGTGTGACAACGGATTGTCTTTGATGCCCAGATTGTATGTATAGTTGGTATGTATAGTCTGGTAAGCGATTGTGTCGTGATTCAGACGTTCCATAATATCGATTTCTCCACCCATCGGCCAGGGAGCATCTACCGGAAGCATCCAGATAGCCGGCCATTCGCCGCGTGCACCGTTCAACTTGGCACGTATCTCCAGACGCCCGTTGCTGAATGCCTTTTTCCCTTTGGTATAAATCCCTCCGGTCAGATAGGGTGCTGTGTCATTGGGCTGGCTGTAATTGATGATACCCCGCAGCACCATATTGCCGTCACGCATATCGAAACAAGAGTCGAAGTCTGTCATATAGTTATTCCAGTCCGATTTGCCACGTGGTATTTTGCTCCATACCTGTGGGTCAAAGCCTGTTTTTTGGTCGAAATTATCTTCCCAAACCAATGTCCACTGGTCAGACGAATGACGTTGGCACGATGAAAAGCCTGAACTGATACACAGCAGGCAGAAAAGAGCGAGAAAAGTTTTTGTTTTCATGGTTCTGTTTGATTATAGGTGTTTAACAGGATACAAATTTACATTAAAAAACGAAATTACCTGCATCCGTAGAAATGAAAGCGTTGTATAATATCAAAATGTTATCCGGTTTACCCATTTTTTCAGTATACCATGATGTACTTCTCGATCCTTTTTCTGATATTTGCTAAAAATCTAACGTTATGGAACCTATTAGAAACTTCGACCAACTGACAGAACACCTAAAAACCTTAAACCGACGGAAACGGATTGCCGTTGTCTGTGCCAATGATCCGAATACAGAATATGCCATTGCCCGTGCACTTGACGAGGGTATTGCAGAATTTCTGATGATTGGTGACTCGGCCATCCTTCAAAAGTATCCTACCTTGCAAAAGTATCCGGATTATGTGAAGACCATCCATATTGAAGATCCCGATGAGGCAGCGCGTGAAGCGGTCCGCATTGTCCGGGAAGGGGGGGCCGACATTTTGATGAAAGGGATTATTAATACTGACAACCTGCTTCATGCTATTCTTGACAAGGAGAAAGGGCTACTACCCAAAGGAAAGATCCTGACTCACCTGGCTGTAATGCAGATTCCGACGTATGATAAATTACTGTTCTTTTCGGATGCGGCTGTTATTCCCCGGCCCACTTTACAACAACGTATTGAGATGGTTTGGTATGCCATCTGTACCTGCCGGAGGTTTGGGATAGAACAGCCGCGCATCTCTTTGATTCACTGTACGGAGAAGGTAAGTGCCAAGTTCCCCCATTCGCTCGATTATGTTAATATCGTGGAGTTGGCCGAAGCCGGAGAGTTTGGCAATGTTATTATTGATGGCCCGTTGGATGTTCGTACTTCCTGCGAGCAGGCCAGCGGGGATATTAAAGGAATTGTATCGCCTATCAACGGGCAGGCAGATGTATTGATATTCCCTAATATCGAGTCGGCCAATGCTTTTTATAAGTCTGTTTCATTATTTGCCAAGGCCGATATGGCAGGATTGCTGCAAGGCCCCATTTGTCCGGTGGTGCTACCGTCACGTAGTGATTCCGGACTTTCCAAGTATTATAGCATTGCGATGGCATGCCTGACGGCTTCTACCCGGTCGGCAGAGGGAGGAAGATGCTCCGAATGATGATCATAATTAAACTAAGAATATGGATAAACTGAATGCAATCCCCACTTCCCCTTCTGCAAGGAATGGACGGAGTGAAAGGGTCCTTGTTATCAATCCCGGTTCCACTTCAACAAAGATTGCCGTTTATGAAGACGAAACTCCTTTGTTGGTACGCAACATCCGCCATACAGTAGAAGAGTTGTCTGCCTTCCCCCAGGTGATCGACCAGTTTGAGTTTCGTAAATCACTTGTCCTCCGGGAGTTGGAGGCAAATGATATTCCTTTCCGGTTCGATGCTGTCATTGGACGCGGAGGTTTGGTGAAGCCTATTCCCGGTGGAGTTTATGAGGTTAACGAAGCTATGAAGCGGGATACCCTCCATGCCATGCGTACGCATGCCTGCAATCTGGGAGGTTTGATAGCCGATGAATTGGCCGCAGCTTTACCCGGGTGCCGGGCGTTTATTGCAGATCCAGGTGTGGTGGACGAACTGGAAGAGGTTGCCCGCATTACCGGTTCGCCCTTGATGCCGCGTATCACTATCTGGCATGCACTGAATCAGAAAGCTATTGCCCGTCGTTATGCTGCCGAACATGGCACTCATTATGAAGATCTTGATTTGATTGTCTGCCATTTGGGAGGAGGCATTTCCGTTGCGGTCCATCGTCATGGGCGTGCAGTCGATGCCAATAATGCACTGGATGGAGAAGGTCCTTTCTCACCCGAAAGAGCCGGAACTCTTCCCGCCGGACAACTGATAGACCTCTGTTTCAGCGGGAAATTCACCAAAGATGAATTGAAGAAACGAATTTCGGGCCGTGCCGGGCTTACCGCCCATTTGGGAACTACTGATATTCCTGCCGTTATTCAGTCCATTGAGGCAGGTGATGATCATGCCCGGTTGGTGCTCGATGCCATGATCTATAATGTGGCCAAAAGTATCGGTGCTGCCTCTACTGTTTTGTATGGAAAGGTAGACGCCATCCTGCTGACCGGAGGCATTGCTTATTCTGATTACGTAATTTCCCGTTTAAGGGAACGTATTTCTTTCCTTGCTCCCGTCTTCGTGTATCCGGGAGAAGATGAGATGGAGGCTTTGGCATTGAATGCTTTGGGTGCTTTAAGGGGAGAACTTCCGGTACAGGTTTATCAGTGATTTTAGAGCTTGGTTGCATTGCCGCATTGTGCAGGGGTGCACCGACACCTTGTGCAGAGCTGCACAAGATATCAATGCAGTCCTGCATAAGGGAAGCGATGCGGTATGATTTATGCTGTCGGGTCGTCCACAATATCTCCGTCGCCCTCGGTTGTATTGTCTATTACGATGGTTCGGCTGATGACATGTGGTATCTTCAGTTGCCGGTTGCCACTGGTATATTGCGTGGTCAGTCGCAGTTCGTATATTCCGTCTGTCAGGTCTGCCGGTAGGAGTATCAGTACTTCCGAAGGGTTGTTTACTGCTATCATATCCATCGGTAGCTTCGTCTTTGTGCCTTTTTCATCAATCAAGATGATACCTATAGCAGGATCTGTACCTGCTACTTTGATGTTCTTGCCCTGTAGGCGATAGTTACGTCCGGCAGTTGCACTACCGTCCGTAGCACGGGTGGCAGCGTCTTCACCGCCGATGAAGTAGGCCGAGTCACCTTTGGCTCCCAGAATTTTCACGCCGGTCCGTGCGATAGCTTCACGTAAATCCTTATCCTGGTTGAAGGAAACATAGATAGAATTTTTCTCGGGATTCCATATCCCACCGTCTATCACGCCGCGAAACTGTGGGACTGCACGAAAAAGCCCCGTATTGACAGAGTATCCGTTCAGTACCAATTCCGATACTGTACGCTGAAAGAGATCGACGGCATGCTTTAAAGTCTCTGCCCGCAAGCCGGTATCTTCTTTCTCCATTTCATCCAGTACATCGGTTAGTGTCAGGTTTCCGGCGCTTTCCAATACCAGGATTTTGTCTTCTTTGTTGTCGGTGGTCACGGTATTGTCCGCAAGCCAGCCTTTGAGTTCGGTTTTCATGATTTATCTATTTTAAAAGTGAATATATTATTGTTTGGTACCTTTCACGCAACGGACAGTCAGTCCGGCATTTTTGGCATGGTCTGCCACATCTGCAGTATTATAACGTTTACCAAAATACAGTCTTTTCCCTGTACTATTTCCACTACCTATATCACTACTCCAGTAGTAGCCATCAGTTCCGGAATCTGCTGTTGGCGAAGTATTACTACCATTTCCGTCTTGCCGACAACCTGCAGCAGGTAAAAAAAGTCCTATGCTGTTATTCATAAACCACATTCCACTATTAGTTAATATTTTGTTTGTGCATCTTGCTAATTTCGTAAGTTCATTCTTTGAAGGTGTTCGCCAACTTGTACCGTAATATGCTGTATTCAATTTGGAACATGGATCTGTATTATTAATATTTGTGTTTCCTGTATAGGTACTGTACCATGTGTAATAATAACCTCTATCTGTTGAAGAAGCCCATACATAATTTGTACTTCCGGTACTCTTCAAATTTCCTGTGGCCCATCTTAGCTTCGCCAAGTCATTTTTATCACTTGCTGTACATCCGTTTTGTGTCAGGTTAATGTCACTTGCCGCCAATTGTACTCCCAATTCAAACTTTAGCGTAATGGTATAACTCTTTCCCGGTAGCAACTGCACATTCTGACTCGAGGTGATATTCCGATTATTCGCATTGAAGTAATTACTAAGAGTCAGCGTACCGATATGCACCGTGATCGCCCGTGAACCCGAAAAAGGAACTAACCGCACAGTGGCAGTCGAATTATTGGCTATATTGAATGTGGACGTATTTCCGGTATTGGCACTTACATTATTTGTAGAGGGACCTATCGTCCAGGCGGACGCATTGCCGCCCTGAGAAACATATACGCCCGTACAGTTGGTAAACGTGTTGCTTCCAAACTGCGACAAGGATAGCTTAACCGTCAGCTTGCAGAGTTTTTGCGTGAAACTAACCGACAGGTTGTGGTTGATTGTACTCACATTTGCCATATCCCCCGAATCATAAACCATAAAGTCATTACTCATATTCGGGATAGTGACGGAAGTACCGTTATAAGCATAGGCTGAAGGAATCGTTCCCATCGCTGTCGTACTATTGAACGAGTATCCGATCACACGGACAGTTCCCGTTCTGGTGAGTAACTTTCCTTGCCTGAGTGTGGGAGCGGAAGCCCCGTTCGTCGTAAAATCCGCTGTCGACTGGAACACGTAATTGCTGCCCACCTTACGGAAAGCGATCAACCGGAAATAAATGCCGTTGCCCAATGTAGCGGCACGGGTTGTGACTTGCGGCTCTTCGCGGAGTGTCATCCGGACCACTGAAGGACCCTCGTAAGGTACGGCAGCGGGTATGGCCCTGCTGGCGGGTGATTCCTTAACCGGTACCCATTCGTCTACAAGCGTTCTTCCCCCGGTTGTGGCGGGAGTATCAACATGACTTTCCATATAGCTGCCATCCTCAACCCGGCTGACCGTAATAGGGATCATATCCCCTCCGTCCGGTTCGGGGCTGTCGGGGTTCACAACATTGTCTCCACACGATGTTATCATTAAAAAAGCCGCGTACAGACAGCATGTGCTTAACGCACGAAAGCCTACATACAGAAGTTTTGCCTTTGTATTCATAATTCAAATGTTTAAAAGTGAATAAAATAGATCATGCTCAGCATGGCCTT
>NZ_JADKYL010000016.1:0-107927 GCF_019633785.1 Bacteroides sp. FSHCM14E1
GAAGAACGCTTGTAGACGAATGGGTACCGGTTAAGGAATCACCCGCCAGCAGGGCCATACCCGCTGCCGTACCTTACGAGGGTCCTTCAGTGGTCCGGATGACACTCCGCGAAGAGCCGCAAGTCACTACCCGTGCCGCTACATTGGGTAATGGCATTTATTTCCGGTTGATCGTTTTCCGTAATGAGGGTGGCAATTACGTGTTCCAGTCCGCAGCGGATTTTACGACGAACGGGGCTTCCGCTCCCACACTCAGGCAAGGAAAGTTACTCACCAGAGCGGGAACTGTCCGTGTGATCGGATACTCGTTCAATAGTACGACAGCGATGGGAACGATCCCTTCATCCTATGCTTATAACGGTACTTCCGTCACTATCCCGAATATGAGTAATGACTTTATGGTTTATGACTCGGGGGACATAGCGAATGTGAGTACAATCAACCACAACCTGTCGGTTATTTTCACGCAAAAACTCTGCAAGCTGACGGTTAAGCTCTCCTTGTCACAGTTTGGAAGCAACACGTTTACCAACTGTACGGGCGTATATGTTTCTCAGGGCGGTAATGCGTCCGCCTGGACGATAGGTCCCTCTACAAATAATGTAAGTGCCAATACCGGAAATACACCTACATTCAATATTGGCAATAATTCTACTGCCACTGTACGGTTAGTTCCTTTTTCGGGTTCACGGGCGATCACGGTGCATATCGGTACGCTGACTCTTAGTAATTACTTCAATGCGAATAATCGGAATATCACCTCGAGTCAGAATGTGCAGTTGCTGCCGGGACGGAGTTATGCCATTACACTGAAGTTTGAATTGGGGATACAATTGGCGGCAAGTGACATTAACCTGACACAAAACGGATGTACAGCAAGTGATAAAAATAATTTAGCGAAGTTAAGATGGGCTACGGGAAATTTGAAGAGTACGGGAAGCACAAATTATGTATGGGCACCTTCGCAGACAGAAACCGGATATTATTACACATGGTATAGCACTTATACCGGAAATACAAGTACTAATAACACAGATCCATGTTCTAAATTGAATATTGCATACTATGGTACAGGATGGCGTACACCATCCGAAAATGACTATATTTCATTATCCCGATGTACGGATAGAGTGCATACAAATAATGGCATGTGGTTTATGAATAAAAGTATTGGTGTTTTTCTATTGGCCGCTGGAACAATAGGTAGTGGTGGAGGCAGTGCGACTAATCCTAATCCTAGTAAGACTGGACAGTATTGGACTACAAAAAAAGATGGAACAAATAATGGAATAAGCTTCGCATTTAACCCAAGTTCGATATTCATGTTTTCTGATTATAAAGCAACTGGAATGCCAGTTCGTTGTGTTAAATAATTAACTGTCATTTATGATTAAGATTAGCTTGTAAATAAAGCCTTGATCAGTATCCTATAGTTGAGAAGTGTCGGAAACCTGACACTCCAAGAAACTGTAGACTATATTTAGTTCTTTAAAGGTGTATAAGTTACGGATTGATTAGGCATTTTGAGTAAAAAGCTACTAAAAAGACTTTTATACAAGAGCCACATAATCAGATTATCAAGTAATTTTTGAGAAGAAGAGAGATAGTTATCCCGTAATTTTCAGGACACTCTTTCAAAGACCAAGAAGATCTACTAAGATGCAAAGTTTACTTTTGGAACGGTGTTTCAAAAGACGTACGTCTGATGCAACAAAGATAAGGCGCTTTTTTCATCTGTGCAAATATTTCCACATTGTTTTAATTATCAGTCATTTATCTGTTCCTCTTATATTTAATGTGAAGAGTAAAAATAATGTTTCAAAAAACGTACGTCTTTTGAAACATTATTGTGTATTCAAGACCGTTATATCTGATTGTAATACACAAACTTACGCATAATAAAAGTGGTATCAAACAGCCTTTCCGGACTTATACGAGGATGTATAGGTCCGCAATGCGTCTTTGATACGATTATTCACTTTAATATCTTAGTATATGAATAGAACTTTTATTATGCGAGAGTGTCTTGGTAAAGCCTTATGGCTGTGTTTTTGCCTTTCGATAGCAGGATGTGCGGAAGATGACAGAATGACTCCCTTATCTCCTGATAGCGGGGATACTGCCGACGAGTTAATCCCCATCCAGATCAGCCTGACGGGTGACAACAACTATCATTCATCTTCTTTTAATGACGCTTCGACCCATAGCCACTCTCCCCTGATCGCCGAATGGGTGGGAGTAAAAGCTTTCTCCCCTACACGCACGGGAGAGCAACCGGACTACGAAGGTCCCCGGATAGCCTCGATGGAACTGACGGAAGATACTCTGCCCCATGTAAATACCCGTGCAACCGTACCTGCAGGAGTTTATTTCCGGCTGATTGTTTTCCGGAAGTCCGGAAACAACTATGTCTTCCAGTCGGCGGCCGATTACACCTCAAATGGTACGGGCACTCCTGTACTCAAACAAGGGAAATTGCTGACACGCTCGGGAACGATACGCGTGGTGGGCTACTCCTTTAATACCACTGCCGCTGCCGACTTGGGAACTATGCCCGCATCATATACCTACAACAGTAGCACAGTGTCTATCCCTAACATGAGCAAGGACTTCATGACCTTCGATTCCGGAGATATAACGAATGTAAACAGCCTCAGCCACAACCTTCCGGTGAGTTTCAGTCAGAAGTTGTGTAAACTGACAATTTCCATTAGTCCCACCGGATACCCGAGCAATACGATCAGTAATTGCACGGGTGTATACGTAAAGCAAGGGGGAAACTCCACATCATGGACAATCGGTCCCTCGACCAATGTGGTAGCCGCCAATACGAATAATACGACCACATTTAATCCGAACACGACCCTGAGTACAACCATACGCATGGTTCCGTTTGCAGGGGCCAGAACGATTACAGTGCATTTCAATACGCTGACGGTAGGAGATTGGGCAACAGAAAGCAATATTGAAATTACTTCAAGCCAAAATATCCAACTAGTAGAAGGAAAAAGTTACATAATGAAAGTGCAATTTAAAAGAGGACCTGGCATTAAAGTGGCGGAAAGTGATATTAATCTTACAGGTAACGGGTGTACAGCTCAGGATAAGAAGGATCTGGCTAAACTAATATGGGCGGACGGAAATCTGAAATCAACAGGAAATTCTAACTATGTATGGACTACTTCAACAGATAGAGGTTATTACTATACTTGGTATAGTACTTACACAGGAAATACAAGTCAAAATAATACTGATCCATGTTCGAAACTTAACGCCTCAATTTATGGAGCTGGGTGGCGTACACCGTCACGAAACGAATTCACTAAGTTGTCCCGATGTACAAATAAGGCAAAAGTAAATAATGGAATGTGGTTTATGAATAGTTCCAAAGGGATTTTTCTGCCATTAGCAGGGGTTATCCCTGAGAAATATGGATCCAGCACTGGTAATGGAGTAGCAAATGCTAATGTTGATGGTAATTATTGGTGCACAGAGAAATATTATCGTTTTTTGTTGGGGCTAAATGGACACATAGTTTCCGACGCAGGTTCTGGTGCCTTTGGATGTTCTGTTCGTTGCGTGAAAGGTACCAAACAGTAATATATTCACTTTTAAAATAGATAAATCATGAAAACCGAACTCAAAGGCTGGCTTGCGGACAATACCGTGACCACCGACAACAAAGAAGACAAAATCCTGGTATTGGAAAGCGCCGGAAACCTGACGCTATCCGATGTACTGGATGAAATGAAGAAAGAAGATACCGGTTTGCGGGCAGAGACTTTAAAGCATGCCGTCGATCTTTTTCAGCGCACAGTATCGGAATTGGTACTGAACGGATACTCTGTCAATACGGGGCTTTTTCGTGCCGTACCACAGTTTCGCGGGGTAATAGACGGTGGAGTATGGAATCCCGAGAGAAATTCTATCTATGTTTCCTTCAATCAGGATAAGGATTTACGTGAAGCTATCGCACGGACCGGCGTGAAAATTCTGGGAGCCAAAGGTGACTCGGCCTACTTCATCGGCGGTGAAGACGCCGCCACCCGTGCTACGGACGGTAGTGCAACTGCGGGACGTAACTATCGCCTGCAAGGAAAGAATATTAAAGTAACAGGCACAGACTCTGCCGTAGGTATCGTATTGATTGACGAAAAAGGCACAGAAACGAAGTTACCGATGGATATGATTGCCATAAACAACCCCTCGGAAGTATTGGTGCTACTTCCTGCCGACTTGAAAGACGGAACCTATGAGCTGCGACTGACCACACAATACTGCCACAGTTCGCAGACAATGCTAAAAACGCCGAGAACTGTCAGTCGATTTATCAACATCGGCGCATCTCAAGGAGATGGCGATGGTGATATTGTAGATGATCCAACGGCCTAACAGTAAACATACCGGCACATTTCATATCGTCCCGCATTGAGAAAACTCAATGCGGGACAATTTTGTATAATGCGTATACAGCATTATCTACGGCTCGTATACTACTCTATATACGTACTGTAT
The DNA here is from genome assembly GCF_019633785.1 of Bacteroides sp. FSHCM14E1. Taxonomy (NCBI): domain Bacteria; kingdom Pseudomonadati; phylum Bacteroidota; class Bacteroidia; order Bacteroidales; family Bacteroidaceae; genus Bacteroides; species Bacteroides sp. FSHCM14E1. The sequence goes on from NZ_JADKYL010000016.1 coordinate 4,516, forward strand.
ACAGAGTTGCATACGGTGCGTAGACAGAACGATCTGTTTCCCATATTCAGTTAGCCACCATTGCCTCTGTCGGAGTGACCCCATAAAGTGTACGGAAACATTTAGTGAAATAGGCGGGCGAAGTAAAACCGGTCATATAAGCTATCTCACTGATATTATACTGCCGGGCTTTAAGCAAAAGCATTGCTTTATTGAGCCGGTAATTCCTCAGGTAATCAGTGGGTGAAACCCCGAACAGAGTTTTCATCTTCCGGTAAAGGTGCACCCTCGACAATCCCAGATGTTCACTCAGGTCTTCGATGCTGAAATCGGAGTTTTCATATTGCGTGTCGACAATGCTCAGCAGCTTGTCCCTGAACAACTCGTCTACCTTCATCAGTTTGCATACCTCCACATTGTCCATCGTACCGGCCCGGAGATTCTTCATATAGGCTTCCTTCATCTTTTGCCGTTCCGAAATCATGTTGATGATACGTATTTTCAGGAAGTCGATATTGAAAGGTTTGGGAATATACTCGTCCGCCCCTTCGGCAATGCCGTAAATGCGCTGGCTGTCTTCGGACAAAGCAGTCAGAAGTATGATAGGGATATGGCTGAAAGCAAGATCGTTCTTCACCCGATTAACCAACTGGAAACCATTCATACCGGGCATCAGCACGTCACTCAGAATCAGGTGGAAAGCGACATCCTTCCCCAACTGGTCCAACGCTTCATTGCCATTACCCGCCACTTCGACTCGGAAATTGTCGGACAGCTCCTTCCGCAGGCTGTATCGCACATCGGGGTCGTCTTCCACCACCAGAATATGATAATCGTAGGTCGTGGACAGCATTTCATTCACTATCGTCGTATCCACTTCCATGTCATGATAACTCAGATTGAAACGGTCGGTCTCTTCCAATATATATTCGTGGGTATAGTGAGCCATGTCTTTGTAAAGCCGGACGCTGAACAAGGTATATTCTCCGGGCTGGCTCTCTACACGAATTTCACCGTCATGCAAATCGACGTATTCTTTCGAAAGATTAAGTCCGATGCCGAAACCTGCCGTACCGAATGTTTTATTACCGGTATAAAACCGCTCGAAGAGATGCTCCATGCTCTCTTTTGAAATCCCCCGCCCGTGGTCCTCCACTTCCACCAGAACAGTTTCTGCCTCACCGATAACCCTGACGGAAATATCTCCGCCGCCATCCGAATATTTAAAAGCATTCGAAATGATATTCACCAATACCTGCTCTATCTTATTGACATCGATATGGATATTCAGCTTGTCGATGTTGGTGCAGAACTGATAATGGATCTGCTTCTCCTGGGCAATACCGGTAAAGTAATCGAAGACCTCTCTGACCATTCCTATCAGATCTACCTGACGCAGAATCAGTTTCATCTTGTCGTTGTCAATCCTGCGAAAATCGAGTATCTGGTTGACAATCCGGTAGAGCCGGTCTACGTTCCGCTTCATCAAAGCCACATCTTCCTGAATAGAAGGATCGAGCCTGGAGTTTTTAATCAGTTTGTTTACCGGCCCCAGTATTAACGTAAGGGGAGTACGGATTTCGTGGGAGATATTGGTAAAGAACTGCAGTTTCTGGTTCGAGATGTTTTCTATCTGGTTATTCTTGACCGCCAGTTCCTCCTTCTGCGCCTCTACAAGCTGGTTTTTATCATACAGTTCTTTGTTTTTGTTCTTGATGCGGAGATTCATGTACATGACATATCCCAACAGAGGGATAATGAGTAACATCAACGCCAGGATCAGTATGGTGGAGTTGCGCAGGAACTTGAAACGAGACAGCAGATTGTCTTCTTCCTGCTTCTGGCGGTTGATCCGCTTTTGGTAATGATTCAGTTGTTCGGACTGTGCCAGAATGGTTTTTGCGTTTCCCCGGTTAATGATAGCGGTATTCAATACGTAGTTTTTCTTCACCTTCTCGCCATTGATAATGGCCATGGCCACCTGAATGGAGATAGCTCCTCCGGTAGGATACTGAAAAGAGGCTTCCAATTTCTCGTCGGCTACAGCCTGCAACCCGGCTCCATCACCATATACTCCGTCGATACCTATAAACCGGATACGTCTGCCGGACACAGAGTCACGCTTCATAATGACATCACGTGCAGCAAGGGCCATTACATCATTATGGGCATACACCAAGTCGATATCTGTAAAAGCAGGCAGCTTGCTGACAGCATCGTAAGCACTGTTATAGTGCCACTTACCAAAAACCTGGGTCACCCGGAAGTTTTTGTCGCTGCGGAGATGGTCAATAAACCCGTCATGGCGTTCCATGGCGGGCGAAGAGCCTTCCAGTCCCCATATTTCAAGTATTTGGGAATTGGGCGAAAGTTGTCCGTTGATATATTCGCCGATGGCAGAACCGATGTTGTAATTATTGGCGCCGATAGAAACCGTATATTCATCCGACTGTATCTTACGGTCGTGGATAATGGTAGGAATGCCTTTCCGGTAGGCTTCCACTGCCACGTCGGTAATGGGAACAGCTTCGTTGGGTGAAATGATAAGTACATCCACATTCTGCGAGATCAGTTTACGGATCTGGGCTACCTGCCGGCTGCTGTTATCCATTGCATTATATACTACCAACTCCACGTTGCGGTAATTGGAGGCCTCAATCTGCATTTCGAGCAATACGGCTTCGCGCCAGGAATCGGAAGTGCACTGAGAAAAACCGATAACATATTTTCTGTCCGCCTCTTCCTTCCGTTGGCAAGAAGACAGGAATACGAACAGGCCTGCAAAAAGCAAAAAGCCGAACCGGAATAGATTTGTGTTTTTCATGCTGTGTTTTCCTTAATAATACGTATATAAGACGTCCTGAAGCAAAGAAACAGGACGCCTTATCAAAAGAAAATGTTCGTTACCAGATGGATTTTACCGAGAACACTTCCAAGTTTTTGACTTCTATGTTGTTACCCCAGAAGTGAAGTCCTTCGCGATTTCCTTCACGCGGGCTCCGTTTCATCGAATACGAATAAGCTCCTCCGTCGATGAAGACTTCGATAGAGGTACGGTCGATGTATATGTCGGCTGTCAGTTCCATACTGGTGCGGTCGTCGGGTGAATAGAACACACCGTTTATCAGATTGGAGTTCATGTCATAATCCACCAGAGGCTGTCCGTAAAGATTCAGTCCGCCACTGGTGGCATGTGATAACTTGATGGTAGTCCGTATCCGCAAACAGTCCTTGTCGGAAAATGATTGCAACCGCCCGTTGGCTGCATCAGAAGTAAGTGATGTCCAGTTTCCTACCGGCCGGAACAGTTGCTCTGCCTCCCTGACAGGAACACTAAACAAACGGACTCCCTTTGAAGTAGTACGAAGAGTCAGTTCATTGGGCAGTAGCATCATTCCGTTGAACGGCATGCCATCGTGTGAAATTCGTCCCCAGCCTATCTGGATGCGACGTCCGTCACTGGCAGGCAGGTTGCTATAGGTTTGGGCAGCATACATACTTCCTGTATAATAGTAGTACTTACCCGCCTCCGGAGTAAATGTCTGACCATCGAACGATCCCAGCATATAAGTACCCGAGGCTCCGTACATCACCCATTTCGTGTGATTCTTATCTCCGTCAACCGGCAGCTCAAACAGTTCGGGACATTCCCAGAAACCGGTAACATGGCTCTTGTATTCCCAGTTCTTCAGGTCGGAAGAGTTGTAGATGGAATGTCCGTCCCGCTCGTTGAGCACCATCACCCAATGTTTGCCGGGTGCGTACCAGAAAACTTTCGGATCACGTGTGTCTTTACTATTCCATTTTGCCTTTGAGTCTATCACCGGATTGCCTTCGTATTTGGTAAACGTACGTCCCCGGTCGAGGCTGTAGGCAATGCACTGCCGCTGTTTCTCCGGATTATCCACTGTATAGGCGGCTACCAGTGCCGGCTCTCCTTTTTTATTAAATCCGGCGGTATTATCATAATCGATCACGGCCGAACCGGAGAAGATGGTTCCCAGTTCATCGGGGTGCAAAGCATCCGGCAGTTCCTCCCAATGTACCAGGTCACGGCTCACGGCATGTCCCCAGGTCATGTTCTCCCATTCCCGTTCGTAAGGATTATGCTGATAGAAAAGATGGTATTCACCTTCATAGTAAACCAATCCGTTAGGATCGTTAATCCATCCGCGACGGGTAGTGAAGTGAAATTGCGGACGGTTCTTCTCTTTATACAGGCTGTCTTGCCCCGCAATCACATCGTCCTGATAGATCTTCTCCAATCCGGCAGACTCTCCTTCATAGCTGATTCGGAGTGTCTTGCCTTTCCAGGAAGAAACATCGCAAAATACCCAATAATCGGGTTTCCCGTCGGCCAGGCGAATCACGAAATTACGTTCCGGAGCCCCTTTCACCTCGAATGTCATTTTCTTCCGGTCCATTTGGTGGGACACGGGAAGGTTGATATACTTCTTCGTAATCTTCAGCGTAACATCGCCGGCAAATGAAGCAAACAGGTTACCGGCAAGCAGCGTTGCGGCAAGAAATAATTTTGTAGTCAAATGCATAGTTTTATTTTGTTAGTTAATAATGGAAAACCTGAGTGCAATTTTACGCATTTTTTCAGGGATAAGCTATCACTCAGCGTACAAAACGTATCACTCAAGTTACCCGAAAGATATTCCCAATGGAAGCGACCGGCAGAGAATGACGGATTTAGCAAAGTTTATCACGGATTCAGCCAGAACCGGTAACCATAAAATGACCATCTTTGCAGCATATTACATTTTATATTATATCTGATCATCATGAAACATCTTACAAACATTTGCAAAGCAGCCTGTGGAGTCTGCCTGGGTGCAGCCTTATATGCCTGTACATCTACTGCCGTACAGACGGGGCCCCTGCCTACCAAAGGGCAACAAGCCATGATTGACCGTAAATACGGCATGTTTCTCCACTTCGGCATGAACACTTACCTCAACGTGGAATGGAGTGACGGCACTGCCCCCGCCTCAACGTATGCCCCTCCTGCCGACATCGCGCAGAAAGCCGCACAATGGGTGAAGACAGCCAAAGAAGCCGGAATGCGCTCCATCGTACTTATTACGAAACACCACGATGGCTTCTGCCTTTGGGACAGTAAATATACCGACCATGACATCGCCAATCCGGGCATCAAGCACAAAGTAGACATCGTACGCGCCGTATCGGATGCCTGCCACGAACAGGGAATCGCATTTTCCATATATTATTCTCTTTGGGACCGCCATGAACCCAGCTATAAGGATTCCGACAAATATAAATACATCGGGTTTATGAAAAATCAACTTGAGGAGCTGATGACCCAATATGGAACCGTACACGAACTCTGGTTCGACGGTGGATGGGACCGTAAAGTGGAAGACTGGCATCTGCAAGAGGTATACGATTACGTCAAAAAGATGCAACCAGAATGTCAGATATCTACCAACTGGACTATCGGCAAACGTCCGGTAGACATGCAGGAGGGCGATTCAATCATCTACTTCCCGTCTGACTTCCGTTTATGGGACCCGTTTCTCCCGGTAAAGGATGATCCTAAAATATATACACATAGCGGGAAGCAATACTATCTGCCTTTTGAAAGCACACAGACCATTTCTGTCCTTGGCAGTTGGTTCAATCATCCGGAAGACAGTACCGTACGTGAACTCGACGAGTTGGAGGAAATATTCTATGTGGCAACATCCAATGACAACTGTTTGCTACTGAATATCCCACCGGACACCAACGGCGAACAAAGCCCCAAAGCAGTGGAGCGCATCAAAGAACTGGCCAAGCTGCTGGGTATCGATTCCGGTAAACCGTTCCCGAAAACGTTGAAGCGTCCCCAGTCTATCACGACCGATGCACGGGCCGAAGCAAGCAGCACACTCAAAAACGACACCCTCCATTACGGAGCCAATTATGCAGTGGACAGTGACGTTACAACCTCCTGGATCAGTGCAGACTCCGTCGGCTCCATCACTGTCACTCTGGACAGGGAAGCCAGTTTCAGCAAGTTCTTTATAATAGAATCAGAGAACAGCATCCGGAAGTTCTCCGTCGAGGCAATAAAGGAAGGAAAAGAGATACAGGTTTACCAAAGCGAAGTATTGCCACTCACCAATTCCAATAGTTTCATGGGATACGGAATCATCGAATTCACACTTCCCGAAGTATTGACAACCCGACAGTTCCGTATACAAATTCAACAGTCCGACGGACATCCCAGCATCTATTCCATCCGTTTAAAATAGTCCGACTGTCCCAATATAAATGGATAACGTATAAAAACACGTTATCCATTTGTTTTTTTAGCCCCAAACATTTACCTTTAAACCCGCATAAAAACAATGTGTTTGCCTCAAACGATACATATGCCAATCTCAAACACGACATACACCTTTTCATTATCTATGCTCTACGCCGGCTTCAAGCGTGTAGAGAACTGGTGGAATTTCAGGAATGTCATCAGTCCGTTTTACCGCCTGTACTATATTGAGAACGGACGAGGAAGAGTATATATAAATAATGTGGTTTATGACCTTTTACCGGGCCAATTGTTCCTAATCCCCAAGTTTGCCTTCCACAGTTATGAATGCGATGACTTTATGGATCACTATTATATCTGTTTCTTTGATGATTTGAACGGAGTGCCGGGAGTGCTCAATCCACTTCAGCTAAACTTGCAACCGGAAGCCGCTCCGATGGACTTCTCACTGATAAAACGTTATCTGGAACTTAATCCGTACAAGTCATTACAGGTTGTAGACCCACAGAGTTATGACAATACCAAGTCACTTTATGAAAACAGGACCGAGAAAAATCTATCGCAGTTGTCCCACACCATAGAGAGTCATGGAATCCTGCTGCAACTTTTCTCCCGCTTCATTACAGAAGCCAGTATGAGTCAACTACACGGCAGTAACTCATACATCAAACTGGACGAGGTGATACAATACATCCACAAGAACCTCGACAAACGTATTACGGTAATCGAGCTATCCGAGCGGATGTGTCTCACCCCTGACCATTTCTCGAAAGTATTCAAAAAGATAATCGGTGTGCCTCCCTGCGAATACATCCAGATGAAACGTATCGAACGGGCACAAGCCATGCTGATCTCTTCGAAACTCAATATCATGCAGATAGCGGAATGTGTCGGCATTTATAATCCTGCGCAATTCACCCGCCTGTTCAGCAAGCTGACCCAATGTTCGCCCAGAGAATACCGGGCGAAACAATTGAATGATATCACTTACTTACGGAAGAAAGATTCAGCTTCTCACGCAAGCGGTTCAGAATCGTGATATCTTCTTGCCTCAGTTTGCCGTCACGACCGGGAGGGCAGTTTAAAATCAAAATATTGTCATTCCTGGTACATTGACGGTATAGTTTCGCCAACTCGTCAACAGACTTGAAGTTTGTATCCGTAGTATGATAAAACCAACGGTCACTAATACAAACGGTCGACTCCCAAGGCATATAATAATCTTTGCCGTCATGGGTAAACAGCTTCGGGTCATCGTCTGCCGGCAGGTACGGATCGCCCAGTCTGAAGTCACTCGGAAAATAACGAATCGGATATCCCGCCCGTTGATCACCCGGCAACACAGGATGCGCATCCGCATTTTCAGGTGAACCGATGCTCCAGTTGATGCCTATCTGGCATTCGGGTTCTTTCGACTTGATGGTTTGATAGATATCCATCACCGGCCAACGGTAATTCTGTTTCACCCATCCTCCGTCAAACCAGAACTCAACAATAGGAGTATGCTTTCGTGCAATGTCGACCAGTTCGGCGAGTTGCCGAAGCATATACTCATTGTATCCGGCATCTTTACTCCGGTCGTCAACGTCCCGGTTCATTTTGCGGTCCCAAAGTGAGTAATATAACCCAAGCCCAATTTTATACTTTTTGCAAGCCTTGGCCACAGCTTCTACCACATCGGTTTTGTTTCCGGAAGCAGCCACATCGTAATCGGTATACTTACTGTCCCAAAGACAGAACCCATCGTGATGTTTAGTGATCAGAATCACATATTTCATACCCGCGTCCCTGGCGGTTCTTATCCACTGTTCGGCATCAATGGCAACAGGCGCATACGAGGAAGCCGGCTTGGAACCGTCCGTCCACTCTTCATTATGGAAAGTATTGATGCCAAAGTGAATGAACATGCCATACTTACGTGCGATCTGCTTCTGTTGTGCCTTGCCGGGGAGGTCAGAGGGAACAGGAAGAATCAGTTTTTGTGCATGAGCACTTATGCCCAGCATCATTAAAAGAAAGCTGCTTAAAAAGAATCTCTTCATAACTAATAATAAACTTGATGGTACATCACAGGATTATTCTCTACACAGCACAAAGATACCGGACATCCCGAAAGGTAACTTTTCAAAAAACGGGGTATTATTGACTGTTTTAGTGTTATTGGGTAAGAAGATAACGACAGACAGGCGATAACAGAATCGTAACATCTTTGTCACCCAGCGTTCAAACAACTGTAAAAGTGACGAAACTTCCTCCCTCTACTTTTGCAACAAATTATTAACGCATACTAACAAATATGAAACGAATTCTGAAACTGGTATCATTCGTTCTTTTATTATCGAACATGGGCGGTCATCTCTACGCCGATGAAAAAGCAAACGTAGTAAAACAAGGTACGATCCGGGGACGTATCATCGACACATCCAAACAGACATTACCGGGGGCCTCGATCTACATCGAGAACCTGAAAACAGGAGTAACCAGCGACGTAAACGGTTTTTATACCTTCGCCAATCTCAATCCGGGAACTTACACCGTAAAAGTAAGCTATGTGGGATATGCTCCCGTAGAAATGAAAATAACGATTCCCGAAGGCAAGACGCTCGAAAGAGATGTCATACTGAATGAAGGGGTCGAATTGCAGGAAATTGTAATAGGCGGTGCTTTTCAAGGCCAGCGCCGCGCCATCAACTCACAAAAGAACAGTCTGGGCATCAAGAATGTGGTTTCTGCCGATCAGGTAGGTAAGTTTCCAGACTCAAACATCGGAGATGCGCTGAAGCGCATCTCGGGTATCAACGTTCAATATGACCAGGGTGAAGCCCGTTTCGGACAGGTACGCGGTACATCGGCAGACCTCAGTTCTGTCACGATCAACGGTAACCGTATCCCATCGGCAGAAGGTGATACACGTAACGTGCAGCTTGACCTGATTCCGGCGGATATGATTCAGACCATCGAAGTGAGCAAAGTGGTAACCTCGGACATGGACGGCGACGCCATCGGAGGATCGATCAATCTGGTCACCAAGAACTCTCCTTATAAACGTACGCTGACAGCCACAGCCGGTTCCGGCTACAACTGGATCAGCGAAAAGGCACAGCTGAACCTGGGATTGACTTATGGCGACCGCTTCTTTAATAATAAACTGGGAGTCATGCTATCGGCTTCGTATCAAAATGCCCCTTCGGGTTCGTACGATACGGAATTCCTCTGGGAGAAAGACGATAAAGGCAATGTATATATCAACGACTATCAGATACGCCAGTATTATGTGACCCGCGAACGCCAGAGCTATTCGGCAGCCCTGGATTGGGACATCAACGAAAACCATAAACTGATGTTCAAAGGTATTTTCAATAACCGGAACGACTGGGAAAACCGGTACCGCACTACTCTTAAAGATCTGGACGAAGAAGGCAAAGCAACCGTACGCGTACAGACTAAAGCCGGCACACCCGACAATCGGAATGCCCGTCTGGAACGCCAGCGCACAATGGACTTCACATTGGGCGGGGAGCATCTGTTCGGACCGCTATCTATGGACTGGAACGCCAGTTATGCCCAAGCAACCGAGGAGCGTCCGAACGAGCGTTACATCGACTTTCAGCTCAAGAAGCAACAATTCGATATGGATCTGAGTAACGAACGCGAACCATTGGCTACTCCGAAGCCCGGCTCTACGATGACGCTGAACAAGGATTTCGGCCTGAAAGAACTTACCGAACAACAACAAGACATCAAAGAAGAAGATCTGAAATTCTCCATGAACTTCAAGCTTCCGTTCCAAAACGGAAACAAACTGAAGTTTGGAGCCAAAGTAGTGCGCAAAACCAAAGACAAGGAGGTGGATTTCTATGAATATACCCCGAAAGATGAAGATGCATTTATGACCCACAGCCTGCAAAATACGGTAGATCAGACTAACAAAAACTTCATGCCGAGTAACAAATACAAGGCAGGTGTTTATGCCAGCAAAGAATATGCAGGCTCACTGGATCTGAACAATCCTTCCTTATTTGACAAAGAACAGGTACAGGAAGAACTGGCGGGCAACTTCGAAGCACGCGAGACTGTAAGCTCGGGATACATCCGCTTCGACCAGAAACTCACCGACAACGTGGAGCTGATGACAGGACTACGCATTGAGAATACCAGCCTCAGCTATACCGGACGGACGTATGACGATGAAACAGACCAAACCTCAAAGACTGCCCGAGAAACAAACAGTTACATCAACTTCCTTCCGTCACTCCTTATGAAGTGGAGCATAAATGAAGATTTCAAGGTACGCGGTTCGTTTACCCAGACGCTGTCGCGCCCGAAGTATTCCGCCCTGGTGCCCAGCGTCAACATTAAACGTTCGGATAACGAAGTGACAGTGGGTAATCCCGGCCTGAAACCGACTCTTTCTTATAACTTCGACCTGAGCGCGGATTATTACTTCAAGAGTATCGGCCTGGTCAGCGCAGGAGTATTCTACAAGAAGATAGACGACTTCATTGTCAACCAGGTGGCTACGAACTACGAATACAACGGCAACCTATACAACCGCTTTATCCAACCCAAGAATGCAGGCAATGCCAATCTGATAGGTATGGAACTCTCTTACCAGCGTGATTTCGGATTTATCGCTCCTGCCCTGAAATGTGTCGGCTTCTATGGCACGTATACTTTCACCCACTCCCGTGTAGAAGACTTCAACTTCGAAGGACGCGAGAACGAAAAGGACCTGAGCCTGCCGGGCTCTCCGAAGCATACCGCCAACGCATCACTTTATTTTGAGAAAAGCGGGCTGAATCTCCGCCTGAGTTATAACTTTGCCTCCGCCTTTATTGACGAGATGGGTGAAGACGCCTTTCACGACCGCTATTATGACCGTGTGAGCTATCTGGACGTAAACGCCAGTTACACTTTTGCAAAACACTACACCCTCTATGCCGAAGCAAACAACCTGCTGAATCAGCCGCTCCGCTATTATCAGGGGACAAAAGACCGTACGATGCAGGCGGAATATTATGGCGTAAAGATTAATGCCGGGTTTAAGATCAACTTCTAACCGGCTATCAGAGGAGGTTGAATCAACGATGCACCGGCTATTGAAAAACGGTGCACCGCTGATTAGGAAACGGTGCATCGCTCCTTTAGAAACGGTGCACCGTGGGTCTGAGATTAAAACCGTCTTCTCGCATCACTGATGAAAAAACGTATTCAATTCATTAATAATCAATATAAAAAACCATATTTATGAAATTAAAGAACTTACTGACACTTCTGTTTATCTTCATCGGGGCGGTAGCCTCAGCCCAGATCAGGGACTACTCTATATTCGACAAGAAGTTTAACTTCTATATTGCCAACGATCTGGGACGTAACGGCTACTACGACCAGAAACCAATCGCCGAATTAATGGGAACCATGGGCGAGGAAATAGGCCCTGAATTTGTACTGGCTCCCGGAGACGTCCATCACTTCGAAGGAGTACGCAGCGTGGACGACCCGCTTTGGATGACCAACTTTGAGCTGATCTACAGTCATCCGGAGCTGATGATCGACTGGTATCCTGTGTTGGGAAACCACGAATACCGGGGTAATACACAGGCTGTACTGGACTACAGCCGGGTGAGCCGCCGCTGGACCATGCCTGCACGTTATTACACCAAGACGTTTGAAGAAAAAGGTGCCACCATCCGCATTGTCTGGATAGATACCGCTCCCCTGATCGACAAATACCGCAACGAAACCGAAACTTATCCCGATGCCTGCCGGCAGGATATGAACGGACAACTGGCTTGGCTGGATTCTGTGCTGACTGCTGCCAAAGAGGACTGGGTAATCGTTGCCGGCCATCATCCTATCTATGCCGAAACACCGAAAGACCAGAGTGAACGCGGTGATTTGCAAAAACGACTCGACCCTATCTTGAGGAAGCATAAAGTAGATATGTACATCTGCGGACACATTCACAACTTCCAGCATATCCGTGTACCGGACAGTGATACCGACTATATCGTAAACTCTGCCGGATCGCTGGCGCGTAAGGTGAAACCGGTTGAAGGTACTCAATTCTGTAGTCCCGAACCGGGCTTTTCTGTATGTTCTGCCGATAAAAAGGAATTGAACTTACGTATGATCGATAAAAAAGGGAATATACTCTATACAGTGACCCGAAAGAAATAAATCACTCTCTCTTGAAAAATACACAACTTTCAAAGAGCCGGCTTCTTCGCGACGAAAGAGCCGGCTCTGTTTTATGGGACACAGGAGCCAATTACGCAAACTGACACTGAGTTTTAATCTTTAGGAATATATAAGATAGAATCAGTCTCTATATCCTCTATAATAAATCAGAACCTGAAAGCTCTGTGGTACTCCTGCTTCTTCACTCTGCAATGAATCGGAGAGCCGACTCTCCGAGAGGCTCCATTTGTCAATATTCAAAAACAAATCAACAGCCCACAAAACGTATTAAATAATTACTAAAAGTGAATTAAGAGCGTTTACCTCTCGAAAAATCGTCGTCTAAGACGACAAAAATTGTCATCTTAGACGATGTTTTGTTGAGATCGTGACGACGGTATATCGCCCTCTGGACGACGATTTTCAATTTTCCTGATTTTGTATAAAAAGAAAACCGCTACGGGTAGCGGTTTCCAATGGTATTATGTCTTGATTTTTACTTATCTTGATTTCTGCCTTTTTTTAGAGGACCTATCCAGATACTGACCAAGCGGGCGGGATTCTTCTTTTTAATCTCCGTAAAGATAGGAACAATCGTTTGAGAAAGCAAAAAAACAGGGCGAAAACTTATTTATTACGATAAAAGACATAGAGTGTGCCATAAAGTATTTATTCTTAATTAACCGGAAACTTAACCGCTTGGGATCCTCCGTGGTGTGAGTTTTTGACTCATCCGCTTACTACTGTTTATCGGTTTTAGGTCTCAGATCATCTTTCGGAATGGTAGACTCGTTGCCGTCACGCATAGCCATATAGTGAGGTGACATGATTTCGACGCTCGCTTCATTAAAACGATCCTGAATGTTCTGATGCAGATCCGAATAAATTTGCGCCAACTTATCCGCCTCGCGAATATAAGCATTGATCTGATAAACCGGGTACCAGTCGCTTAATGACGTTTCAAGTACAAACGGACGAGGATCATCAATCACTCCGGGAGTATTCAAGGCGGCTTCTATCAGCAACTGGTGCACCTGACGCCAGGGAGCATCGTAACCGATGGTCACCTCTGAGTGAATAATCAATCCGTATTCGCGCGCCGAAGAGCTATAGTTCACCGTATGGGACGACATGATAAACGAGTTGGGGATTGTCACCACTTCATTCTTCGGTGTCCTGATCCTGGTCACCAAAGGTGTTTTTTCTATCACGTTCCCGGTAGTATCATTCAGCTGGATGCGGTCCCCTAACTTGAAAGGACGCATATAGGTAATGACGAGTCCCGCAATGATATTACCGATCACCGTACTGGACCCCAACGAAACGATCAATCCAACGAAGACCGATATTCCCTGAAACACCCCGCTTCTGGATCCCGGCAAATAAGGATAGATCATCGCAATCATAAATGCATAAAGCAAAAAGCGGATAATATGGAAAGTAGGCATTGCCCAGTCGGGATAAAAACCGCCGAACTTAAGCCGCCCGGCTTCAATCTCACGGGACAGATAGTGGACAAAACGCACCAGATATTTAATAGCATACCAGATAATAAAGATGGTGAACAGATTGGGAATATAATCGACGATGCCTACCAAAATATCCTTCACCGGATTCCAGATATACGAAAAGATCGTGTCGGCCAACCCCTTGGTCTGCGGAAAAATAACAAATAGAAGCGGAACAGTAATCAACAACTGGAGAAACACCAGCACGTAACGCAACAGGTTGGAAAGGAAGATCAGCAAATTAACCTGCCGTTGTGTGTCCAGCAGTTCATAGTCCTGAATGGAAATGGGTTTCAACTTTGTGTCCTTCAGCTTCTGGATACGTACTTTCAGCTTACGGAAAAGCCAGGTAGTAAGCCGGAACAAGAGATATTGCCCCACCAATACTAAAACGAAATAGAGAATCCGTTTACCCAATTGCCAGAAGCTGTGTTCCTCTTTCAGTTCCTTCAGCTTCTTCACTACCACGATACGCTTATCTGCCGCCAGTTGCTCACGGGAACGTCCTTCCCACAACCCGTCCTGGTCGGTAAACGAAGCAATGACCTTATTGCCATACATCAAATCGGACACTATATCACTGCTCTCTATATATACCGAATCGGGATGCAGCGTAAACCGTTTACCCAATTGGGTAATGGCCGCGTCAATCATTTCAGCCCTCTGCAACGGAGTGTATCCTCCACGCTTGGTGTAGAGATAAAACAACGTATCACCCTCAACCACCACCGGTACGCCCGGAGTGAACTGACGGAGCGAGTCGATGCGTGCTTTCTGCTGTGCCAGCTTCACAGAATCGGCAGCAAAGGCCTTCAACCTCAACTGCTCCATTTCCATACGCATATTGGCTTCATTCAGACGTGCCTCTTCCAACTCCCTTTTCATATTTGCCATCCGTATGGAATCCGAATCATTCCGGACCGTGGTATGGGTAACGGTACTATCGCCGGTCAGTATCTCCCGGACCGCTTTCCCTAACTGGGCAAACATACTGTTGGCCACTAACAGAAACAACAAAAGGCTGAATAATCTGTTCTTCTTCATATCAAAAACTCATATAGTCATTGTCACTAAAATGGATAAACGTGCCAAACATACAGATTGTTTTTGACATAGCATAGAGTGAAATCACTATATTTGCACCCGAATCAGTAATTTAAGGTATCAACATGGATATATTACTACTTATCGGAGGATTACTCCTTATTTTAGTGGGCGCCAACTGCCTGACGGATGGAGCTGCGTCCGTAGCCAAACGTTTCCATATTCCTTCCATTGTGATCGGACTGACCATTGTAGCTTTCGGGACATCGGCACCGGAACTGACGGTAAGTGTATCATCCGCCTTGAAAGGCAGTGCGGACATCGCTGTCGGCAACGTTGTGGGAAGCAACATTTTCAATACCCTGATGATCGTGGGTTGCACAGCCCTCTTCGCTCCCATTGTAATCACCCGGAACACCTTGAGAAAAGAAATTCCCTTGTGTATTCTTTCTTCCATTGTTCTGCTGATATGTGCCAACGATGTCTTTCTGGACAAAGCTCCCCGTAATACATTAAGTATTTCAGACGGACTGATTCTGCTCTGCTTCTTCACTATCTTTCTGGGCTACACATTTGCCATAGCTTCTCGTAATACGAACGACGCCCAGCCACCGGAAGAAGAAATCAAAAGCCTTCCGATGTGGAAATCCGTACTTTTTATTCTGGGCGGATTAGGCGGACTTATCTTCGGAGGACAGTGGTTTGTAGAAGGAGCAAATAACATCGCCCGTAATCTGGGTGTCAGCGAATCCGTTATCGGACTCACACTCGTAGCCGGAGGCACCTCCCTGCCCGAACTGGCTACCTCCATTGTGGCTGCCTTGAAAAAGAATCCCGAAATAGCCATCGGCAACGTCATAGGCAGTAATCTGTTCAATATCTTCTTTGTGTTGGGGTGCAGTGCCTCCATCACCCCCTTACAGTTGGCAGGCATCAATAATTTCGATCTTTTCACGTTGGTCGGATCAGGCATCCTGCTCTGGTTTTTCGGATTATTCTTCGCCAAACGCACCATCACACGGATCGAAGGAAGCATTCTGGTCTTGTGCTATATAGCCTATACAACCTATCTTATCTATCAGATCTGAAAACATTGAGGCACACAGTTTTTAGTTTCTGTACGTGGTAATTTAAAGATTATCACGTATCTTTGCTGCCTCATCATAAATACAAGTTATGGCCATTACAATTAAAAAGGTATCGACGAAAAGAGAACTTAAGAAATTCATTCGTTTTAATTACGAATTATACAAAGAGAATCCCTATTCCGTACCTGACCTCTACGACGACATGCTGAACACATTCAATAAGAAGAAAAACGCGGCTTTCGAATTTTGTGAAGCCGAATACTTTCTGGCTTATAAAGACGGGAAAATCGTAGGGCGCATCGCAGGTATCATCAACCACCGTGCCAATGCCACCTGGAACAAGAAAGATGTCCGCTTCGGTTGGATCGATTTCATCGACGACCTCGAAGTATCTTCGAAACTCTTGCAAACCGTAGAAGAATGGGGCAAGTCCAAAGGAATGGAAAATATTCAGGGTCCCCTCGGATTTACCGACTTTGATGCAGAAGGCATGCTGATCGAAGGATTCGACCAACTCAGCACCATGGCCACTATCTATAACTATCCCTACTATCCGCAACATATGGAGAAACTGGGATTCGACAAAGACGCCGATTGGGTGGAATATAAAATCTTCATTCCCGATGCCATTCCCGAAAAACATCAGCGCATATCCGATCTTATCCAACGTAAATATAACCTCAAGGTAAAGAAATACACTTCATCCAGAAAGATCGCAGCCGATTACGGACAAGCCATCTTCGAATTGATGAACGAAGCTTACAGCCCGCTGTATGGCTACTCTCCCCTCTCCCAACGCCAGATTGACCAATACGTAAAAATGTATCTCCCGATTGTCGACCTGCGGATGGTGACCCTGATTACCGATGCGGAAGACAAACTGATCGCCGTAGGAATTTCAATGCCTTCACTTTCAGAAGCATTGCAGAAATCACACGGACGATTACTCCCCCTCGGATGGTATTATCTGCTGAAGGCATTATTTATGAAACGACGGGCCAAAATGCTTGACTTGCTGCTTGTAGCCGTAAAACCGGAGTACCAGAACAAAGGTGTTAATGCTTTGTTATTTTCCGATTTAATTCCGGTTTATCAAAAATTAGGTTTTATCTTTGCAGAAAGCAACCCCGAACTGGAAATGAACGGAAAAGTTCAGGCACAATGGGAATACTTTAAAACCGAACAACATAAACGACGTCGTGCGTTTACTAAGAAGATAGACTAAAAACAATGGAAGAGAACGAACTGATACCTGTAGACAACAACCCTGTAGAATATACAGACGACAACATCCGCCACCTGAGCGACATGGAACATGTGCGCACCCGTCCGGGTATGTACATCGGTAAGCTGGGCGACGGTTCGCATCCCGAAGACGGAATTTATGTCCTTCTGAAAGAAGTTATTGACAACAGTATCGACGAGTTCAAAATGCAATCCGGCAAGAAGATTGAAATCAGAATTGAAGAGAATCTTCGTGTCAGCGTACGCGACTACGGCCGTGGTATCCCACAGGGAAAACTGGTAGAAGCAGTCAGTGTGCTGAACACCGGTGGTAAGTATGACAGCAAAGCATTCAAGAAGAGTGTCGGACTGAACGGTGTCGGCGTGAAAGCTGTCAATGCTTTGAGCTCAAACTTCGAAGT
Source organism: Bacteroides sp. FSHCM14E1 (assembly GCF_019633785.1). NCBI lineage: Bacteria > Pseudomonadati > Bacteroidota > Bacteroidia > Bacteroidales > Bacteroidaceae > Bacteroides > Bacteroides sp. FSHCM14E1. Next base: position 22,238 of record NZ_JADKYL010000016.1, read on the forward strand.
ACGTAGTTACCGGGATGGTAAAGTGCGTTGCGCCACCTTTACCAAAGGTGAGTTGATAACAGATCACACCGAGGATATCGAGGAAGAAAACGGTACTTACATCTTCTTCGAACCCGATAATACTTTATTTCTGAATTATACTTTCCGTCCCGAATTTATCGAGACGATGCTGCGCAATTATACCTACCTAAACACCGGGTTGGCCATTATCTATAACGGGCAGCGGATTCTTTCGCGTAACGGTCTGGTCGATTTGCTGAATGATAATATGACAGCTACCGGACTCTACCCCATCGTCCACCTCAAGGGAGAGGATATCGAAATCGCTTTTACCCATACAGGACAATATGGCGAAGAGTACTATTCATTCGTCAATGGACAGCACACCACTCAGGGAGGTACCCATCAAAGTGCGTTCAAAGAACACATTGCCCGCACTATCAAGGAATTCTATAATAAGAACCAGGACTATACCGACATCCGTAACGGATTGGTAGCCGCCATTGCTGTCAATGTGGAAGAACCCATGTTCGAGAGCCAGACTAAAATTAAACTCGGCTCTACCAACATGTCGCCGGGTGGCGTTACTGTAAACAAGTTCGTTGGCGACTTTGTAAAACAAGAGGTAGACAATTTCCTCCACAAGCACGCGGATGTAGCCGAAATCATGTTACAAAAGATACAGGATTCGGAAAAAGAACGCAAGGCCATTGCCGGAGTTACGAAACTGGCACGTGAACGTGCAAAGAAAGCCAATCTGCACAACCGGAAACTGCGTGATTGCCGTATCCACCTGAACGATGTGAAAGGCAAAGGCCTGGAAGAGGAATCGTGCATCTTCATCACCGAGGGTGACTCGGCAAGCGGTTCCATCACCAAAAGCCGGGATGTAAACACACAAGCTGTATTCAGCCTCCGTGGTAAACCACTCAATTCTTTCGGCCTGACCAAGAAAGTGGTTTACGAAAACGAAGAATTCAATCTGCTGCAGGCCGCATTGAACATAGAAGACGGCATAGAGGGATTGCGTTATAATAAAGTGATTGTAGCGACCGATGCCGATGTGGACGGTATGCACATCCGCTTGCTGCTGATCACTTTCTTCCTCCAGTTCTTCCCCGATCTGATCAAGAAAGGACATGTATACATCCTTCAGACCCCTCTTTTCCGCGTACGCAACAAAAAGAAAACACTCTATTGCTATACCGAAGAAGAGCGGGTGAATGCCATCAAAGAACTTAGCCCGAATCCGGAAATCACCCGGTTTAAAGGTCTGGGAGAAATCTCACCCGACGAATTCAAACACTTTATCGGTAAAGACATGCGTCTTGAACAAGTGTCGTTGCGCAAAACAGACACGGTCAAAGAACTCCTTGAATTCTATATGGGTAAGAATACAATGGAACGGCAAAACTTTATTATTGACAATCTGGTTATAGAAGAAGACATCGCATAGACATGAGAAGAGCCATCTTTCCGGGAACGTTCGACCCGTTTACTATCGGACACTATTCTGTTGTACAACGAACCCTGACATTTATGGATGAAGTTGTCATCGGTATCGGTATCAACGAAAATAAAAATACGTACTTCCCGATAGAGAAACGTGTGGAAATGATTCGTAAGTTTTATAAAGACGAACCCCGGATCAGGGTTGAATCTTACGATTGCCTGACTATTGATTTTGCCCGTCAAGTAGATGCCCGATTTATCGTCCGTGGCATCCGTACCGTGAAAGATTTCGAATACGAAGAAACCATTGCCGATATCAACCGGAAACTGGCAGGAATCGAAACCATTCTGCTGTTTACCGAACCGGAACTCACTTGTGTCAGTTCTACCATTGTACGCGAACTGCTGGGCTATAATAAAGATATCAGTATGTTTATTCCCGAAGGGATGGAAATGTAATAAATCCATGTGATCATGAAAAAAATAATATACCTGCTTATCGGCTTGTGTTCCGTTTTAGGATTACAGGCACAAAACTTCGGCTCACCTGCCATGCGAAAATTGCAACTGGCAGAGTTCGCCATCTCTAATTTATATGTAGATACGGTCAATGAAAACAAACTCGTTGAATCGGCCATTATCGAAATGCTGGCACAACTCGATCCTCATTCCACCTATTCGGATGCCGAAGAGGTTAAGAAAATGAACGAACCTCTCCAAGGTAACTTTGAAGGAATAGGGGTACAATTCCAGATGATTGAAGATACGCTACTCATTGTACAACCGGTGAGCAATGGCCCTTCCGAAAAAGTGGGTATTCTGGCAGGAGACCGCATCATCGCAGTTAACGATACTGCCATCGCAGGAGTCAAAATGAGCACAGAGGAAATCATGGGACGTCTGCGGGGCCCCAAAGACTCGAAAGTAAATCTGACCATTATCCGGAGAGGTGTGAAAGAACCACTTTTATTCAACGTAAAAAGGGATAAAATCCCCATCCTCAGTCTGGACGCTGCTTATATGATTCAACCCAAAACGGGATACATCCGTATCAACCGTTTCGGAGCAACCACTGCAGAAGAGTTTCTGAAAGCCCTGAAAGAGTTACAGAAGAAAGGAATGAAAGACTTGATTTTAGACCTGCAAGGCAATGGAGGAGGTTACCTGAACGCTGCCATCGACCTGGCAAATGAGTTTCTGGGACAAAAAGAACTGATTGTTTACACGGAAGGACGTTCTGCGCAACGCAGTGAGTTCTTTGCCAAAGGTAACGGAAGCTTCCGTAACGGACGCTTGGTGGTATTGGTAGATGAATATTCGGCCTCGGCAAGCGAAATTGTAACAGGAGCCATTCAGGATTGGGACCGGGGTGTCGTAGTAGGACGCCGTTCTTTCGGAAAAGGATTGGTTCAACGCCCGATCGACCTGCCCGACGGCTCCATGATCCGCCTGACCATAGCCCGCTATTATACTCCTGCAGGGCGTTGCATACAGAAACCTTATGATAGCAACATCAACGAGAAGCCAGGAAAAGGAAAGAGTAGCGAAAGCAGTATCGATAAATACAATCAGGACCTTATCGACCGTTACAATCACGGCGAAATGGTAAGTGCAGACAGTATCCACTTCCCGGACTCACTAAAATGCCAGACTAAAAAGCTGGGACGCACCGTCTATGGCGGCGGAGGTATCATGCCTGATTATTTTGTTCCGGTTGACACGACTCTGTATACTGATTACCATCGTAACCTGGTAGCCAAAGGGGTAGTAATCAAAACGACTATGAACTTTATTGAAAATAACCGCAAGGCTTTATTGGATAAATATAAGACCTTTGAGAAATTCAATGAGAAGTTTGAAATAGACGACCAGATATTGAATTTCCTGAGAGAGGCTGCCGACAAAGAAAAGATAGAGTTCAACGAAGAGCAGTACAACAAGGCTTTACCACTGATTAAGGCCCAATTAAAAGCTCTGATAGCCCGTGACTTATGGGATATGAATGAATACTTTCAAGTAATGAATGCTACCAATAAGAGTGTGGAGCGGGCACTGGAAATCTTAAATGATAAAGAATACGAGAAAATATTGAAATAACGATTCTCTAACGGAGAGTTATGAACGGTGGATGATGATCAGTCTACGCTTTTGGAGAGTGTCCATCATTCACCGTTTATGTTAATAATTTATGGTAACCTGCTTTTTCTCACCGAACAACCATTTATTGAGCCAGCGATTCACATAAATATTGGCCACTGCACAACCAGCTCCTATCACAGCTCCTGCCGCTACATCCGACGGGTAATGTACTCCTTCGTTCATTCTTGAGAACCCTACAGAACATGCCCAAAAAGCGGATGGAGCTATCACGTACCATTTAGGATAGCGGATGCTCAAAGAAGTAGCCAATGAAAAGGCCGCCGCCGCATGACCGGAAGGAAACGAAGGACTCGATTCATGGCTGCGCGCATTCACCCGATCCGGATAACGGTCATATGGCCGCTCACGGTCAAAAGCATATTTCATACCATATGTAATTACAACTGCCTCGGCTACACTCGTTCCAATATAAATAGCATCCTTCAATAACTCTTTATCTTTATCAATCCCTGCATATACAGCCATCGCCACCGGAACACCTACTGCGATATAAGGTGCCGATTTAGAAAAAGCCTTGCTATAATTCCTCGCAAACTTACCATCAAGACTGTTTATTTTATGTAACGTATTGATATCCCAGTTCTGAGCATACCCTCCCATCGAAGAAAGCACACAAAAACAAATAAGCACAAATTTCTTCATTTTTCTACTAATTTACTATTTTGCAGCAAAGATAGATTAAAAAGACAGAGTTTTCGCAAAAAAAACCTATCTTTGTTCCCCAAGTATTATTTACCCTGACACCTAACTTTAATTCATGGCCAGAGAAACTCTTTGTAATAGACAGACAGATTGTGCGCAATGTCCCAAAGCTACAGAAGGCATACTTGTTCATCGGACGTTTCCAAAAGGACAACATTTCCCGGCTGACAAATGCACACAAAACTGTATTCTGTTTATGCTACAAGGAGAGTTATTGATCAACAGCGAAGAGTATCCCGGCACAACGTTACGCGAAGGACAGTTTATCCTCCAGTCCATCGGTTCAAAATTAGAATTATTGGCGCTGACAGACGTAAGTTATGTAGTGTATTGGTTCAACGAACCACCTTTGATCTGTGAGCAACATTATCAGGAAATCCTGCAACAATCAGAATCACCCTTAACTTATACGCCTTTGGTAATGACCCAACGTATTACCAATTTCATGAAAGATATTTGTGATTACCTGAGTGAACAGATTCCTTGCGGTGCGTTTATCGATCTCAAATGTCAGGAACTTATGTATCTGATTACCTGCTATTACCCGTCACCCCAATTAAGTAGATTCTTTTATCCCATCAGCAGTTACACAGAAAGTTTCCAATATTTCGTCATGCAAAATTACGAAAAAGTGAAAAACGTGGAAGAGTTCGCACACTTGGGAGGCTATACAACTACTACCTTCCGCCGCTTATTTAAGAATATGTATGGAGTGCCGGTATACGAATGGATTCTGAGCAAGAAAAGAGAAGGTATCCTGGAAGATCTCCAGCACACCAAACAACGCATCACTGAAATCAGCAATCGTTATGGTTTCGATTCCTTATCACATTTTGCACATTTCTGCAAAGCTTCTTTTGGAGACTCCCCGCGTGCCCTTCGTACACGTGCAGCCAAAGGTGAAAAAATTACTACTCTAAAAACAGAATAGAAACCGCCCTTTGCCTGGCAAAAGAGAAACGGTCCGCTATTTGGCATCCATAGTAAGCAGACCTTCTGTTCCAATACCCTCCATTATATACCAGGACGATAACCATTACCACAAAACTTTATAAACATCCACTTCCTTGATGAAGCTTTTATTGGTGAGTTATTCCGGTTCTTCTTCAAATTTGGTGGTAAATTCTTTATTTCTTTATTTTCAAGTTGATAATTGTCCTTTTTGCTTGCTTTAATAAGAAAAACCAGACACCGGCTGAATAAGATAACTCAAGTTTCAGAAGTGAATTTGCGCCGTCCGGACCGGTATCTTCATCCTTATACCTTTCTTCAATTAACATTGTTAACGCCTTTTGCAGTTCGTCAGGTTCTTATGCGCAAATAATAAGGCTTTTGCATTTAAAGAACTTGTTATTCACATCCAAAGAACAAGCTTTAACTCTGTGTTAAAACAAAGCTTTTGAGGATAGAAATCTTACTTTTTAAAGATATTGATTTTCAGATGGTTTATTTTTAAATTTGCTTCTTCACCTCATGGATGGACTCTTCGGGGGAAAGCCGGGATACTTGCTTTTTTGTCAACTATAAACGAGAGCTTACACTTCCGAAAACGGAATTAGATTCCATGAGTAAAAGAAAACTTACCACCAAATTTGGAGAAGAACCCTTATTCCACGAATTATTTATTTAACAGTGCCCTAATTCGCCTATTCATCGGCTTCTCAAAATAATAGTAAGAGAGCAGGCTTAACGAGACGATGACACAAAATAGAATCGGAATGGAAACGTACCAGACTATATGAAAGTTATTTTCTTTCTGCCACTCCGCATAAGATAACAAAACAAAAAGATGAATCAGGTAAAAGCTAAAGCTAATCTCTCCCCCAATCACTAAAATACGATTGGACAAAAGACGTGAGACCCAACCCTTTTGCAGAGAGAAACTGATCAGGATGAACGCGATCGGCAGCCAATAGTAACAGGAATACCGATATACTTTTGGAACTTCAGCAGCATATAGATAGAATACCCAAAATAAGACGATCGATATTATTTCAATAATACTTCCTTGGAAAGATGTGATGTTTTTATTTTTCAAACGGTCGTACAGTTGAAACAACAACATGCCGACTATAAAATCCGGAAATCGAGCAATCGGATTAACGTACCAATATCCTTTTATATCACTTTCCGGAGTAAAATACATACCGACAATAACCAATATAGCGGAAATTAAAAATACACAGAACAAACCCTTATAGTTTCTTGCTATCGGCACCAGAAATGGAAAACAGAAGTAAAAAAGCTGCTCGCAACATAAGCTCCACGAAGGACTGTTAAATGAAAAAAGTAATCAGCTTTAGGTATATAGGCATTTGTTAATGTGAGTGAAGCCAAAAAATGCTTGCTCCAATCCGTAAATCCCGATGCAATTACATAGCCTCCTAAAGCGGCAGCAATCAATAAAGTCAGGACATGCAAAGGATAAATACGGGCTATGCGCGCTACCCAGAAAGATCGTTTGGTCATTTTGCTTTCACTTAGTTTCTTTTGATAATTGTATGCTATAATAAAACCGCTTAGTACGAAAAAGAAACTAACACCGACAAAACCTTCTTTAAAAAAATGAAGATCGAAAAAGTCGTCTATTACATAACAATGTGCTCCAAAAACCATTAAAGCAAATATAAGTCGCAAAGAGGTGAGTGTGTTTATCATAAATCTGGTGTTGCCTGTTTCTTTTGATCATTCCTTCTCCGAGATGCAAAATTAAGAAAAGAACAGTTCGAATATGCACTAAACAACTTCTTTTTATACAGATCAAGGTTAACTTCTTAAGAACAAATAATTTACTCTTCTAACAGATTCACAATAAATCACTTATAAACACAACCGGCAATCCTTTGCCAGGTTTCCTCATGGAGTGCTTTCAGTCAATCAGTTACTATTTTACCGGCCCTATTTATCCTGTTCTCTCCGGGCACTTCAGATTAAAGAATTATTTCTTTAATTCTTTGGTTAATCAATGTATTTCGTGTACTTTTGCACAATGAGAAAGAAGGCTCGTAAAACAGAAATTATAGTTCTAACAATTAAATAATTTAAAATCAATCATTTATGTGGTTAAGTAATTCATCTGTAGGAAGGAAAGTGGTGATGAGCGTTACCGGTATCGCCCTTGTCCTGTTTCTAACGTTTCACATGGCGATGAACCTTGTTGCGATCATCTCGGCTGAGGGTTACAACCTGGTTTGTGAGTTCCTGGGAGCAAACTGGTATGCGTTGGTAGCTACGCTGGGCCTGGCTGCCCTCTTCGTGATTCACATTATCTACGCTTTCTGGCTGACAATCCAGAATCGCGCAGCACGTGGTAGCGAACGTTACGCCGTAGTTGACAAACCCAAAACCGTAGAATGGGCATCACAGAACATGCTGGTGCTGGGTATTATCGTTATCTTAGGTTTGGGCCTTCACCTCTTTAATTTCTGGGCTAAAATGCAGTTACCGGAATTGATACACAACATGGGAGGAGTAGCAGACACAACTTATGCTGCCGATGGTGTTTATCACATCATGAACACTTTTTCTAACCCCGTATACGTAGTGCTGTACCTCGTTTGGCTGGGCGCCCTTTGGTTCCACCTGACTCATGGTTTCTGGAGCTCTATGCAATCTCTGGGCTGGAACAACAAGATTTGGATCAACCGCTGGAAATGCATCTCCAACATCTATTCAACCATCGTTGTTGTATGCTTTGCTCTGGTAGTAGTCGTATTCTTCGTTAAATCGTTGGCATGCGGTGCTTGCTAAATTGTAAATTGTAAATGATTAAATTGTAAATAGCATTATGACTAAGATAGATTCAAAAATTCCTGAAGGCCAGCTCGCCGAAAAATGGAGTAACTATAAAGCTCATCAAAAACTTGTTAACCCTGCCAACAAACGTCGCCTTGACATCATCGTTGTAGGTACCGGACTTGCCGGGGCATCTGCCGCCGCTTCTCTGGGCGAAATGGGTTTCAGAGTATTCAATTTCTGTATTCAGGATTCACCCCGTCGTGCTCACTCCATCGCAGCACAGGGTGGTATCAACGCAGCTAAAAATTACCAGAATGATGGTGACTCGGTTTACCGTCTTTTCTACGATACAATCAAAGGTGGTGACTACCGCGCACGTGAAGCCAACGTTTACCGTCTGGCCGAGGTATCAAACGCTATCATCGACCAATGTGTAGCTCAAGGTGTACCTTTCGCACGCGATTACGGTGGCACACTCGATAACCGTTCATTCGGTGGTGCACAGGTATCCCGTACGTTCTATGCCCGTGGCCAGACCGGACAGCAGCTATTGCTGGGCGCTTATTCAGCATTGAGCCGTCAGGTACAAAAAGGTACTGTTAAACTTTACACTCGTTACGAAATGCTCGACCTCGTCGTTATCGAAGGACGTGCACGCGGTATCATTGCCCGCAACCTCGTAACCGGTGAAATCGAACGTTTCGCCGCTCATGCTGTAGTAATCGGCACAGGTGGTTACGGAAACGCTTTCTTCCTTTCTACAAACGCTATGGGTTCCAACGGTTCTGTTGCCATCCAATGCTACAAAAAAGGTGCTTACTTTGCTAATCCTTGTTTTGCCCAAATTCACCCGACTTGTATCCCGGTACACGGTGACAAGCAGTCTAAGCTGACATTGATGTCAGAGTCACTTCGTAACGACGGTCGTATCTGGGTTCCGAAGAAGATTGAAGATGCCAAAGCATTGCAGGCAGGAACTAAAAAGCCGACTGAAATTCCTGATGAAGACCGTGACTTCTATCTGGAACGCCGTTACCCCGCATTTGGTAACCTTGTTCCCCGTGACGTAGCTTCACGTGCTGCCAAAGAACGTTGTGACGCAGGTTTTGGTGTCAACAACACCGGTTTGGCCGTATTCCTTGATTTCAAATATGCCATCGATCGTCTGGGTGAAGATGTAGTTCGCGCCCGTTATGGTAACCTCTTCGACATGTACGAAGAGATCACTGACGAGAACCCGTACAAGACTCCGATGATGATATTCCCTGCTATCCACTATACAATGGGTGGTATCTGGGTTGACTATGAATTGATGACCTCTATCCCGGGTCTGTTCGCTATTGGTGAAGCTAACTTCTCTGACCACGGTGCCAACCGTCTGGGTGCATCTGCATTGATGCAAGGTCTGGCTGACGGATATTTCGTATTGCCTTATACTATCCAGAACTATCTGGCCGACCAGATTCAGGTACCACGTTTCTCTACAGACCTGCCCGAATTTGCGGCAGCAGAGAAAGAAGTGAAAGATAAAATCCAGAAGATTAAAGCTGTAAACGGAAAACATTCTGTTGACTCAATCCACAAGAAACTGGGTCACATTATGTGGGACTTCGTAGGTATGGCTCGTACTAAAGAATCTCTGCAGAAAGCTCTGACAGGTATTCAGGAAGTGAAAAAAGACTTCTGGACCAACGTTCGCATCCCGGGTGAAGTAAACGAACTGAACGTAGAACTTGAAAAAGCCCTCCGCCTGATCGACTTCATTGAAGTAGGTATGTTGATGGCTCGTGACGGTCTGAACCGTGAAGAATCTTGCGGTGGACACTTCCGTACAGAATATCAGACTCCGGAAGGCGAAGCATTGCGCGACGATAAGAACTTCTCTTACGTAGCATGCTGGAAATACACCGGTGAAGATTCAGAACCGGAATTGATCAAAGAAGACTTGAACTATCAATTCGTGAAAGTTCAGACTCGTAACTACAAGTCATAATTCGGTTAATCAATTAAAGGAAAACAAAAATGGATAAAAATATATCATTCACGCTGAAAGTATGGCGTCAGAAAAGCCCTAAAGCGAAAGGTGCTTTTGAAACATACCAAATGAAAGATATCCCGGGCGATACTTCATTCCTCGAGATGCTGGATATTCTGAACGAACAGATCATCAATGATGGTGGCGAACCTATCGTATTTGACCACGACTGCCGCGAAGGCATCTGCGGTATGTGTTCTCTTTACATCAACGGACACCCACACGGACCTGCAACAGGTGCTACTACCTGCCAGATGTATATGCGTCGTTTCAAAGACGGAGATACTATCACTGTTGAGCCGTGGCGTTCTGCCGGTTTCCCGGTAATCCGCGACTTGATGGTTGACCGTACGGCCTATGACAAGATCATGCAGGCCGGTGGTTACGTAAGCGTAAACACAGGTGCTCCTCAGGATGCCAATGCCATTCTTATCTCTAAGGACATCGCTGACGAAGCCATGGACGCTGCCGCATGTATCGGTTGTGGTGCTTGTGTAGCTGCTTGTAAAAATGGTTCTGCCATGTTATTCGTATCAGCCAAGGTTAGCCAACTGAACCTGCTTCCACAAGGTAAAGTAGAAGCTGCCCGCCGTGCAAAAGCAATGCTTTCTAAAATGGATGAACTGGGATTCGGTAACTGTACAAACACACGTGCTTGTGAAGCAGAATGCCCGAAGAACATCTCCATCAGCAACATTGCCCGCTTGAACCGCGATTTCATCATCGCAAAACTGAAAGACTAAGCAAAACTTAGCATTTGATTAATAAGTAGGAAAATTCCCCGCCGGTATCGGCGGGGAATTTTTTTATATGAAAAGTATTATTTCTTACGATGTCTACGATACCAGATAATGAAGCCGATCAGGGGAAGTGAAGCACCCGAACATTAAAAGCTACTCCTTACCGCTGGATTTTCGAATAGCCCGGGGCGAAGCACCGAACGACTTCTTACAAAAATTGGAGAAATGGGGCAAAGACTCAAAACCATATTTGTAACAAATCTCCGAAATGGTGGCATCGGTATACTTAAGATCATATATAATCCCCTCCTTACGGCGTTTCAGCATCCATTCGTAGACCGGTTCGTGGAAGATAGTATTAAAAATGCGACGGAATGTAGTCACGCTATATCCTCCCATGTGGGCCAGTTCCTCTACGGTTTTCACCCTCATATAGTTTTGCAGAACAAAATACTGAAAGCTATTGGTATATTGTGAGAGCGGATGAACCAATGAAGACAGGTCATAGTCCGAATAATAATACCCCAGAATAAAAGCAAGTTCTTTCCGTTTGAGTGATAACAGCTCCCGACAAATTTTATTTTCACTCAAATAGTTTTTCGATCCTTCAAGGAAATATTGCAACTCCGGGATAATTTTGAGAGGTGAGTAAATCAACGGTGCCGGAATTTCATTCATAATGTAGTTATAGCGTTGTTCACAAAAAAGCTCCGGCTGGTTAAAACTGTAACACACACACTCTACATCTGTCATAGCCAATACTTCCAACTTTGATCCGATGGCTTGAAGAATAAACTCTCCGGCACGTAACATCGTTCCGGCATATTCCTGACTATTGACTAATATTTCCCCTTTTAAGAGGAAAATCATCAGGTTCTCTTCACACTTCTGGGCAGGACGATGAAAACCTCTCGGATGAGAAGCGTGCATAATGGCATTATCAACAGCCTTAGGACATATCTGACAGTTCATCTTATCTCCACAGAAGGAGTCGGACATAGCGCGTTGTGTTTTGTTTATGTTGCCGACAAATGTAGGAGATTTTTTTGAAAAAACAATTAAGAAAGAAGAAAATGGCATAAAAATAGGTTCATCCGACAAATACGTAACTGGATATCTTTCTCAATAGAATTGGTAATCAGAAGATTATATTTACCATAGTTTTCTTTTCAATGTAAAGGTATTTACCCCGGCATGTAAAAGCATTTACCTCGGCATGTAAAGGCATTTACCTCGGTGCGTAAAAGCGTTTACCTCGGTACGTAAATGGAGCCGGCATGCAAAGTAACGGATCCTCTACCGTAGGATAAGCGTCGGCAAGACGCATCCTTCGGATGAACCTAAAAAGATGTTCTAAACTAAAATGCCCATTCTAAATATTACAGATTGCAACCAACAAATATAAAAAGAGCCCTATCAAACTCTGCCTTTGAGTAATGATATGGCTCTTTTCTTTGTTGATAAGAGTTAGTCAAACTTCAGATGAAAAGTGCTCCTTTTCTAAACTGAACTTCAACACTCTCCTGCTGTTTACCTTTAATTCTTCTCAGGTCCTGCTGTTTCCTCATTCCAGGGGTCTACTTTAGGAACGAATGTAACTTCTGCCCCATTATCTTTTAACAACAATGTATAACGTATTTTGCTACCAGCAGTCCAAGTTACTCCACCTAATTCAACATCTCCGGTACCATTAAATATGGTTGCATCTGAAGCGTCTTTCACTGTATAAGTAACTGTTATTTTAGCATCAGCAGGCAATGTCTGTGGCAATAGCATCAATGAACCATCCGATTTATCAAACGATTTTGTCTCAGTACCTGTTATTGTTGCATAGGTTCCAGCATATTCGTAAGGAGATGTAATAACCGAACTTGCAGTACCCCAAGTACCAGCAGTTACATCAAACGTAAATGTAGCAGTCTGATTGACACCCGATATTGCGATACCTGTTACATCATATTTGTAACCATCCGTGCTACCGGTTGCAGAAAAATTAACCTGAGTCAAAATATGCTTAAATCCAAGACTTACGCCGCTACCACTATCATCAGTCTTATTTTTATCGGCAGCCTGAGCTATAAGCAGATCCTCTTGAGAAGCCACAGGGTTGACGGTATAACTAAAGCTTGGATATTGCCCTTCGGCTGACCAAGCAGATAACGCTCCGGATTCAGAAGGAGAATAAGCAAAAAATTGAAGCTTATCAGTCAATGGCCAGTAATAGGTACCTTTTGTAGCCCATAAGCCTTCTTCTCCCTTCTCTGTTTTGATCCCATTCATAAAAACCGTAGTACTAAGTTTAGTAACGTCCTTTATAAGATTACTTCCCGAGTTATAGGCATACACTTTAAAGTCCTTAAAATTATCATTCAACATCGGTGTAGCTTTAGTTGCTTTGCCCACCGCCGTATTGAATCCAATTTCCACCGGCTGTGCAGCCTTTTCAATCTCTTCATTCTGTGAGCAACCCGTAATTGCCATTGCAGCAACTGCTGCGAATAAAATCTTCTTCATAATAGTATGTTTTTTTAAGTTATTAATGTTTTATCTGTATGTATTTCTTTTTTTCTTATCCAACGGGCAACTCCACATTCGTTTCGTCGTCCCAGTCTCCTACATCACCGCCAATGCCGCCACCTCCACCTGGAGGTACCTCCACATCGTCTACTTTTATTTCGTCTTCTATTTCAACTTCAACCAATGTCGGCGGTTTCGTTTCATCTCCTTCTCCTCCTTCACCACCACCGGTAGGTTCTTGTACGGCTTCCGTTATATTAATCTTCACTTCCTGCACCGACTTGTCCACCTTAATAATCATCAGGTTCATCATCACCGGAAGTTCGATCTCGGCACGGCTAATAACAACTTCGGGTAGCCCAAAAGTGGTAAATACCCCTTCTATCTTTCCGGCTTTCACGTTCAGATCAATATTAATCGGACAGGCATCACACATGGCATAACCTTTTCCTAAAAAATAATGGTCTGCCATCCCACCGACACTCCCTATCACAGTAGAAACATTACTCAACCCCTGTGCTTTGATGCTAAAAGAGTAAGTTCTGACTACCAGCCTTGGTTTCAGCTCCAGCGTCAATGTCTCCTCACTATTTCGTACATCCAGATCATCTATGTTTATCACATAAAGCGGATCCGGCCCCCAAACCATCTTTTCTGTTCCGGCAACCTCAAACTTACAGAAATTGGTGCAAGCCTGAATGGTTTCATAAGATTCTTCTCCACGAATCAAGACCGTTTCTGTATCGTAATTGTAAACCACAACCGAGTAATGTCCGGGAGGTACCGGTACCTCTCCACCGGTTACCGACAAATATGCACTCTTCTTTTTACCTCTTCCATCTTTCGGATAAAAGATAACCTGCATTCCCTCCGGTAGTTTCTCTGTCACTCCTTCCCAGTTTAGCGCGATCCGTACTCCACTAACCGGATAATCATCCAGCAGTTCCCGCCGGCTGCATCCCGTCATCAGCAACAACGGGCAGAAAAGCACAAAAAGCAACTGTCCTATATCTTTCATCCATCTCTATCTCCTTGCCGTTATAAGCCAGACCAATGATACCTTGGCTTTGGTAGGCCCGATAAAATTGTAACGTCCGCTATTTGTCCAGACTAACGAGCCTTCGTAAGGAGTATACTTACGGTATTCTGTTGTCAAGTATCCCACTCCCACACTAAACTCAAACGAAAGATGGCGGGCTACCTGTTTCGCATATCCATACGTAACCCCCGAGGCTGCATAATACTTTCCCTGATAACCATCTCCCTTAAACTGGAAGTCGTAAATACCTCCTTCTGCATAACATCCCAGAAAATGTCCTGTCAGCCTGCCGTGTTTCCGGCGATTTCCTAACCAGCAACGTCCTTCCACCCCTCCCGAAAGCAGCTGATAGCAGAACTCTTCTCTGCTATTCAGCCACCAGGGACATTTGTATTCAGTATTCAAAGACCAACGCTTACCTAATGGTATTTCCACTTCTATATTGGGTGCCAACGCCAAGTCATAAAGCAGATTGTTCTTGACGGCCAATACCGTTTGCCGCCCCACCTTCTCCGATTCCATTACTGATTTTTCCCTATTTACCATGACAGGCTCTCCTCCGGCAAGTTTACCGGGAAGCGGTTTAGCTGTTTCCACTCCATATACCGGCTTTGCTTCTTTTACCGTCATTGCCGGAAGCCGTTTTCTTTGCGGTACCGACAGTTCCGGTAATATCCGGTTCGCAATGTAATGGTAAGCTTTTCCTCCGTTAAGCCGACGCAATAAAGACTCACATCTTACAGGATCATCACGATGGTAATCCAACAACATCAGTACATCTTTCTGATCGGGCACCTGTGAATCTGCAGCAATCTTCTCGTACAAAACAGACCAGTCTATTTTTTGAAAATCGAACCCTTCTTTCCTTATGGCATCCGTCATCGTCATCATCGCAAAACCTTCACCCGGCAAAAAGAAAAGGATCCCCCAAAAGATGAATATATAGATGCGATTCTCCATAGTTGCTCTATTTGTATAAAGCAAATATAGAGCTTTGAAATTAAACGAAATACACTTAATCTAACTAAATAAAAGGCCTGGTTTGTTGTGTGAAACGATTGGAACGATTTTGCAAGTTTGACGGGATTTATCCTTCCCTAAAGACTGCTAAATAAACAGGAAGAAGAGACATTATAAAGGCATATCCGTGAAAAACCGTGAAGGAATTCAAAAGAGAGACAATATTCAAGGAAATAT
The DNA here is from genome assembly GCF_019633785.1 of Bacteroides sp. FSHCM14E1. Lineage (NCBI taxonomy): Bacteria > Pseudomonadati > Bacteroidota > Bacteroidia > Bacteroidales > Bacteroidaceae > Bacteroides > Bacteroides sp. FSHCM14E1. Next base: position 37,818 of record NZ_JADKYL010000016.1, read on the forward strand.
TTGGAGAATCATCCGAAGAGAATTACATTTGTATTGTGATTTTTTTCATAGTATTAGATTTAAGGTTAACAAAAGGTTGGAGTCAGGCGTGACTCCTTTTTTTGCCCCTTTATTTAAGTAACTGATAGACTCCTCCCGCCAAGGCCCGGATTACTCCTTTCATTTCCAGCTCAAACAGAATGACACTGATCTTATTGACAGGAATATCAGCCTGCACCATCAACGCATTGATCTGCAAATCTCCCAGCCGTCCGAGAATATCTACAATCTTCAGTTCTTCGGCAGATAAATCAGGGAAAAGATTCCGCTGTACGGTTGTCGGTTTAATAGTATGTGAACCGGTATCCCACCCCATTGCCTTCACAAAATCCGCCGCAGACTCCAACAAAACAGCCTTATTGTCCCGTATCAACTGATTGCACCCTTTCGAATATTCATCAGTGACCCGCCCCGGGAAAGCAAAACAGTCGCGATGATAACTTCCGGCAATATCCGCCGTAATCAGAGAACCGCCTTTAGCGGCAGACTCCACCACAATAGTGGCATCGCTGATACCGGCAACAATACGGTTCCGACTGATGAAGTTATGTTTATCCGGATTTGTTCCGGAAAGAAATTCAGTTAACAGTCCACCCTGCCGGAGCATATCAATGGCTGTTTTACGATGTAACGAAGGGTAAATACGGTCCAGCCCATGAGCCAATACCCCCACAGTAGGAAGCTCGACAGCCAGTGCTGCCCGGTGGGCATTGATATCGATCCCATAAGCCAATCCGCTGACAACAAGTACATCCGGACATAAAGCCTGCAAATCCTGCAGGAAACTGACGCAAATTTGTTTCCCGTAATCCGTTGCATTACGGGTCCCGACCATATTAATAATGTGGAAAGCATTGAGATCGGCTTTTCCTTTAAAGAATAATACGACGGGAGCATCATCGCATTCACGCAGTCTGGAGGGATAGCCCTCATCTGCCATCGTAAGGCAAGAGATACGGTTATCCCGTACAAACTCATATTCCTGTTCGGCACGCTTCAATGCCTGTGGAGAATCCAATGCTGCGACAACTGCCTGATTCACTCCGGGTAAGCGATCGGGCAATTCAGTCCGGTAACGGAATACATCGGCAGCACTCCCCATACCGTCTACCAGACGTTTGGCACCTATATGCCCAACGCCCGGTATTTGCGTCAGTGCAATACTGCATATCCGTTCTTCATCGGTGCTCATTGCAGGTAAGGCGCAAAAATCCGGTCGAATAATTCACTATCGCTCAAACGTCCGTTTACCACACATACCGTTTCCACCGTCGATTTAACGACAACCTTATTATCGCTTTTCCGGAAGATGTCCTGATAGAACACATATTTGATACCTTCTTTCTTCATATACAATTTGGAAACGAATTCATCACCACTCTTTAATGGGGTTTTGAAGGCCATATTAATGCGGGCTACCACCGGATCCACGCCCTCTTCGTGCAGTTTTGCAAAACTTACGCCTACCGATGAAAGAAACTCATGACGGGTATGTTCCAGATAATGTTGATAATTAGCGTTATTCACAATGCCTTGCAGGTCGCACTCGTAGTCACGTACCTTTAAAGTAAGTTCATAGATATACTTTTCCATCTTTATTCCAGTCCTTTAAATTTTTTCAGTTCTTCGGTCGAAACCAATTTATACAGTTTGTCACTCGGACGTATCTTATCCAGCTTCATAGAGAAGTGCTCTCCCTTCTTCACGGTTTCTACCGGTTTCAGGTCCACACGGGCCTCATCGAGCGTAGCAAACACAGCTCCGGTAGTAGGGCCGGTAATCAACAGCTTATCGCCTACACTCACTTCAGCCGCTTCCACCAGGAATTCGGCTACACCAATGTTGGAGAAGTATTTAATACCTTTCCCCACATAGATCTTACGTTCGGTTGCCGCCGATCCGTAATTCTTAGTCCATTCTCCCAGACGCTGTCCCAGATAGTAACCGTCCCAAAAGCCCCGGTTGAATACCGTTTTCAAGCGTTCATCCCACGCCGCAATCTTCTCGTCGGTAAACGTACCATCCAGACAGGCCTGAATAGCCTGCTTATAACACTCGACAACAGTACGTACATATTCGGGCCCGCGGGCACGGCCTTCGATTTTGAATACACGCACCCCGGCATCCATCATTTTATTCATGAAATGAATGGTCTTTAAATCTTTGGGCGACATGATGTACTGGTTGTCAACCTCAAGTTCCACATCGGTATCCTTATCACGGACAGTGTAAGAACGACGGCAGATCTGCATGCAGGCTCCCCGGTTGGCAGAATGATTCATTTCATGCAAAGACAGATAGCACTTGCCCGAAACAGCCATACAAAGCGCTCCGTGGCAAAACATTTCGATACGGATCAGCTCTCCGCCCGGTCCACAGATATGTTCTTCCTGAATCTGACGATAGATCTCCGCTACCTGTTCCAGATTCAGTTCGCGCGCCAACACCACTACATCGGCAAATTGCGCGTAAAACTTCAAGGCTTCTGCATTCGAGATATTCAATTGCGTAGACAGATGCACTTCCTGACCAATCTTGTTGGCATAACTCATCACCGCCACATCGGCGGCAATCACAGCCGAAATACCCGCTTCCTTGGCCGCGTCGACAATGGTACGCATCAGTTCAACATCCTTGTCATATATGATGGTATTCACCGTCAGATAACTCTTCATTCCATGTTCGTCACAGGTCCGGGCTATCTCGCGCAAGTCCTCAATGGTGAATGTATTGGCCGAACGTGCACGCATGTTCAGATTCTCAATACCAAAATAAATAGAATCGGCTCCCGCCTGGATGGCTGCCGCGAGCGATTCGCGTGAGCCAACCGGAGCCATTATTTCAAAGTCACTTATCTTATACATAGTTACCAATTATAAGTTACGAGTCCGTAACTACTGAATATATCCTTTTTCTTTCAGGTTTGCCACTATCTCCTGGGCAATCCCCATTCCGATCTGCTGACCCGCTTCCATGGCCTCGGCAGTCATCACCGGAGTGGACTCGGCCAGCTTCTTTCCCACAGGCGATTCATAGAACTGGGTAATCTTCTTCAGGTCGTTTATCGTCAGATACCTGTAATAAATAGATACATATATATCCATAAACTGTGTGTTTGCCTTTTCGGACAACTGCTCTTCAAAAGTTTTCCAGAATTCATCCGGAACGTTCGAATAAGTATGTTTCATCATCCCGATCATCTGCGGAACCATCGATTTCACAGTAGTCATAGCGCCCGAGGCCTCGAGCATCTTGCTTAACGCCTCTTTATAAGCAGCATCCTGAGCCGAAACGGAAGTGGCAGACAAGATAAAAGTCAGGCACAGAGCAATGGAAAATAGTCTTTTCTTCATAATTTCTATCCAGTTAAATAAATGAATGGAGTGCAAAGGTAGGGGTTTTTTCCGTACTTTTGCAGCCAAATAATGAATAGAAAATCGTAAAAAGATGAAAATAGGCCACATAGACCTGGGTGAACGCCCTGTATTTTTGGCTCCGATGGAGGATGTCACCGATCCCGCTTTCCGCCTGATGTGCAAAAAGTTCGGAGCCGATATGGTATACACAGAGTTCGTCTCGAGTGATGCTTTGATACGTTCCGTCAACAAAACAACTCAAAAACTGACCATCTGCGACGAAGAACGTCCCGTCGCCATTCAGATATACGGTAAAGATATGGAAGCCATGGTTGGCGCAGCCCGGATTGTAGAAGAAGCACAACCGGATATATTAGACATCAACTTCGGCTGTCCGGTAAAGAAAGTTGCCGGAAAAGGCGCAGGCGCCGGTATGTTGCAGAATATCCCGAAGATGCTTGAAATAACCCGTGCCGTGGTAGATGCAGTCAAAATACCCGTTACTGTAAAGACCCGTCTGGGATGGGATGCGGACCATAAAATCATTGTCGACCTGGCCGAACAATTACAGGATTGCGGTATTGCGGCATTAGCCATTCACGGACGTACCCGGGCACAGATGTATACGGGCGAAGCGGACTGGACCCTGATAGGGGAAGTAAAGAACAACCCGCGTATGCATATACCGATCATAGGAAATGGCGACGTAACTTCGGCTACCGGTGCCAAGGAGTGTTTTGAGCGGTATGGAGTAGACGCTATCATGATAGGACGTGGCAGCATCGGCCGCCCATGGATATTCCGCGAAGTGAAGCATTATCTTGAAACCGGAGAAGAATTGCCGCAGGAATCCTTTGAGTGGTATCTGAATGTATTGCGTGAAGAGGTGCTAAACAGTGTAGCCCGCCTGGACGAGCGCAGAGGGATTATCCATATCCGCCGCCATCTGGCAGCAACTCCTTTATTCAAAGGAATACCCAACTTCCGGGAAACACGCATCGCCATGCTGCGAACAGAGTCGGTAGAAGAGCTTTTCCGGATATTCGATGGACTTCACCCCATCACTTAAACATCGGCACTGCAAACCATTTCTTGAACATCTTTGTCACCAGCACATACAGCACGAAAGCAGAGATAAAGCCCGCAATCGCATCAATCAGATAATGTGCCTGAATATAGACAGTAGCTCCGCAAAGCAACAGATAGAGCGGCAACAGGCAGGCAAAAAGTTTCTTGCTGCCACGCCAAGCCATAATCATCAGAATAGTCGAAACACCGACATGCGAACTGGGAAAAGCCGCCGTAGGACGCTCTCCCACTTGTTGCGAACCCTCTACCAGGCTATAAAAGAATCCATGCTGATAGCCGGGGCCCGGAAGCAACTCCTGATTGTGATTGAAATAATCGCCAATGGCAGGAAAGACACCTTGTGAGACAGAATCCATACCAATGGCAGGGAAATAGAACTGAGGACCGGCAACCGGAACGAATATATAAATAAGGTAGTAGATGAAAAAGCAGGTGACCAGTACAAACGACATCTTCTCAAACAGATCGAACCGATAGATGAAATAGAACAACGTCACCACCAGAATCATCGGATAATATGCGAAGTACCCCATATTGAAGGGTTCACTCACCCACATTTGCGGAAACGCGTGGCAAAACCATACGGCAGGTTGCCCTCCGAACATCCACTGTTCGGCCGTAGCAAAAAGATGATCCAGGTTGGGGAAGACACGGTTGAACTCAAAAGTATCCGGATACCAGTATGACAAAAGACTCATCTGGATAGCGATACGCACAAAAGCGGAAAACTTACATGGAGCCAACCGGTAGAGATACATCAGCAAAAAAGTCATTGCCGCAATCACTGCCCTGTCCCACAACATGTGGAGCGGATGGTCCATCCGTTGAAACATGAATAAAATCAAGATAGAAGTTAACAGATTATATATCAATGTTATCTTCTCAACAGCAAACAAGCCCTTACGGCTTTCTACACGTTTAAATAAATCTAAAGCCATCCTTCGTTCTTATACCAGGCAATCGTTTCCTTCACTCCCTTTTCCAAATCGTATTCAGGAGCATATCCCAGTTCTTTCACAGCCGGAGTTATGTCGCATTGCCAATTTCTTTGTTTCATTATTTTATATTTGTCCGAATTCAGTGTGCTGCTCTTTCCCGAACGGGTCGCTATAAATTCGGCGAGCAAAGATACGACTTTTAGCACAATTAACGGACATTTGATGTGAATAACAAACGGACTCCCCAATTCTTTTTGAATCAGATCGGAGAAAGCACGGCTTTTATATACCTTCCCGTCAGCCAGAAAGTAAGCACGCCGGGATACTTCCTTCTCAATTCCCAGAAAAATAGCCTGTACAATATCTTTCACATACACAAATGTCAGATCCTGCCGTTTATATCCCACGGAGAAATCCGTATGCTGCCGGATGGACTTCGCCATCAGGAAATAGTCTGCCTCACGAGGCCCGTACACTCCCGTCGGACGGTAAATGACATACGGAAAACCGGGTATGCTCTGAATGTAGAGCTCTGCTTTCAGCTTGCTTAATCCGTAAGCCGTATTCGGAGCCGGAATATCTTCTTCACGGATGGGTGAATAGTCCTTTTCGCGTATCGGACCGAATACGCTCAGGGTGCTGATGTAGATGAACTGCTTGGGAATCATATTGAGCTCGCGCAACGTATCGACAAAGTATTTGGTCTGCAGATAGTTGACACGGTCGAAGTCGTTCTTGTCCGCACACTTGGTCACGCCGGCACAATGGACGATATAATCGAATTTATTGTACGTACCTTTATGGCCGGACAGTTGTGCCCGCAACTCATTGGGGTGTGCAAAGTCCAACTCAAGGAAGTGAATCTTGCGTTCTTTCAGGTATTTCTTACTGCTGGATGCACGGATCCCCGCCCAGACACCAAACCTGCGTTTCAAAGCTTCCTGAACAATGAAACTGCCGATAAATCCGCTTGCTCCGGTAATTAGAATACTCTCCATAAAATTCAGATCAAATGATAATTATTTCGTTGGTTCCACATGAATGCCTACATGGGTTCCTTTCCCAAACATCTCTTTTAGTTTATTTTCGATAGCAGTAGCCGTGCCATGCGCCTCTTCCAGAGTTATCTTCCCATCCATGCGGACATGAATTTCGATGGCATAATAACTGCCGATCCTGCGGGTACGCAAATGGTGGGGCTGACTCACTCCCGGAAAAGAGAGTACGGTCTGTTCAATCTCTTTCTCGACATCGTCCGGCAAGGACTTTTCAAGCAGTTCGTCCACACAAGGAATCAGCAACTGCACAGATACCTTCATAATAAAGAAACTGACTACCACTGCGGCAATCGGATCGAGTACCCGCCAATGATCTCCCAGCAAAATGGCCCCTCCAATACCGATAGCCGTTCCGATGGATGATAACGCATCACTCCGGTGATGCCAGGCATTGGCTACCACGGCCTGAGAATTTAACTTCTTGCCCTGAATCACGGTATACTGATACAGTATCTCTTTTGACACAATCGACACCAATGCCGCCACCAATGCCACTACACCGGGAGACTCCAACTGTCCGCCCTGCAAAAAAGTATAAATGGAAGAGGCACCATTCCAAAAGATACCGAAGCCGACACACAAAAGTAACAACCCGATGATGGCCGTAGCCAATGTTTCATATTTGCCATGCCCATAATCGTGCCCCTTATCTTCGGGCTTCCCGGCGATACGGACAAAGACAATGACAACAATATCGGTGATGAAGTCGGATAGTGAATGGACAGCATCGGCCAGCATAGCCGCACTATGCCCGGCAATTCCGGCAAAGAATTTAAAAACGAGCAAAAGGAAGTTCACGATACTTCCCACGATCGTTACTTTATAAATTCCCTTCTCCCTGGAAGACTTTTCACTTTCCATTTGTTAGATTATTCATAATGTGAGGGGCAAATGTACATGAAAATCTTGAATTATTAATATTTAATCGCTTACTTTGTACTGATTGATATAAAACGAACCGATTATGGCTAAAAAGAAAGAAAAAAAAGCCGGCAAAAGAATGAAGAAGAAAGAACTGTCAAAGGTGGTTCTCGATTTCTTCCATGCCAAACAAGACGAGGTTATCAGCCTGAAATATATTTTCTCGGAACTGAAGTTAACCACTCATCCGCTAAAAATGCTCTGCATGGATATCCTGTCCGATCTCCTGGCCGATGACTACATTACCGAAGTAGATAAAAACAAATATAAACTAAACAATCACGGTGTTGAAATGACCGGAACTTTCCAACGTAAAAGCAACGGGAAGAACTCGTTTATCCCCGAAGGAGGCGGAGACCCGATTTTTGTCGCCGAGCGTAACTCCGCTCATGCGATGAATAACGATAAGGTGCGCATCGCCTTTTATGCCAAACGTCGCGGACGCGAGGCCGAGGGAGAAGTGATCGAGATACTGGAACGCGCCAACGATACATTCGTCGGCACACTGGAAGTGGAGAAATCATATGCCTTCCTCGTCACGGAAAACCGTACGCTTGCCAACGACATCTTTATCCCTAAAGATAAACTGAAGGGCGGAAAGACCGGCGACAAGGCAGTGGTAAAGGTCACAGAGTGGCCGGACAAAGCTAAAAACCCGATCGGACAAGTGCTCGACATTCTTGGCAAAGCCGGTGACAATACGACTGAGATGCACGCTATCCTGGCCGAATTCGGATTGCCATACGTCTATCCGCAGTCGGTAGAAAAAGCCGCGGATAAGATTCCCGCAGAGATTTCCGCAGAAGAAATAGCCCGCCGCGAAGACTTCCGGAAAGTAACCACCTTCACCATCGACCCGAAAGACGCCAAAGACTTTGACGATGCCCTTTCCATCCGCCCGTTGAAGGACGGACTTTGGGAAGTCGGCGTACACATTGCCGATGTGACGCATTATGTCAAAGAGGGAAGCATCATCGACAAAGAAGCCGAAAAGCGTGCAACCTCCGTTTATCTGGTAGACCGCACCATACCGATGTTGCCCGAACGTCTCTGCAACTTCATCTGCTCGCTTCGCCCCAACGAAGAGAAACTTGCTTTCTCTGCCATATTCGACATTACGGAAAAAGGAGAAGTGAGAGATTCGCGCATTGTACACACGGTCATCGAATCGGACCGCCGCTTCACTTACGAAGAGGCGCAACAGATCATCGAAACCAAAGAGGGTGACTTCAAGGACGAGGTACTGATGCTCGACACCATAGCCAAGGCTCTGCGTGAAAAGCGTTTTGCGGCAGGAGCCATCAACTTCGACCGTTACGAAGTGAAATTCGAAATCGATGAAAAAGGAAAACCCATCAGCGTTTACTTTAAGGAATCCAAAGATGCCAATAAGCTGGTAGAAGAGTTTATGCTGCTTGCCAACCGCACCGTAGCAGAGAAAATAGGCAAGGCACCCAAAGGAAAGAAGGCCAAAGTGCTGCCTTACCGTATCCACGACCTTCCTGATCCGGAAAAGCTGGACAACCTCGCACAGTTCATCGCCCGTTTCGGTTACAGACTTCGCACAAGCGGAACCAAGACGGATGTCTCTAAATCGATCAATCACCTGTTGGACGACATACAAGGAAAGAAGGAAGAGAACCTGATTGAAACCGTATCTATCCGTGCCATGCAGAAAGCGCGCTACTCTACGCACAACATCGGTCATTATGGACTGGCTTTCGACTATTACACCCACTTCACCTCTCCTATCCGGCGTTTTCCGGACATGATGGTGCACCGGTTGGTAACCAAATATATGGATGGCGGACGCAGCGTATCGGAAACGAAGTACGAGGATCTGTGCGACCACAGTTCGAACATGGAACAGATTGCAGCCAATGCCGAACGCGCTTCCATCAAATACAAACAGGTGGAGTTTATGAGCGAACATCTGGGACAGACTTATGACGGAGTGATCTCCGGCGTAACGGAATGGGGACTTTACGTAGAACTGAACGAAAACAAATGTGAGGGCATGATACCTATCCGCGATCTGGACGATGATTATTACGAGTTCGACGAAAAGAACTACTGCCTGCGCGGTCGTCGCAAGAACCGTATCTACAGCCTGGGAGACGCGATCACTATCAAAGTGGCACGGGCCAATCTGGAGAAGAAACAACTGGACTTCGCACTGATAGAGTAATACTTTGTCAAAATGATAATCGGGACCCGCTCAGATTGCCTTATTTCCGGCAAGAGTACGTCCGCAAAGAAAAATCGCCTTCCACACGGATCGGCGATTTTCTTTTTATTATCCAGATAGGGAAAGTTGGCACAAAAGCGAAAGCATAAGTACATAGAAGCCGGACAAAGAAAAAGAAATAAAGGATATAAGGAATCATTTTATCTTTTCCTAAGCGTTCGCCATTCGGAAGCAACCAGAGAAATATATGGATTCACACCGCTCCGAAACACCGGTAAAAGAAGATGTGAAACAAAAGACCTTTGTTTTTCTTCAAAAGAAGTAAGCATTTCACCCGAAAGAAGTAAGCATTTTCGGAAAATGCTTACTTCTTTTCGAGAAAAGCAAGGGGCTTCAACCCGAAAAGCCCGGGTTTCCGATCTCCAAAGTCCGGCTGTTGGAGTCCAAAAATCTGTTTTTGTGTTCCTGTGCTCCCTATCAGTCCGATAAAAGAGAAAGTATATGTAAGCGGAAACAGCCATTTACTTACTTTTTGAAATGAAACACAGACAAAACGCAGCAATCGGATCATCCGACAAATTCTAATATATAAAATCCATTCCGACAATGTATCCAAGGTGCCGTGCAATTCTTTGATTTAAGTGTAAATGCGACAGTTCTTCTTTTTACCATATACATTCGTACCCGCTTATCAACTCTGCTCATTGCCGCTTCATCATTTAGCATTTCAACAATAAAACCAATTTTCATTCGGTCATCGGAATTAAAAACAGTATATTTGCCGCTAACTAAACAAAGTCGTAATACGGAGTAAAGCAACTCAATAAAAGAACATCACAAACATGCTTGGAATAAAACTGATCATAGCAATACTATTTGTAATCATCGCATTACTCAGCATCTTCTTTATAATTATCAGAGCAATCAAGAATAATAAGAACTGGAAAATAATAGAACCTGAACTTATAAAGAAAGTTCAAGAGTCCACCAGGCAAGAAATTATACATACAATGACGTTAAACGCCAGCGATTCAACTGACTTCTCCAACGGCAAGGGTTTTTTACTATGGATAGCATTTACATCTGACTACACAGCTTTTATCAATAAGAGCTATATTGCCGATAGCGGTAATGGACATATTTATCTTTCAAGAAGAATGGATACTTCAATGAAAAGATTAGAGAAAAGATTTATGGAACTTGAGTTCAGGAACAAGGAATCCGCAGAAATATTAAAATTAGACGTACTGGTCCGTCCCAAAGACATAGAGATACTAAGCGCATTTATTCCCAATAAAAAATCTTTGTAAAGATTGACAGTACAAAAACCGATCAGGAAACCGGATATCGAACGTACTTTCATCTGCTACGGCAGATAAAGGCAGAATGCAGATATTCCAATTATTTATTATCACAAAATAAACTAAGAAATCAATGAAAAAAGTTATTCTTTTACTCTTACTCGGAGCATGGGTATTCACAAGTGTTGCTCAGGAAAAGGTATTTCAAGTAAACGAAGTGTCCGTCATTAACTATGGTGACGGACGGTTGCTGTTCCGGGAACTGAACGAGGAAAAAACACCATTGCAGGGCGAATACCGCATCATCGACGGCTATCATTCGGAATATATCCTGGCTTCTTTCAAGAATGGCATGTACGACGGGCTGTATCGCCATTTCAAGAGGAATGTCCTTGCGGAGGAAAGCACATACAAGGATGGATGGAGAGAAGGCTATCGTAAAACATATTATGGCGACGGCAAAACCCTGCAGGGCGAAGGAACATTCACGGAAGGAAAGTTGCACGGTGTCTGTAAGTCATACTATCAAAATGGAAAAGTCGAAACGGAGGTCTGCTATAAAATGGGAGACCAGGACGGATACGATCGCAGATACGATGAGGATGGAAACCTCGTGCGCGATACTTATTACAAGGACGGCAAGCCCGATGGAAATTGGGTAGAGCATCTGTCCGGTAGTATTGATTTCACTCGTCGCAGCAGCTATAAAAACGGATTGCTGACGGGCGAATATTCTGAAACGCTAAAGAATGGAAATCTCCGTAAAAAAGGTACTTACAAGGAAGGCAAAAAAGACGGAATCTGGATCGAATATCGCCGTGACACGGGCATCCCCGAACGTTCGACTACCTACCGGGCAGGGGAAAAGACAGGAGAAGAGATTCGCTATTTCACTGATGGAAAGCCCGAAAGCTCCAAAAATTACCTGAATGGCAAATTGGAAGGCATTAGCCGCGAATATTATTATAGCAACGGCCAACTAAAGTCGGAATTCACCTATAAGGCCAACAAACAGCATGGTCCTTTTAAATATCTGAACGAAGACGGAACCGTGCGCGAAGCAGGCCGTTACGAGAACGATATACGGAAAGAGTAATTCTGCCGGAACCGGTATGGAAGGCGGTTTTACATTTATAGATAGGAATATGAATAAACACATTTGTTTTTATGAATAGAAAGTGGATCTTAATAACACTGTGCATTATACTACTATCCGGTTGTATAAATTTTGGGAAACGTTCGTCCACTCCGAAGACTCAATCACCCGGCAACGAAACCGAACAATCAGAACACGCCATCAGTCAGCATTGGATTGGGAGCTATTCTTTATATATCCTCTCAGGAGAAACCATTCAAGAAGATGCCAGCAACATCGGAGTCGGTTATGATTTTGAAATTCAGGATTCGATGGTTTCTTTTACAGCAGCAGGCTTTCAGACGTTTTTCGTGTGTGAATGCTCGGTCCGGGAAGGCAAAGATCGGTTGTTGTTACTTTACAAAAGAAAGATTGAAGAGACTACTACCGTACCTTTTAAAAATGAGGGCGATACGGTTGCCCTGATTACCTGTGAACAGGGAAAATATTATGTGCAAAGCCCGGTCATTCCGATTACCGGATGGGGTTACAATCAAAAGATATTGCTGGAGAAAGAGCCGGTTAATACATCAGAGGAATCGGATCATGACTCGATCCCGGAAATAACCTATTGGCACGAGGACTTTGAATATGGCACTGAAGAAGATCATTTAGACCGTTGGGTCATTCCCATTGACGAAGCTGAATTTTTAGCGGCATCGGCTAACTATAAGAACATACAGCCGGACAGCACAGTTCAGTTACCCACTGACCAAGGGAGCTATTCTGTTTCGCTGGAAAATGGGCACACAAAAGTGTTATCCGATTGCTATGAACAATCCGATGCGTATCGTAAATACCTATACAAAGGATATCTTGCAGAAATGAATTGTTATGTATTTGAATACGAAGGCCTTGAGTGGGAAGGAATTTCATACGTCTCTAAAGCGAACGGGGAAGAATACGGTCTCCGCACCCAAGCTTTGTTCTCTCTGAATCAGAATTGTTATTGTGTGGATGCATGCACCGAGCTTGAAGGCGAAAGAGCCGGAATTATAAAGGTATTTCAGGTCTCAGGCAGCGAATTCAAATTCATGTTCGGCTTATGGTCGGACAAGATATTCCCGCAAACCGTTTGCTGGAAGGATAACACCACTCTTTATGTGAAAGCCCTCCGGGAGGAAAATGGCGCAGATCAAACTTATTACTATAAGATACCTTTGGATCAGGTACAATGATTCATTTTTGGTAAATGACCGATAAAGAGGCTGTCTCAAAATTTTATTTTTGAGTTCAGCCTCTTGTTTTATTGTCTATTGCTTTTCTTACCTAATCTTTTTATACTCTTTTCCCTCTTATTCTTTTATAATAAAGCAATCTTGTAATAATAACATCGTTCGCCCGACTATAAAGTAAAGATTAAAACAAATGAAGTCGAACAAAAATGAATTTCTGAAGATGTTGACTGCCTATCAGGGGATTATCCACAAGGTAAACCGGGTATATTTCAGATCGGAAGCGGACAGAGAGGACAACTTTCAGGAAACCGTCTATCAGCTCTGGCGATCTTTCCCGGCATTGCAGAACAAGGAGAAACCCGCATCGTGGATCTATAGGGTAGCAATCAATACCTCTATTTCGAAAATAAGAAAGGATAGTCGCATCGAGTTTCATGACTCGCCGCCGGAGGGAGAGACCGTTGACCCTTGGGAACAGCAGGAACAGGACGAAAACTGGCAAAGACTTGTCAATGCCCTTCAAAAGCTGAATGAAATAGACAAGTCCATCATGCTGCTTTATATGGAAGACTATAGTTATGAAGAAATAGCAGAAATAGTGGGAATGAGCAGCTCCGCCGTCGGCGTAAAGATTCACAGGCTGAAAAGCCGATTACAAAAACAATTTAAAAAGTAAAGCATCATGGAAGCACATGACATTAAAGAAACCTGGAAAGCGGGGGTGGAAAAGAATATCAAACCGTATCCCGAAGAGAAACTGAACGAGATGGTAATCAAATCCGCGAGAAAATCAATCAAGACAGTGTATCCCGGAACCGTCTTCCGACTCGTTGTGGTCGCCGTGGTTGTTTACCTTATTGTAATGCTGTTTATAAGAGAGCAAAGCATGGAAAGAGCGTACGTGGATATAGCCGCTTTGGCCGTATTGTCCGTTTCCTATTTCCTTTGGGAACGTTCCGCTTACAGAATGCGGAAATACACCAACGGCATGGCTGTAAAGGAATGGTTGGAATACCGGATAAAAGAAGTTGAGAAAGACGTCAAATTCAATACCAAATATGGTTGGATCGTATATACGTGCTCCTTTCTCTCGGCAATAGGCTTCTATGTGTTCTATCTGATGGCAATGAATATAACTCCCGGTATATTGAACGTCGTAGTTGTCCCACTCGGCATAGCCATTTACCTGCTGATCATAGACCGTTCTTTAGGACGGAATTACCGGAAAACCCTCCGTGAACTGAAAGATTTATATAAACAGTTTGAAGTGGAGGATTGAAAACAACTATATCAAGGAAACGAATCATCATCGAGCAGGCACAGGCACTTACTATAAGCACCGGTACATCCCCATCCGACCGGAAATCAGAAAGTAAAAAAACAAGTAGACCCGGTCTGTCGGAAGATGAAAGTCGGAAAGACGGACTTTTATCTTCCGGCCGATCCCGGAAAAGAGGAAAGATTATTATCCCAAGCATCCATCAACGTTCTTGCTGAAAGGTGAAAAAGAGAAATGACGCCGCTTCAGAGACAGCCGGTCATTGCCCCATGCCGGACTACCGCTTAACCGTAAAGACCTGACTCTGACCTGCCGGAATTACAACTTCCTTCACCTTCCGCCCGATCTTCAAACGGCAGGCATTTCCCTGTTCGGAAAATACCTTTACCACAGTTTTACCTGATTTACTCCAGGCAATATCTATAATAAAACCACCGCGGGCACGCAGCCCCGTAACCTTTCCTTCTGCCCATACATCGGGTAATGCCGGCAGAACGTCTATCACACCGTCATGGCTCTGCAACAACATTTCCGCCACACCGGCAGTATACCCAAAGTTACCGTCGATCTGGAAAGGGGGATGTGCATCGAACAAATTCTTATATAATCCCCCATGCCGATTTACTTCCGGCCCGAAGTCGGTGGGGGTGAATAAATTCCGTATAATACGGTAAGCGTGATTTCCATCGTGCATACGGGCCCACATGTTGATCTTCCATCCCATACTCCAGCCCGTAGCTTCATCTCCACGCAATTCGAGCGTACGGCGGACTGCACTGACAAGTTCGGGTGTCTTGCCCGGTGTTATTTCACATCCCGGATGGAATCCATACAAGTGTGACAAATGGCGGTGGTGCGGTTCTACTTCATCAAAGTCTTCACTCCACTCCATAATCTGCCCCCGCTTTCCGATACGGTAAGGCACCAGTTGCTTTGCTCCCATTACGTGCAGCAAGAGAGTATCGGCAGGAGGAAGAATAGAATCGGCAGCTAAAATCGCAGCTGCTTCGGCCGTATTGCTGAAGAGTTCACGAATAATGGCCATATCCATCGCCGGAGCCGGAGCTACGGCCGAAGTTTTCTTTTCCGGAGTCAGAAACTGATTCTCGGGTGAAACTCCCAACGGAGTTTGCCACATCCCGTCTTTTTCCACCAGCCAGGCGTTATAAAACCGTGCGGCATCGCGCATCAGCGGATAGGCTGTCTCACGGAGAAACTTCTTATCCCCCGAAAACAGGTAATGATCCCACAAATGCCGGCAAAGCCAACCTGCACTCATATTCCACATAAACCAGGTAGGTTCACCGTCTGCCGGTCCCGACTCACGCCAGATAGAGGTGATATGATGGGAAGTCCAGCCGGGAAGGTTATACATCTTTGCAGCTGTAGCGGAACCATTGACCGCAAGTTCCCGAATCAGTCGGAAAAGCGGTTCACTGCACTCAGGCAGTCCGGTGGTTTCGGCCGGCCAGTAATTCATCTCAGTATTGATATTAATGGTATAACTGCTGCTCCATGCCGGAACCACATCCTTATTCCATATACCTTGCAGATTGGCGGGTTGTCCGCCTTCACGTGAAGATGCTATCAGCAGGTAACGCCCATACTGAAACAAAAGTGCTGCCAGAGCATTGTCCGGATTGTCCCTGAATCCGATAATACGGCGGTCGGTAGGCAGACCAGAATAGTCTTTCTCCGATTTCAAAGTCAACGCTACACGACCGAACAGCCGTTGATAGTCTGCCAAGTGACGTTTCTTCAGATCTTCATAAGGCAGTTGCCCGGCAACGGAAAGAATCGTATCCAACTTGGCCTGATAATCACTGCCGTCCTGTGAAGGACTTCTATCAAAGCCATTATAGCTGGTGGCAGCAGCAACCAAAAGAATTATTTCACCCTCTCCGCTCACTTTCAACTGA
Source organism: Bacteroides sp. FSHCM14E1 (assembly GCF_019633785.1). Lineage (NCBI taxonomy): Bacteria > Pseudomonadati > Bacteroidota > Bacteroidia > Bacteroidales > Bacteroidaceae > Bacteroides > Bacteroides sp. FSHCM14E1. The sequence goes on from NZ_JADKYL010000016.1 coordinate 54,219, forward strand.
TTGTCTTGCAAGGTGGCATTTCCTTTCAGTACCTTCACCCGGCTTTGGAAAAACATCCCTTTGCCGCCAACCTCATCGGCATACAGCACTTGTTTGTCGGTCTTTCGGCGTCCGTGACTATCGAAAAGTTCCGGATGGCGATCTGTCAATCTGTTCTTTTCGAGGAAGTCCAGCGTCCGCCGCTCTACACAACCCGGAGCCTGTCCTGAAAGAATCAACTCTTCACCCGTACCATCAACTTTCGCTGTCGGATGCTCCGATGTATAGCTCACCGCTACATTTACGGGCAACCGACGTGAAGCAGAGATACGAATCACCATTACCCGGTCCGGATTGGATATAAAGTATTCACGGGTATAGCGGATACCTCCTGCCTGATAGCGAATAGTATGTACGGCATCTTGCAGATTCAGTTCACGCACATAGTTTTCCACCTTTCCCTGAACATCAAAGCTTAGAAAAAGGTCGGCCAGAGGTTGATAGCTCTGCGAAAGCCTGCCTTGCCAGTTCCGGGTTATCAATCGGTGGGCACCCGCATAATCGCCATGGTTCAACAAGGCAAGCACTTCATTGTATACACTTCCGATAGAAGGTACGCCAACACCGGAAAAAGGTTCACCGCTATATAGTGTGCTTTCATTCAGTTGCAAATGTTCTCTCCCGGCATCTCCGAATACCATCGCACCCAAATATCCATTTCCCAAAGGAAGAGCTTCATTCCAGTTGGCAGCAGGCTGCCGGTACCAAAGCGAAAGATTATTTCCGCCGAACAACAGGCAGGCTTCCAGTAAACAAAAAAGAGTGGTAAAAATGTGTTTCTTCATAACTATCAGGGTTAATTCATTTCAAAAACTGTATTTCTATATTCCCGGAAGGCAAAGTTATTAAAATAAATTTCCATCTTTGTATTCCTATCAAGAGAATATAGTTATGAAGACAGTAATCATTGAAAACAAAGAGCAGGTAGAAGAAATTATCTCCCGTTGCGATATTTGCTTTGTCGGTATCACCGACCTGGAAGGCAACCCTTATGTGATCCCCATGAACTTCGGCTATCAGGATGGAGTGATCTATCTGCATTCCGGCCCCACAGGCAGCAGCATCGATATGCTGGCAAAAAATAACCGTGTCTGCATCACTTTCAGTGTAGACCACGAATTGGTATTCCAGCACCCCAAGGTGGCATGCAGTTATCGGATGCGGGCCAAAAGTGTGATTTGCAGAGGACGCGTAAACTTTATCGAAGACCTGGAAGAAAAACGTGAAGCGCTCAATATATTGATGCGCCATTATAGCAGCCGGGAATTTGTATACTCAGATCCGGCAGTGAGAAATGTAAAAATCTGGGAGATACCGATTGAAAACGTTACGGCAAAAGAGTATGCGGTGCCGCATACGAAATAAATTCACCACAGATTACACGGATTCGCTCAGAATTTTGATCCGATAGTTAGTAAGACGAATCATTAATCTGTGCAAATCTGTGTAATCTGTGGTGAACAATGCATCAGAGCGGATACTCCTCGAACGCATACAAGATTGTCGACAGATAGCGTTCGCCTGTATCCGGCAATAATACAACAATCAATTTTCCTTCATTCTCCGGAAGTCTGGCTAACTCGGTAGCTGCATATACTGCCGCCCCGGAAGAGATTCCGACCAAAAGCCCCTCTTTAGCCGCCAGTTCACGACTGGTACGGATAGCATCATCGTTTCCTACCTGTTTAATCTCGTCTACCACAGCAGCATTATAGGTTTTGGGTATAAATCCTGCTCCAATACCCTGTATCTTGTGCGGACCGGGAGCACCACCCGATAATACCGGTGAATCGGTAGGCTCTACAGCCACAATTCGTACAGTAGGATTATGCTCCTTCAAAGCAGCCCCTACTCCACTTACGGTACCTCCCGTTCCTACTCCGCCCACAAAGATGTCCACCTTTCCATCGGTATCTCTCCAGATCTCCTGTCCGGTAGTACGTACATGAACCGCAGGGTTAGCCGGATTTTCGAACTGTTGCAGAATGACAGATCCGGGAGTAGCCGCTTGCAGTTCCTCAGCCTTGGCAATGGCTCCTTTCATCCCGTTTGCTCCCGGAGTAAGTACAAGCTCCGCTCCCAACGCCTTCAACAGGTTCCTGCGTTCCATACTCATCGTGTCGGGCATGGTCAATATCAGCTTATATCCTTTGGCAGCAGCCACAAATGCCAAACCGACTCCGGTATTTCCACTGGTTGGCTCTATAATAACAGATCCTGGCCTCAACGTCCCCTTCACTTCGGCATCTTCAATCATGGCCAGAGAAATACGGTCTTTCACACTTCCGGCCGGATTGAAATATTCCAGCTTTGCCACTACACGTGCTTTGAGCCCTTTACTTGCGTTATAATTACTCAACTCCAGTAACGGAGTGTTACCGACTAAATCTGTCAGCTTCTTTGCTATCTTTCCCATATCTATCTATTATTAAATATCTGTTTATTAGTAATAGGACAAAAGTAGTGTAGATTTGGTTCATTCTCAATACCATAAGTATGGTAAATTCGTACTACGAATGAGGGAGAAATATCTTTCTAAAGAATCCAAACGAACCGCCGGTTACATTCCGGACACAGTAAAACGACGAATATAATTCGCCACCAGACAACAACCCGGAGTATATACCTGCCCGTGATCAAAGCCCTGCAATTCGTAAAGTGATACTTTCTGATTACCAATATTCTTCAGTACTGGAGCCAGCAAAGCATTTTCTTCGTAACGGTCTGCCATTTCCAAATTCCGGTCACCGGTAATCAATATAAAAGGAGGTGTATTCTTACGGGCTTTGTTGCAAGGCGCATACCGGTCTATCACCGGAATACCTTCGGGCAGCGCGCGTTCTTTACGTATGGTGAAATGTGTAACAGTCTGCCCGCTGATAGGAAGATACGCAGCTATGCTGTCAGCATCTACTCCATATTTCCGAAGATATGATTTATCTAATCCGACCATTAAAGTCAAATAACCTCCGGCCGAATGTCCGGTAACAAAAACACGTTTGGGACTACCTCCATATTCTTCTATATGTTTACAGGTCCAGGCAACGGCAGCGGCTGCATCATCGGTATAAGCAGGGTTTTTAGCTTTAGGACTAAGCCTGTAATTGACAGCGACTACTGCAAATCCTTGATTCATAAACATCTCAGGAATGTGTTTTCCTCCCCCTTCCAATCCTCCGCCATGAAACCAGACAATCGTCGGAAAGTCTTTTTTCCCAACCGGATAATAGACATCAAGTTTACAGCGTTCCTTACGGTAACCATCCGTTTCCCCCGCAGAAATATACGAAATGTCTTTTACTGTTTTGTACGTCTCCTGTGCCTGTAAGGTGAAGGCAACGAACAGGAGAATAAATGATAAATACTTTTTCATGCTATTAAGTGTTTGTGAATTACTTGGGCAAATATAATACAATAACGACACTGTTTGAAAAAATAATAGTTTCCTTTATGCACTCAATATCAAAAAAGTATAAAGAAGTGGCTGTATTAATTCCTATTTAATTACCTTTGTCAATATCATAACCTCCAAACACTTATTTCAATATGAGAAAGATCACCCTCATTATGTTTACGCTGCTAATCTGTGCAGCACAACAGGTAAAGGCACAAACTGACAGTATGCTCATCCGGCCGACAGTAGATAAGAGAGTCGAACTACTTAGCATTGTTTTCCGTTTAACGGGTAATCCGGAGTATAGCAAAAACGATTTCAAACTCTACACAGACCGCATCGAATCGCATTTTTCTCCATATAAAAACCACGAACTTATACTATTCGTACGCTCGTTGGTCAAGACTGACGGTGTTTCATACGATGCAGTGATGAGTATGGCTGTCAATCTCGACGACCAGTTCAATCTGCCCGAAGATTATGGTTCACTGGACTCTCGTTGGAATAGGAATCAAGTAGGGTCATTCATCAAACTGTTAAAGAAGTTTGTCAAAGACAGTCGTTTCGATGCCTTTTATCACTCAAACGAAAACTTATATAAAGAGGCTGTAAATCGTTTTATGCCTATTTACAAAAACATAGATATCCAATGGTATAATGACTTCTATGGGCAGAAGTCCAACGACCGGTTTCACATTATACTTTCAATGGGCAACGGTTCGGGAAATTATGGACCGAGTGTCACTGACAAGGAAAACGTACATAATGTCTTTTCAATCATGGGAGCATGGGTTACCGATTCCGTAGGAATGGTTGTTTATCCATCTGAATTAATCTTACCAATTTTAATCCACGAATTCAACCATTCGTTCGTAAGCTTCGATCCGGAAATGTTCCGCACAAGCGGCGAACAGATTTATGCTGCGGTTGGCGAACAAATGGCGCGCCAAGCCTATGGACAATGGTCTATTGTCCTCACTGAAGCAATGGTACGTGCGGCAGTCATAAAATACATGAAAGACCATAACTTCCCGGCTGTCGAAATCACCAAAGAAACCGTCATACAAAAAACACGTGGCTTTGTCTGGATAAGCAAGCTGGTCGATGAACTCGAGAAGTATGCCTCTGACCGCACGACATACCCGACTCTCAACAACTATATGCCACGGCTGACAGAAGCTTACACAGGCTTTGCCCAATATACCGCAAACTATGATTCTATCCGTCCCAAAGTAGTTTCGATCGACGAATTTACCAACGGCGATACAACCGTTCGGAGCGACATCAAAACTATTACTATCCACTTCGACCGTCCTTTGGTGGGCCGCGGATACTCTATCAATTATGGTCACCTCGGAATGGATGCAATGCCCAAGATTTTAAACGTCAACTACGCCAATGACAACCGTACTGTGATTATCGGAGTAGAATTGTTACCCGGAAAAGAGTATGGAATCACTCTTTTAGGGCTTTCTTTCCGCACTCCGGAAGGAGATGGCATAAAACCCTATGAAATTTCTTTCAGAACGGCACAGTGACACAAATTCTCTCTCATTGTCTGTGATCCAGGTAGTAAAAGGCAATCCCATTTTGGACAAAAAGGGAAAGCAGATGACTGCATTAGCCTAAAATTGATTATCTTTGCACCCCAAAACGGAATATTATTAGAGTAATTGCTCTTTTTCAACTTTATAGGGTTACTCTTCCATTTGATAGAAATACACAACTGATTGATAATATAAAAAAGATTATAATATTATGGCATTGCAATGTGGTATTGTCGGACTACCCAACGTAGGTAAGTCAACACTTTTCAATTGTTTGTCCAACGCGAAAGCACAGGCGGCAAACTTCCCTTTTTGTACGATCGAACCGAACGTGGGTGTAATTACTGTACCCGACGAGCGTTTAAATAAACTGGCCGAATTGGTACATCCCAACCGTATTGTTCCTACAACGGTAGAAATCGTAGATATCGCCGGACTTGTGAAAGGTGCCAGTAAGGGCGAAGGACTGGGAAACAAATTTTTGGCTAACATTCGTGAAACCGATGCCATCATCCATGTACTCCGTTGCTTTGACGACGATAATGTAACTCATGTGGACGGAAGTGTGAATCCGGTACGGGATAAAGAAATCATCGATTACGAGTTGCAGCTAAAAGACCTGGAAACCATCGAGAGCCGCATACAGAAAGTGCAGAAACAAGCCCAAACGGGAGGTGATAAAGCTGCCAAGCAAGCTTATGACGTACTTGTGCAATTCAAGGATGCGCTGGAACAGGGCAAATCGGCACGTACAGTAACTTTTGAAACGAAAGACGAACAAAAAATAGCAAAAGAATTGTTTCTGCTTACCAGCAAACCTGTAATGTATGTTTGCAATGTAGACGAAGCGAGTGCAGTCAACGGAAACAAATATGTGGACATGGTACGTGAAGCCGTTAAGGACGAAGATGCCGAAATCCTCGTGGTAGCCGGAAAAACAGAGGCTGACATCGCCGAACTGGAAACTTACGAAGACCGCCAAATGTTCCTCGCCGAGATCGGTTTGGAAGAATCGGGCGTAGCACGCCTTATTAAATCGGCCTACAAACTGCTGAACCTTGAAACTTATTTCACTGCCGGCGTACAGGAAGTACGTGCCTGGACTTACGAAAAAGGTTGGAAAGCCCCACAGTGCGCCGGAGTAATCCATACCGATTTTGAGAAAGGATTTATCCGCGCAGAAGTAATCAAATATGAAGACTTCTTGCAATATGGCTCGGAGGCTGCTGTTAAAGAAGCCGGAAAGTTGGGCGTAGAAGGAAAAGAATACGTAGTACAGGATGGAGACATCATGCACTTCCGTTTCAATGTATAACACATCTATTTTCACTTATAGACTGAGGAGCTGATCAAATGGTCAGCTCTTTTTTCTCCTCCCCTAAAAACGAAAACTCCCCGCTTTCTAACACTATCTTCAAGCAAATCATTATCTTTGCGCCCGTATATTATGCCTAACAAGCAACACAAGAAAATATCATGAACATGGAAAGTACTAACAGACTTCGTTATCTTATCGCAGGAACCGGAGGCGTAGGCGGGAGTATCGCCGGCTTTCTGTCACTTGCCGGTAAAAACGTTACCTGCATTGCTCGCGGAGCACATCTGCAAGCGATACAACAGGACGGACTTAAACTGAAATCGGACTTAAAAGGTGAACATACATTACGGATAGACGCTTGCACGGCAGAAGAATATAACGGAAAAGCTGACGTGATATTTGTATGTGTTAAAGGATATTCCGTAGACTCCATCACAGAACTTATCAAACGGGCTTCCCATGAAAATACAATTGTAATTCCTATATTAAACGTATACGGTACCGGGCCGCGCATACAACGTCTGGTACCGGGAATCACTGTACTGGACGGATGTATCTACATCGTAGGGTTTGTTTCCGGACCGGGCGAAATCACTCAGATGGGAACTATTTTCCGTCTGGTATATGGTGCACACCGCGGAACTGTCGTTCCTGTGGGAATGATGGAAGCCGTACAGAGAGACTTACAGGAGAGCGGCATTAAAGTTGAAATCTCTCCTGATATTAATCGTGATACCTTCATTAAATGGTCTTTCATCTCGGCTATGGCAGTCACCGGAGCCTATTATAATGTTCCGATGGGAGAAGTGCAGAAACCGGGTAAGGTACGCGACACTTTCATTGGACTCTCTACCGAAAGTGCAGCCCTGGGAAAGAAACTTGGAATCGAATTTAAAGAAGATATAGTCACATACAATCTGAAAGTTATCGATAAGCTGGCTCCTGAGAGCACGGCATCCATGCAAAAAGACATAGCACGCGGACACGAATCAGAGGTACAGGGTCTGCTTTTCGATATGATAACAGCAGCTGAAGAACAGGACATTGATGTACCTACCTATCGGGAAGTTGCTAAAAAATTCATCAAACTATAAAGAAATAATTATGAACAACCTTCTTTTATCTATCAATTGGAATCCGAATCCGGAATTATTCAATCTTTTCGGCATCTCAATCCGTTATTACGGACTACTGTGGGCTATCGGAATATTCTTTGCTTATGTGGTAGTCCACTATCAGTACCGTGATAAGAAGATAGACGAAAAGAAGTTCGAACCGCTTTTCTTTTATTGTTTCTTCGGCATCCTCATCGGAGCACGATTAGGACATTGCCTGTTCTACGATCCGGCATATTACCTGAATCATTTCTGGGAAATGATACTTCCGGTCAAATTTCTTCCCGGAGGCGGATGGAAGTTCACGGGATATGAAGGACTGGCCAGCCACGGAGGTACGCTCGGACTGATTATTGCCCTTTGGCTTTACTGCCGTAAAACAAAGATGAATTATATGGATGTGGTAGACATGATTGCAGTAGCCACTCCTATCACAGCTTGTTTCATTCGCCTTGCCAACTTAATGAACTCTGAAATTATCGGTAAGGTAACAGATGTATCCTGGGCATTCGTTTTCGAACGGGTAGACATGCAACCCCGCCATCCGGCACAGCTTTACGAAGCAATAGCCTATTTTATCTTATTCCTGATTATGATGTTCCTTTATAAGAACTACAGCAAGAAACTACACCGGGGATTCTTCTTCGGACTTTGCCTGACAGCCATCTTTACCTTCCGTTTCTTCGTTGAATTCCTGAAAGAAAATCAGGTGGACTTTGAAAATGGTATGGCACTGAATATGGGACAATGGTTAAGTATTCCGTTCGTAATCATCGGTGTTTACTTTATGTTTTTCTATGGAAAGAAAAAGAGTGCAAAATGAAACATATTATTGATATTAAAACCTGGGAGAGAAAAGAAAATTACGAGTTTTTCCTTGGTTTCCAGAATCCTACTATTTCTATTACTTCAGAAGTAGAATGTTCGGGTGCCAAAACCCGTGCCAAAGCTGCCGGAGAATCCTTCTTCCTGCACTATCTTTATGCCGTGTTGCGTGCTGTCAATGAAATTAAAGAATTCCGGTTCCGCATCGATTCTGAAGGACAGGTAGTCTATTTCGATACAGTGGATATGCTGACTCCCATTAAAGTGGCAGATAACGGACGTTTTTTTACTGTACGACTTCCCTGGCATCCTGATTTTAAAACTTTCCATACAGAAGCCAAAGCCATCATTAACAGAATAAATCCGGATAAAGACCCTTATGAAGCAGAAAAGACAGGAGGTAATGATCTACTGGATGTAGTGCTGCTCAGCGCCACTCCCGATTTATATTTTACCTCACTGACCTGTACGCAGGAACATCGTCACGGTAGTAATTACCCGTTGATGAATGCAGGTAAAGCCGTCATAAGAGGTGGTGTATTAGTGATGCCCATCGCTATGACCATTCATCATGGGTTTATTGACGGACACCACTTATCTCTATTTTATAAAAAGGTGGAAGAATTTCTTAAATAATTATTTGCCCCTGACTATCTTTTTGATATCGTTCAGTTTGTTTAATGCTTCAATCGGAGTCAGATTATTCACATCCAGATTAAGTATCTCATCCCGGATCTGACATAAGACCGGGTCATCAAGCTGAAAGAAACTCAACTGCATACCTCCACGATTCTCACTGACTTCTGCCAGCGGTTTACCTGAAATTCCCTGCTGGCGGTTGTCAGATTCGAGCTGCTTCAGAATTTCATTGGCACGTTTCACTATACTTTTAGGCATACCGGCCATCTTGGCCACATGGATACCGAAAGAGTGCTCACTTCCACCCCTTTCAAGTTTCCGGAGAAAAATAACTTTGTTATCCACTTCCTTAACCGATACATTATAATTCTTTATGCGCTTAAAGGATTTCTCCATCTCGTTCAGTTCATGGTAGTGGGTAGCAAAAAGTGTACGTGCTTTTGCCTTCGGGTGCTCATGAATATACTCCACAATGGCCCAAGCTATAGATATTCCGTCATAAGTAGAAGTACCACGTCCCAATTCATCAAACAAAACGAGACTCCGGGAAGATACATTATTCAAAATATCAGATGCTTCATTCATCTCGACCATAAAAGTAGATTCTCCTACAGAGATATTGTCACTGGCACCGACACGTGTGAATATCTTATCCACCAATCCGATATGAGCACTCTCGGCCGGAACGAATGAACCAATCTGTGCAAGCAGGGTGATCAATGCAGTTTGCCTTAATAGAGCCGACTTACCGGCCATATTCGGACCCGTAATAATGATAATCTGCTGCGTTGCATTATCCAGCATCACATCATTAGCTATGTATTTCTCTCCAATCGGCAATTGCTTTTCAATTACCGGATGACGCCCTTGACGAATATCCAGCACATCGCTGTCTTCAATAACCGGACGGATATAATTATTCTCTTTAGCTACATTGGCAAATGACAGCAAACAGTCAATGCGTGCTATTTGGTTAGCATTGATCTGAATGGCAGGAATAAACTCACTCAGCGCTTGCACCAATTCTGTATACAAGCGGGTCTCCAATACCAATATCTTATCTTCTGCACCCAGGATCTTTTCTTCATATTCTTTCAATTCCTGAGTAATGTAGCGCTCTGCATTTACCAATGTCTGCTTGCGTATCCACTCTTGCGGCACTTTATCTTTATGTACATTCCGCACTTCAATATAGTATCCGAAAACACTGTTATAGGCAATCTTCAAACTTGGTATTCCTGTCAGTTCGCTTTCACGCTGCTGTATCTGAAGCAAATAATCTTTACCCGAGTAAGCTATCTGACGTAATTCATCCAGTTCCGGATTCACTCCGTCTTTAATGACTCCTCCCTTATTTATCAACAAAGGAGGATCATTATTAATTTCCTTCTCAATGCGGTCGCGAATAGAAATACAAAGATTCAACTGCTCTCCAATACGATTCAAACTGGGGTTATCAGCTTGCCGGCAAGCCTCTTTAATAGGTTCAATTGCTTGTAAAGCAACTTTTAACTGTACTACCTCACGTGGAGAAACCCGCCCGACGGCCACTTTCGAAATGATACGTTCCAAATCTCCAATCCGATGCAACTCGTCTTCGATCAACTCCCTGAAATCCGGTTTACGAAAAAAGTATTCTACTACATTTAATCGATCGTTAATAGGCTTCTCGTCTTTTAACGGAAATACCATCCAACGCTTCAGCAGACGCGCTCCCATAGGGCTGATAGTTTTATCGATTACATTGAGAAGGCTACTTCCACCATCATTCATGCTACCGATCAACTCCAGGCTGCGCACTGTAAATTTATCAAGACGTACATACTTGTCCTCTTCGATACGGGCTAATGAAGTGATATGCCCCACCTGAGTATGCTCCGTCATGTCCAGATATTGCAGAATAGCTCCGGAAGCAACAATACCGTTTTTAAGATGCTCAACTCCAAATCCTTTCAGATTTTTCGTCTCAAAATGTTTCAGTAATTTCTCCCTGGAGCTGGATTCGGTGAACACCCAATCATCCAGTTCAAAAGTAAAAAATTTACTTCCAAAGTTTCCTTCGAACATTCCACGTTTTCCACGTTCAAAAAGAACCTCTTTTGGGGCAAAATTATTCAGCAGCTTATCTACATAGTCAAAAGGTCCTTCTGCAGTCAAAAACTCTCCGGTAGAAATATCCAGAAATGCTATTCCACAAGCGGATTTTCCGAAATGAACAGCAGCCAGAAAGTTGTTTTCTTTATAATTTAAAACGTTATCATTGATAGAAACACCGGGAGTGACCAACTCCGTAATGCCACGCTTCACCAACTTTTTCGTTGTTTTGGGATCTTCAAGCTGATCACATATAGCCACCCGCTTACCGGCACGGATCAGCTTCGGCAAATAAGTATCTAATGCATGATGAGGAAAACCTGCCATTTCAATGGTTTTTCCTTTCCCATTGGCGCGTTTCGTGAGAGTAATTCCTAATATTTCAGCCGCAATAATCGCATCGGTAGAATAAGTTTCATAGAAGTCCCCACACCGGAACAGCATCACTGCATCCGGATGCTTAGCCTTCAGGTCAAGGAATTGTTTCATCATCGGGGTTAATTCAATATCATTGCTCACAGATAGTCTTCTTTTTTAAGTTCATAAATAACAAGGCAAAGATAAGGGTTTCCTACTAATCTACCTACCTTAACAGATAGTTTTACCATACCTAAAAAGATGTATATTTACTAACCTTACCAGTTATCCCCCGCCAATAAAATCGGTTACACCAATTTCTAAATAAACCTTTCAAAAGGAGGTATATTTATTAATAACTTTATTAATTCCATTAAAATATATTATAATATACCGTTTTTCACCAGAATTATTTGCAGTTTTCGTGGAAAGCCGTACATTTGCAATGTGTTTTTCATAGTATTAGATTTAAGGTTAACAAAGGTTGGAGCAAGGCGTTGCTCCTTTTTTTATGTCCCTACTCCATGTCTCATCGGGAATCAAGATAAACATCGTTTCAATCCGATTCACCACAAAAAATAGTAATTAAAGATCCTAAAACATTTAATAAACCGCACTTTTTTCTTAAAACGTGTTATAAAACATGCTTTTATTCTTGGATTATTTGCTATTCCCATGAAAAGCCGTACATTTGCAATGTGTTTTTCATAGTATTAGATTTAAGGTTAACAAAGGTTGGAGCAAGGCGTTGCTCCTTTTTTTATGTCCTTACTCCACAGATTCCAATAATTTCCCTTCCAAATGAATGTAATTCATTCCACACAGATGGTCACACTTTCTTCAAAGAGAGATTATTTTTTCCATTGATAATCAATATCAACCCGTCTCGCAATGGCATATTGAATTAGGAAAATATAAAGTAGCGGAAGATGTACGATACACACTGACAGATCCCAGAAAAAGTGTTTTTGATAATGCGGCGATATTGATTCTTATCGGAAAATGGGATAATAAACTCTTCTTTTCGGCAACAGCCAATAAACAAAATTATCTGCTCTACTATGATCTAAAAGAAAAGAAATCCGGTAATATCCGACTCCCCTATCCGCAATATTCATTCGCCATACCAAAAAACACTCATTCATACCTGAATCCATGTCTGATGACGGAAAATATCTGATCTCGTATGAAATACAAGAAAATGATGAGAATCCAGTGATCATATTGGCCGAAAAATAAAAAAATCGGGATATATTCCATAAAGATTATATCCCGATCGTTATCCTTTCAGCACATCTTCGTGCTCAAACCTATTGAATGAATGTCATCATTTTTATCTTTTGAGTAATCATATGTCTAATCGATGATTACAAATATAAACACTAAAATTTAAATTATCAACAAATATAAGATTTTTATTTTCTGATCCTTCCCTTTCATACCTATTTTGTTTTTTAGCTATCTTCGTGGTTATCTGAAAATAATCATGTAAATTTGCTCCCTCATATTAAAGTATATATTATAAATCACTATAAACAAAAGGTTATCGCTATGGAATATAATTTCAGGGAGATCGAAAAGAAATGGCAGAAAATATGGGTAGACCACCATACCTACCAAGTAAATGAAGATGCATCCAAACAAAAATTCTATGTACTCAATATGTTCCCTTACCCTTCGGGAGCCGGACTGCACGTAGGCCATCCGCTCGGATATATTGCTTCGGACATCTATGCACGTTATAAACGCCTGCAAGGATTTAATGTCCTGAATCCGATGGGTTACGATGCTTACGGACTGCCAGCCGAACAATATGCTATCCAGACCGGACAACACCCTGCAATTACTACCATCAATAACATCAACCGTTATCGTGAACAGTTGGATAAGATAGGATTTTCATTCGACTGGAATCGTGAAATCCGCACTTGCGATCCGGAATATTATCATTGGACTCAATGGGCATTTATCAAAATGTTCAACAGCTATTATTGCAATGATGAAAAACAGGCACGTCCCATCGAAGAGTTAATAGAAGCTTTTAGTACCAACGGAACACAAGGTATGAACGTAGCCTGTGGCGAAGAAATGGACTTTACTGCCGACGAATGGAATGCTAAAAGCGAAAAAGAACAACAGGAAATCCTCATGAACTACCGTATAGCCTATTTGGGCAATACAATGGTAAACTGGTGTCCGGCTTTGGGTACCGTACTTGCCAATGATGAAGTAGTTGACGGTGTTTCCGAAAGAGGCGGCTATCCCGTTATTCAAAAAGTGATGCGTCAGTGGTGCCTGCGCGTATCCGCTTATGCACAACGTTTGCTCGACGGACTTGAAACCGTAGAATGGACCGACTCGCTGAAAGAGACCCAACGTAACTGGATTGGACGTAGCGAAGGTGCTGAAATGAACTTTAAAGTGAAAGATTCGGATATTGAATTTACTATCTTTACAACCCGTGCCGACACGGTATTTGGAGTTACTTTCATGGTGCTTGCCCCGGAAAGCGAATTGGTATCCCAATTAACGACCCCTGCACAAAAGGCAGAAGTAGACGCTTATCTGGACCGTACCAAAAAACGTACCGAACGCGAACGCATCGCCGATCGCAGTGTTAGTGGTGTATTCTCCGGAAGTTATGCCATTAATCCATTAACCAATGAACCTATACCGGTATGGATCAGTGATTATGTACTGGCAGGTTACGGTACTGGTGCCATCATGGCTGTACCTGCACACGACAGCCGTGACTATGCTTTTGCCAAACATTTCAATCTGGAAATTCGCCCGTTGATTGAAGGTTGCGATGTCAGTGAAGAAAGCTTTGATGCCAAAGAAGGTATTATGATGAATTCTCCCCGTCCGGGAGCTCCCGAAGGCGGACTCGTATTGAACGGATTGACCGTAAAAGAAGCAATCGCCAAAACTAAAGAATATATCAAGGCAACTGGATTAGGCCGTGTAAAAGTAAATTTCCGTTTACGTGACGCCATTTTCTCGCGTCAGCGTTATTGGGGTGAACCATTCCCGGTTTACTATAAAGACGGAATGCCTTACATGATCGATGAAAGTTGTCTCCCGTTAGAGTTGCCGGAAGTAGCTAAATTCCTTCCTACAGAAACAGGTGAGCCCCCATTGGGACATGCTACCAAATGGGCATGGGATACTGTCAACAAGTGTGTGACAGACAATGACAAAATCGACAATGTAACCATTTTCCCATTGGAACTGAATACAATGCCAGGCTTTGCAGGTTCTTCTGCCTATTATTTGCGTTATATGGATCCGCGTAATCACGAAGCACTCGTTGCTCCTGCCGTAGATCAATACTGGAGAAATGTAGACCTGTATGTGGGCGGTACGGAACATGCTACCGGACACTTGATTTACTCACGTTTCTGGAATAAATTCCTGCATGATTTAGGCATATCTGTAGCTGAAGAACCTTTCCAGAAACTGGTCAATCAAGGAATGATACAGGGACGAAGCAACTTTGTTTATCGTATCAAAGACACCAATACTTTCGTATCTCTGAACCTGAAAGATCAATATGAGGTAACTCCTATTCATGTCGACGTAAATATTGTATCTAACGATATTCTCGATCTGGAAGCTTTCAAAGCATGGAGACCCGAATACGAAACTGCCGAATTCATCCTGGAAGACGGTAAATATATCTGTGGATGGGCCGTTGAAAAGATGAGTAAATCTATGTTCAATGTAGTTAATCCGGATATGATTGTCGAAAAATATGGCGCCGATACACTTCGTATGTACGAAATGTTCCTCGGACCGGTTGAACAATCCAAACCCTGGGACACGAACGGAATAGATGGCGTACATCGTTTCATTAAAAAATTCTGGTCGCTATTCTATGACAGAAACGGCGAGTATCTGGTAAAAGACGAACCGGCTACCAAAGACGAACTAAAGGCACTTCATAAGCTCATTAAGAAAGTAACCGGTGATATTGAACAGTTCTCCTACAATACTTCGGTAAGTGCTTTCATGATCTGTGTCAACGAACTCTCAAGTTTGAAATGCAGCAAAAAAGAAATATTGGAGCAGCTCGTTGTGGTCCTCGCTCCCTTCGCTCCCCATGTTTGCGAAGAATTATGGGATACATTAGGAAACACCACTTCCGTATGTGATGCACAATGGCCGGCATTTAATGAACAATACCTGGTAGAAGATACGGTTAATTACACGATTTCTTTCAATGGCAAAGCCCGTTTCAATATGGAGTTTCCTGCAGATGCCGCCAGCGATGTAATTCAAGCCACCGTACTTGCTGACGAACGCTCGTTGAAATGGACAGAAGGTAAAACACCGAAAAAAGTTATTGTAGTTCCGAAGAAGATTGTTAACGTTGTTATTTAATACCTACACACAAAATGATAAGCAAACCCACAAAATCCGATGTAATGCGAGAGTTGAGAGATTATATCTTTATCACTCTCGGACTGATAAGTTATGCGTTAGGCTGGACAGCCTTTCTTATTCCTTATCAGATTACTACAGGTGGAACAACCGGTATCGGTGCCATCATCTATTATGCAACAGGCTTTCCTATCCAATGGTCTTATTTCATCATCAATGCTGTGCTGATGACATTTGCCATTAAGATACTTGGTCCGAAGTTTAGTATAAAGACGACATATGCCATCTTTATGCTCACTTTCTTCTTATGGTTCTTCCAACTGGTTATTGTGGACGATAAAGGAGCTCCGCTTCAGTTGGTAGGAGAAGGTCAAGACTTCATGGCCTGTATTATCGGTGCCATCATGTGTGGACTCGGATTAGGGGTGGTATTCAATAATAACGGCAGCACAGGCGGTACTGATATCATTGCAGCCATTGTTAATAAATACAAGGATGTTACTCTTGGACGAATGATTATGTTTTGTGATATCATCATTATCAGTTCATGCTACTTCATCTTCAATGACTGGCGCAGAGTGATATTCGGTTTTGTTACCTTGTTCATCATTGGTTTTGTGCTGGACTACGTGGTTAACAGCGCCCGCCAGTCTGTACAATTCTTTATCTTTTCGAAAGATTATGCAAAGATTGCCGACCGCATAACGAAAGAAACCCATCGGGGGGTAACCGTTCTTGACGGATTAGGCTGGTATAGCCAAAACAATGTAAAAGTATTAGTCGTGCTTGCCTATAAACGCCAGTCTCTCGACATCTTCCGCCTGGTGAAGGATATCGATCCGAATGCTTTCATTTCACAAAGCTCAGTAATCGGTGTATACGGCGAAGGATTCGACCGCCTGAAAATAAAATAAATCCAGAGCGAAAAAACAGATGAAAAT
Organism: Bacteroides sp. FSHCM14E1; assembly: GCF_019633785.1. Taxonomy (NCBI): domain Bacteria; kingdom Pseudomonadati; phylum Bacteroidota; class Bacteroidia; order Bacteroidales; family Bacteroidaceae; genus Bacteroides; species Bacteroides sp. FSHCM14E1. The sequence goes on from NZ_JADKYL010000016.1 coordinate 70,871, forward strand.
AGAGCGTAGCGAAGAAGTTTGAAACTATATTCGTTACGCTCTATTTTTATTTGATTGAGGGCCAAAGAAAAGCCACATTAAAGCCAAACAGCACAGAATTTCCTCCCAAATATTTCTAAAAAGGAGTCGCAAAATGAATAAACGCGAAACCTTATTTTTTCACAACTTTGCATTATGACAAAAGCTAATTACTTAAATAATCTATTTGAATCCCTGATAGGAACTAATAACCTGTCTATTCCATCCAAGACGATATTGCTGGAAGAAGGTAAGATTGCCGATAGACTGTACTTAATTCGTAAAGGGTGTTTACGTCTTTTTTTCTATAATGAAGGCAAAGACATTACTTTCCAATTCTTCTTTGAGGGAGATTTTGTTGCATCATTCGATAGTTTATATAGACGTAAACCGAGTCTTTTTTCATTGGAAAGTATTGAGCCCACGGAAGTATCAACGATAAAAAGAGATGATTTTTATCATCTTATTGAACAAACACCCTCATTAAAACAAATATATGAAGAAAAGCTCATAGACCGATTTCATGTTTACCAGCAGTTGTTTCTTTCCCGTATAAAGAACACCCCACAACAACGATATGAGGAACTGCTAAAAGAATATCCCGATATTATACAACGAGTTCCGCAACATTACATAGCTTCCTATCTCGGTATTACCCCTGTATCATTATCTCGAATAAGAAAAAGACGTTAATTCATTTCTTTACAATTGTTATCGTACTGTAGGTATCAAATTCATGACCTTTGTATCCGTAAAATCAGCTAATTAAAAAAGATGAAACGGATATATATAATAGACTGGATATTAATACCTTTATTTATCCTTACCTCATACACAGGGATAGGACTGCATATTGCCGCACATGAAAACGACCATGAAATATGGCACAATTGGGCGGTATTTCATGTGATAGCAAGTTTATTGTTCCTGATAACCGTCATATTCCATATAATAACTCATTGGAATTGGTATAAAGGAATTGTAAACAAAGGAATAGGACAGAAAAGTAGAGTTACATTATGGTTATCCGCAACATTTACACTTGTTGTTCTTACAGGTATTATATTGTTCAACGTAGATGGGGCAAACTCTTCAATAGGGTTATGCCACTATAAAATTGGAATTTTAATGAACGTACTTTCTATTGGACACATATTCAAGCGAATTCCCATTTTACGAAAATATTTGAAGAAAAAATAAATTCAAACTCAATTATATTTATTTAAATATCGTTTTAATTTTCATAGTGGGCATATCGAATCTTTCAAATATTCTTCCACTGCTGAAAAAAATCAGAAGTATTCAGTCCGATTAAATTCATCACTGTATCCTTATCTTCCACATTTATTGTCAGGCTGGTGTACACATCAGCAGATATCTATGAAGAATTGAATAACCTAAATTAAGAAGTCAATATTTGTACATTCAGAGAATTGTTATACTTTTGTATCCAGAAAGAGTTATTTAACAGTATAGCACCGCAAATCGCTGAAAATCGAACCATTGCTAACTTGTTATCTCTGTTTCTCAAGAACCTCACTAATTATTCTCAATCGGTTAAGTCAAGTCGATTAAAATCTAAAATAAATAACAGACAATGAAACGTAAACTTGTTTTTGCCACTAATAATGCACATAAACTGGAAGAAGTATCATCCATATTAGCAGATAAAGTTGAACTGCTCAGCCTTGACGATATAAACTGCCATACAGATATTCCCGAAACAGCGGACACTCTGGAAGGTAATGCGTATCTGAAATCATCCTTTATTTACCAAAACTATGGATTGGACTGTTTTGGTGATGACACCGGATTGGAAGTTGAAGCATTGGGAGGGGCTCCCGGTGTATATTCGGCTCGCTTTGCCGGAGGAGAAGGACATAATGCAGAAGCCAACATATTGAAACTCATGCAGGAGCTGGAAGGAAAAGAAAACCGCAGAGCACAGTTTCGTACTGCCATTTCGCTTATTCTGGACGGAAAAGAGTATCTTTTTGAAGGAGTGATAAAAGGCGAAATAATCAAGGAAAAAAGAGGTAATTCAGGCTTTGGATATGATCCTGTATTCATCCCCGAAGGATATGACCGGACTTTTGCAGAACTGGGAAATGAAATAAAAAATCAAATCAGTCATCGTGCTTTAGCCGTAAACAAATTATGCGAATTTCTCCGCTCCATCTGATTGATAAAAACGGATAGATAAATGAATCCTCCGGAGGAATGTAATTTTCCTCCGGAGGATTCATTTATCTATCTCCTGCTAAAAGAGATTATAGTATAACACAACAGCGTGTATATAACGAACTCTTTTTGCACTTTATCCAGTCCAAAACTTTAAATCTCCATTATCAAAACATCCGGATGTTATTAGTTATAACATCCGGATGTTTTGATATATAACATGGGGATCTTTTCATATAAAACATCCCCATGTTTTTGCGTTATAATTCTAACTTTAGTTCTTTTAATACCATTACTTCTCTATCATTCTTTACCAACTTTTTCATCCCTTCTTTAAAGAATAGCTTCCGATTGAATGAACCTGCTCTATCAAATTACCTATATTCTATTATTAACAGAGATTTCAACTATCCCTGTTAATAACAAAGAGCCGTATTATACCTTTATATATAAGTATAATACAACTCTTTCATATCATAGATCTATCAATTATTAACCGTAAAGTTAACTATTTATTCACAGCCTGTTTATAAACCCAGTTTCTCTGAAATTTCCAACATTCGTTTAATCGGTTTCACTGCTTCTTTAGCAACTTCCGGGTCAACAGTTACTTCAGGGAATTCATATTTAAGGCAATTATAGAGCTTTTCCAGCGTGTTCAGCCGCATGAAGTTACATTCATTGCATCCGCAGGTACTATCGTTAGGAGGGGCAGGAATGAATGTTTTTTGCGGGCACTTCTTTTGCATTTCATGTATGATGCCTGCTTCGGTAGCTACAATAAACCGTTGCTTGTCACTGTTCACTGCATATTTTAATAAGGCAGCCGTAGACCCCACTACATCGGCCAGTTTCAATACTACACTTTTACACTCAGGATGTGCCAGTACTACGGCATCGGGATATTGAGCTTTTAACTCCACTATTTTCTCCACCGAGAATTGTTCATGCACATGACAAGCTCCGTCCCATAACAGCATTTCACGTCCTGTGATCGAGTTTATATAATTCCCCAGATTACGGTCCGGTCCGAAAATAATTTTTTCATCTTTCGGGAAACTTTCCACAATCTGTTTTGCGTTAGTCGAAGTAACCACCACATCCGTCACTGCTTTGACTGCTGCCGTTGTATTTACGTACGAAATCACCGTATATCCCGGATGTTCCTTCACAAACTCAGCAAACTTGTCCGCCGGACAGCTGTCTGCCAACGAACATCCTGCATTCAAGTCGGGCACCAGTACCTTCTTGTCCGGACAAAGCACCTTTGCGGTTTCTCCCATGAAATGAACGCCACACATCACAAGAATATCCGCATCGGTTTTGGCTGCAATTTGAGCCAAAGCCAAACTGTCTCCAATGTAGTCGGCAATATCTTGTATTTCGCCTTTCTGGTAATAGTGTCCCAAGATTACCGCATTCTTTTCTTTTTTCAGTTCATTGATGGCTGCTTTCAGATCAATGCTTTTGTCTACGGGTTCGTCAACGAATCCCTTATTCACCCATTCTTCTCGATTCATTATATTCTTATTTTTTCTCTTCTTTTAAAAAGAAATCCTTTGTTAGTGATTATAGCCTGTTAATAGTGTTAGCAAATAAATCGGCTTTTTCTTGCCGGATAAGTTATTAGTTACTTATCTAAGTTTATAATCAGTTTATGAACGTGTCTATTTATTGATAATAAGCTATATTGCTAACTTCATTAACACCTTGTTGATAAAGTGCAAAGTTAAAAACTTTATGGATATAAACAGGCTAATTAGTACTGAAAAATCTGTTGAAGTATGCTTGGAAAGTTGAAGCTAACTTTTTTGTATTGTTCATATCCCGTTGCTCTTATACCTTCATTTGAATAATGCAAGAATTAGTTTTCAAAATATATGCTGATTCTTTTGACAGGTTTTAAACCGTTATCAACACCTATGTTAACAAGAAAAGAATTACTTTTGCAACATACTAACAGAAACAACATCATCATGCGAAAATTGAAAATAACCGAGCTGAACCGGATAAGTATAGAAGAGTTTAAAGAAGCTGATAAATTGCCTTTAGTTGTAGTGTTGGACGATATACGGAGTTTGCATAATATCGGTTCTGTGTTTCGTACGGCAGATGCTTTCCGGATTGAATGTATTTATCTGTGTGGAATTACGGCTACTCCTCCCCATCCCGAGATGCATAAGACAGCTTTGGGAGCCGAGTTTACAGTGGATTGGAAGTATGTTAATAACGCAGTTGAAACGGTTGATAACCTCCGGAGTGAAGGATATGTGGTATACTCTGTCGAACAGGCGGAAGGGAGTATCATGTTGGATGAGTTAACACTGGACCGTTCGAAGAAATATGCTGTAGTTATGGGAAATGAAGTAAAAGGAGTGCAGCAGGAGGTTATTGACCATTCGGATGGTTGCATTGAAATTCCTCAATATGGTACAAAGCATTCATTGAACGTGTCGGTAACAGCGGGAATTGTTATCTGGGACTTATTTAAGAAGTTGAAATAGGATATTGGTAGGCTGTTGATAAACAATTTATAGTTGGTTTCGAAGCTATTAATTGCTTGGTTATTAAGCAGCGGATTTACAATTGTCCGCTTTCCACTAATACTATCACGCGTTCAGTCAGCTTATCTTCTCCTTCGGGGTCATATTGTTTTTTTAAACTGGCTCCGAAAAGAGCAGCAAATGTCTGATAGAAGCCTGCTTTAAAAGGCCCCATGAATGCTTTTACCAGTTCATAAGAACTCTGATGACTTTGGCGGTCTACCAACTTTATCAACAGCTTGCCTTGTGCAAAAGAGAGTTTTTTCATTCGTGGAGTATATTGTTCCTTCAACCCTTTTTCTACTCGTTTAATATGGCGTTGCCGGGCTTTTTCATTGGGTAAAGTTTGTAAGTATTCGTAAGTTTCAATGATAGTCTGGTTAATTTCTCTGGCAATGGGATATACCTTTTTTACGTTTCTCACTAATTTGTAATATTCCATCTGCTCTTTCTTATTCCTGAATTTTAAAGGCTTGAATATGTGGATGGTCGGAATCTGAAAGGCAGGTATTGTATCACCGTTATAAACACACATAGGTACCAGATATCCACCGAGATTTGTTTTTTCCTGTGCCTGTGATGCAGAAGAAAACAATAAGGCGATGGATAACATCAGTAGTCCTATGATAAGCCTCATATTCATTTTGCAAAAATAAGGGAATAAATTTATATTTATGATTTTCCTTGCAGCATTAACCTATTTAAATTATCTTCGACAATTCGTTTACTATTTAGAACACAATAATCACACATGAAATGAATAGATATATATCTATATTCTGTGTATTTCTACTTGTTAATATAGCGTTGATAACTTCTACTTGCCATGCTCAGAATAATTCGGATTATCCTTGGGAGGACATAATGGAAAACCTGTCAATAGCCGATGAAGAAGGGAATACGCGCAATTGGGAGAATGAATTGGAGGAATTAACCGATCTTGTTAACAACCCTGTTAATATAAACTCTGCCACCAAAGAGCAGCTACAGCGGTTTCCTTTTCTTAATGATGTTCAGATTGAGAATTTACTTGCGTACATTTATATTCACGGATCGATGCAGACTGTCTATGAACTTCAGTTAGTGGAGGAGTTGGATCGGCAGACTATTCAATATCTGCTTCCTTTTGTCTGTGTAGAGCCTGTTGATAAGAAAGAGTCTGTTACGTTAAAGCAGATTTTAAAATATGGAAAACATGAAGTGGTGACTCGTATGGATGTGCCTTTGTATAGGCGTAAGGGATATGAGAAAAATTACCTGGGTCCTGCTGTTTATAACTCGGTGAAATACGGATTTCACTATCGGGAAAAAGTTTATGCAGGCATAGTTGCCGAGAAAGATAGCGGCGAACCTTTCGGAGCTTTACATAATAAGCAGGGATACGATTACTACTCTTTCTATCTACTCCTTCATGATATAGGAATACTGAAAACGGGAATTGTAGGAAACTATCGGTTGAATTTCGGTCAGGGACTGGTACTCGGACAAGGTTCTATGTTTGGAAAAACAGCTTATTCTTCGTCTTTCACTTTCAGAAATACAGGGATACGCAGACATGCTTCTACCGATGAATATAATTATTTCCGTGGGAGTGCCATAGCTTTAAAATGGAAACAATGGACACTTTCTGTATTTTATTCACATCGTTCGTTGGATGGAGTGATAAAAGACGGTGAAATTACCTCGATTTATAAAACAGGTTTACATCGAAGCAAAAAGGAAGCTGATAAAATGAATCAATTGGTTATGCAGATGGGCGGAGGAAATATCAGCTATACCGGGAATAGTTATCAACTGGGTATAACCGGTGTTTACTACTGTTTTAACAGGTCTTATGAACCGGAACTTAAAGACTATTCAAAATACAATCTGCATGGTCGTTCTTTTTATAATCTGGGTATGGATTATAAATATCGTTTTCATCGTTTTTCTATACAAGGAGAAGCTGCTTTGGGGATCAGTGGTATGGCTTTTATGAATCAGGTACTTTATTCTCCTTTACAAGATATACGGTTGATGTTGGTTCACCGTTATTATTCACATGATTATTGGGCTATGTTTGCTCATTCATTTAGTGAAGGAAGTAGTGTTCAGAATGAAAACGGATGGTATTTAGCTGCTTCTGTAAATCCTTTTAGTCGCTGGACGTTTTTCATTTCTGCCGATCTGTTTTCTTTTCCCTGGTGGAGGTACCGGATAAGTAAGGCTTCGAAAGGAGTGGATCTGTTCTTTCAGGCAGATTACGTTCCGTCGAAAACGGTTGATATGTATGTGAATTACCGTTATAAACGGAAAGAGCGTGATGTGACCGCTACGAAGGGAAAGGTGATTCTGCCTACCTATCATCACCGGCTGCGTTATCGTTTGAACTATTTACCCTGTTCTTCGTTATCTTTCCGGACAACGGTAGATTATAACCATTTTCATTCATCCGGGAAAACGGCGGGGAAAGGTTATCAACTGACGCAAAAGGCCGGATGGAAACTTTCCCGGTTGCCTCTGACAACAGAATTGCAAGGTAGTTATTTCCATACAGACGATTATGATTCACGTATTTATATCTACGAGAAAGGGTTGCTGTATTCTTTTTATACTCCATCTTTTCAGGGAGAAGGTATTCGCTTGGCTATTCATTTTCGCTATGATATGAACAAGCATTGGACAGCAATTGCCAAGCTCGGACAAACTACGTATTTTGATCGTGATGAAATAGGTTCCGGCAACGACCTGATCAGGGGAAATAAAAAAACGGATATACAAATGCAGCTGCGTCTAAAGTTTTAGTAATTTTGTAGAAATTCAAAACAGTTTCTAAGATTAAACAGAATTAAGTATGACTATTATTTTTCCTTCTCCCATATTCGGACCGGTTCATTCACGTCGCTTAGGGGTCTCACTTGGAATAAATTTACTTCCTTCCGACGGAAAAGTATGTTCTTTCGATTGCATTTATTGTGAATGTGGTTACAATGGCGAACATCGTCCTAAATCTTCATTACCGACCCGCGAAGAAGTCCGTATGGCTCTGGAAGATAAACTTAAAGAAATGAAGAGCAATGGTCCGGCTCCTGATGTATTGACCTTTGCCGGAAACGGTGAACCGACTGCACATCCTCACTTTCCGGAAATAATTGAAGACACGCTTGCTTTGCGTGATGCATATTTTCCGGAAGCAAAAGTAAGTGTACTCAGCAATGCTACTTTTATCAATCGTCCGGCTGTATTTAATGCATTGAACCGGGTGGATAATAATATTTTGAAGTTGGACACGGTGGATGAAGAGTATATCCGGACTGTAGATCGTCCGAACGGACGATACGATCTGAATGGAACAGTCGGACTTTTAAAAGCTTTTAAAGGCAATTGTATCGTGCAGACTATGTTTATGAAAGGAAAATATAAGGGGAAAGATGTGGATAATACTTCTGACAAGTATGTACTTCCCTGGCTGGAAGTTGTGAAGGATATCGCCCCGAGACAGGTAATGATTTATACGATCGATCGAGAAACTCCCGATCAGGACTTGCAGAAAGCCACTCCCGAGGAGTTAGACCGGATTGTGGCTCTTCTTACGAAAGAGGGACTTTCGGCCTCTGCTTCTTATTGAGAATTATTTTTAATATGTCATTTATAAACAGATTTTAATAGGATGAAATCAATTGATATCAACGAACTTACTGATAATTTCTTTGAGTCCATCAGTAAAGAATGGATGCTGGTAACTGCTGGTAATAAAGATGCGTTTAATACCATGACCGCCAATTGGGGAGGTATTGGTTTTTTGTGGAATAAACCGGTGGTTTATGTTTTTATTCGTCCGGAAAGATATACGTTCGATTTTATACAAAATAACGATTATTTTACTCTTTCTTTTTTAGGACAGGAGAATAAGGCCATACATAAAATATGCGGTTCTAAGTCGGGACGTGAAGTAGATAAGATAAAAGAAACCGGATTAAAGCCAATTATTACGGATAAAGGTAATATTCTGTTTGAACAGGGAAGGCTTAATATGGAATGTCGGAAAATGTACACAGATGTGCTGAAGAAAGAAAATTTTCTGGATCCGTCTGTCTATGAACAGTGGTATACTACCCATGGAGGTCTGCATCATGTCTATGTGGCAGAGATTACAGGAGTGTGGATAAAAGAGTAAATTTTAAATCATTTGAACCTATGAAAAACAATTATCTGATATGTTCCCTGCTGTTTACCACGGGTATGCAGAATGCTTGGGGAGCCCAAGCGACAAACCATAAAACAAATCCGGATAAAACGAAACCCAATATTATTCTGATTTTGTGTGATGATATGGGATTTTCTGATTTATCGTGTTACGGGGGAGAAGTGCATACGCCCAATATAGATTTCTTGGCGGAAAACGGAATACGTTTCAGCCAGTTTAAGAACACAGGGCGCAGTTGTCCCAGCAGAGCTGCTTTGTTGACAGGCAGATACCAACATGAAGTAGGTATGGGTTGGATGACTGCTGTAGATGAACATCGTCCCGGATATAGAGGTCAAATATCAGAGCAATATCCTACTATCGCAGAAGTGTTTCGGGAAAACGGATATCATACTTATATGAGTGGTAAATGGCATGTTACCGTTGACGGTGCATTCTCCAAGCCGAATGGAAGCTATCCGGTTGAGCGGGGATTCGAAAAATACTATGGTTGTCTTTCTGGAGGTGGAAGTTATTATACTCCGAAACCCGTATATTCCGGGTTACAGCATATTGCAGAGTTTCCAGAAGACTATTATTATACCACAGCCATTACCGACTCTGCCGTTAGTTTTATCCGTCAGCATCCGGTTGATGAGCCTATGTTTATGTATTTGGCCCACTATGCCCCTCATTTACCTTTGCAGGCTCCTAAAGAAAGAGTGGACGCTTGCCGTGAAAGATATAAAGTGGGATATGATGTGTTGCGTAAACAGCGTTTCGAGCGCATCCGGAAAAATGGTTTAACGGATTCCGAAAAACAGCTGCCGATATTTGAGAGGGAATTCAGAGGAAAACGGCCGGCCTGGGATAGTCTTACTCCGCAGCAACAGGAACGTTGGATTACGGAGATGGCTACTTATGCCGCTATGATTGAAATTATGGATGATGGTATTGGAGAAGTAATAAAGACCACTAAAGAGAAAGGTATATTTGATAATACCGTATTTTTATTCTTAAGTGATAATGGAGCCACCAATGAAGGTGATCTGATCACACAGCTGCGGGCTGATTTGAGTAATACTCCTTTCCGCAGTTACAAACAATGGTGTTTTCAGGGAGGTACCAGTTCACCTTTGATTGTAATGTATGGAGGCGGGCAACCTGATGGGAAGAAAGGAGTGGTTTGTCATGAATTCACTCACATTATCGATCTTTTTCCCACTTGTCTGGATATAGCTTCTGTGAAATATCCCCGGGAGTTTAGGAATCATTCGATTAATGCTCCGGAAGGTAGAACCATTTTTCCGGCATTAAAAGGAAAGAAGCTACCGAAAAGAGATTTGTTTTTCGAACATCAGACATCTTGTGGAATCATATCCGGGGACTGGAAGTTAGTCAGGGCCAATGGTAAGCAACCCTGGGAGTTGTTCCATTTATTGCAGGATCCGTTTGAACAAAACGATTTGTCTGCCAATTATCCGGAAAAAGTAAAAACACTGGAGAAAAAATGGGATGAATGGGCAGAGAAGCAACACGTATTTCCATTTGAATACAGGCCATGGACAGAACGTATCAATTATTATAAATCGCTGTATCCCGATCAGTCCGGGAAAGATTAAATACTTGAGTAAAGTAAGTAAGAGGAGTTGTATCAAAACTCTTTCACCATAGATTACACAGATTATCATAGACTAAGAATATTACTTTAGATTTACTCTAAAGTTACTCTGTGTCCTCTGTGGTGAGTTTCGATACATCCTCTTATATTTTCTTATCCGGAAAAGTACCTTTCCTTTATTGAAGGAAGGAAGTTAAACCAGATTTTTTCTTTTCAAATACATCCAATATCCTGTGATAGGTAATGAAGTTCCTATCAAAGCAGCAATAAAGGTGATGATTTTTGAAAACATTCCTGCATAGGTTCCGAAATGTAAGGCACGTACTACTTTCCAGACGGGAGCCCCCCGTTTTACTTCCACATCAAAGATAAAACTTACTACATCTCTGTACCATTGAAAGGACCACATTAATCCGGTCAGTGCACATACCAGCAAGATAAGTGCTCCATAGAATCCCAGTACGGAGTGTAGATCGAACATGAATCTCCGTTTTCCTCTTTGGTGTTCTATTGTCAGCCGGCTTTTTTTCCATTTGCGTGGCCAGTAAACTGTAAGCCCGCTGATCAATATAAAGATGAAAAAAAGAGTGGAGATGCCTACTATCATTTTGCCTGTCGTCCGGGTATCATCCATAAGCCACCGATGCAGCTTCATCACTATCATTAACGGACTTTCGCGGATAGATTCATATCCCATCATTGCCAGGAGTTCCTCTTTGAATACGAGGATGGCACCTGTAAAGCAAATAATACTGATCAGAATCCCTGCCGGAAGGGAGAGCCAAAGATGAATATAACGGCAATATCTTTTTATCTTCATTTAAAAACGGTAAGAGATTATTGCTGAGAAATTACGTGGATCGATCTGGTTGATGTATCCTCCACGATAGTAAGAATTATATCCTAATGCGTCGAACAAATTGTTCAGGTATACACGGGCAGTAAACTTGTGGATACTATAGGCCAACTGGGCGTTTATTGTAGTATAACCGGGCATGTCAAAAGGCTTTTCGTTGGTCATGGAACCGTGTCCGTCCGGTTTGATTGCAAAATCATTCACAGGACGTTTACCTACGAAATAGACTCCTATACCGGCTGATAGTCTTTTTAATACTCCTTTGTCAAATCGGTATTGAATCCATCCGTTAGCAGTATGTTTAGGGGTATTCATCGGGGCTGAACCATTTTTAAAGGCCGGGCTGTTTTCGTATTTTGCATCCAGATAAGCGTAACCCATCATTACTTGGAGGTTTTCAAGTATACTTCCGCTTAATTCGGTTTCGATACCTTTTCTTTTCAGGCTTCCCGCTTTATCAAAATAACCGGTAGGTTGCGTAGTTCCCGGATGATAAGTACTATAAGAGAGGTTTTTAGTAAGGATATCGAAATATGTCAGATTAAAGCGCAGGCGGTTATTCAGCCAGTCAGACTTGATGCCTACCTCAAATTGGCGGGTATTCGACGGACCTATTTCGTCTCCGTTCTCCATTCGTCTGGCCGCATGAAGGAGGCTGGTAGTGGTTGTATATGAACCGAACAAATTGATGTTCTTTATAGGAGTCAACATGATGCCCAACATCGGATTCCAGGCATCTCCGGTAGTGGGACCTGCACTTGTATCGTCCTGGCTGCTGATATAACTGTACCTCAGTCCCAGAATAGCTTTTATATACTTATTAAAAGTCATTACCTCCTGTGCCATTATTCCATAACTTGAAGAATTGGATTTTACCGGGGTCTCGGGAACAAATTTAACCGCGACAGGTAGCACATTCGAGATACTCGGGGCCAGTACGTTGATAGTGTCTATATTGACAGGGGTATAATTGGTGATCGACAGATCGGTGTTTTTGTAGTCGAATCCCAATTGGAATGTATGTTTAACAGGGCCGGTGAAAATATCTCTGCCGATGAAGTCAAGCTGGAAAGTTGAGTTGCGGTCATCGCGTAATGAACGTGAAATCGTTCTTCTACGCATGTTATATTCTTTATTGACTACGGTTTTTACGGAAGTACTTGTATTATCCACTTTATATGAAGAGCCGAAGTATGCTGCCCGCACACTGATATTATCTGTCAGCTGGCGGGTGATGCGTGCGGCATAAGTCAGCGTCTTGTTGTTTACATTATCGTTTTTGAATCCCAGGAATTTGTTGTGTGGCATGTCGTAGAGATTCTCTTCCGTATCTTTCGATAGATTGACTGAACTGGTATAAGGAGTACGGTTATCATTCAGATAATCCATTTCTATGGTAATGCTTGTTTTGTCGTCCGGACGCCATTCTAATGAAGGGTTGATATATACGCGATTGGAATGGATGACCGGGCGATAATTATCCGAACGTTCGAAGGCACCGTTCATACGGAAAGCGATCGTCTGATTTTTATCCAGAACGGACTGTACGTCGAATGTGGGACGGAACAATCCCCAGCTGCCTGCACGCAAAGATATTTCTCCTTCATTGGTGAACTTGGGTGTTTTGGTTACTACGTTGATTACTCCGCCTGCACTTCCGAGATCGTTTCCGATACCTTGTGTGACGGCTGCAGAACCCTTGATAACCTGTACACTTTCTACTCCCTGCATTTCGGATAAAGCAGATCCGGTACGGAAATCGGAATCTATCCGGACTCCATTCTTTAAAATGGGTACTCCCCGGTATCCGCGGATGGACATACTTTCTCTTACTCCGCCATACGATCCGAAAAGAGTAACTCCGGGTACATTTTTTGTAACATCGATTACGGTGAGTGCTCCCTGTTCGGCAATCGATTTTTCTGAGATTACAGAAATACTCTGTATCTGTTCACTGGGGCGTAATGGCATGCGGGTGATGGCATCCAGTTTTTTCGGTTGTTTATATCGTTCTCCGAATACTTCTACTGTCGATAATAAGTTTTCGTCAGGTAAGAGGGTGAAAGAGAGTTGTGCCACATTCCTTGAAGTGAGATCAACAGTACGCGTCTGAGTGACATATCCCACAAAACTGATATTTATCTTGTAAACCTTATGAGCCAGATTGCGCAAAATAAAACGGCCTTCACTATTGGTTGTTGTTCCGATGGTGGTTCCTTCTATCTGGACAGTGGCCGAAGCCAATGGTGTATCTGTTTCATCGTAGACTACTCCACGGATGGTGGGTACTCTATCGGCGGACTCTGATTCTGTGGCAAAAAGTAACGATGGGAATATTAGTAAAACTAATACAAGCAGGGCACTATACATTTGCTTCATACATTTAACGGCATTAAATTAATATTAAAAATTAGCGAGCCGCAAAGGTATGTGTACATGAAAGAGTCTACAATACCTATAAAAAGGTATAATGCAACACAAAATCCATAGAATTGGTGATTATTAAAAATAAGGAAAGCGGATGAAAGTGACCTCCGTCCACTTCCACCCGCCTGTTGTGTGCAGATAGTATCAGATTATAAATTCATAATTTCTTTGGCTCTGTCCAGTGCTACATTAATGTTCGGACAGATGTTTTGTTTTCCCAGTAATTCATAGAAGCCGGATTTCTCGAGCGTGTTGTGCACTTTTTCATTTACTCCCGAGAGCACAATGGTGATCTTTTCTTTTTGAGACATTTTGCAGAGGCTGGTCAGGTTATGAATACCGGTTGAATCGATAAATGGAACTTTACGCATACGTATGACGCGTACTTTGGGACGGTCGCCCAGTTGTGCCATTGTCTCTTCAAATTTGGTTGCGATGCCGAAAAAGTACGGACCATTAATCTCATATACCTCCACTCCCGCAGGTATTATCAGATGTTCTTCGCGCACCGCGATGTCCAGTTCGTCATTCGGATCTATTTCGTCTTTGATGACAGATATTTCGGTAGTTTCCATTACACGGCGCATGAACAAGATACATGCAATCACCAGGCCTACTTCGATGGCGATAGTCAGGTCGAAGATGATGGTGAGGAAAAAAGTGATAAGCAGTACTGTTACATCCGATTTGGGATTTTTCAGTAATGCCTTGAAAGTGCGCCATTCGCTCATGTTATAAGATACGATAACCAATACTCCTGCCAGACATGCCATTGGGATGTACTGTGCCAAAGGCATCAGGAAAAGGAGGATCAGCAATAAAACTACAGCATGGATTATACCGGCCACCGGTGTTTTACCGCCATTATTGATGTTTGTCATTGTACGGGCGATGGCTCCGGTAGCAGGAATACCGCCAAATAACGGTGTGATAAGGTTGGCTGTTCCCTGGGCAATCAGTTCGGTGTTTGAATCGTGCTTATCGCCCGTTACACCATCGGCTACGGTTGCTGACAATAACGATTCGATTGCTCCCAAAACGGCAATGGTAATAGCTACCGGGAACAAGTCCTTGATGGCCTCCCAATTGAGTGCAGGCATGGTCGCGTCAGGTAATTCGGATTTGATTGTAAAACGGTCGCCAATGGTATCGATGGTGTCAATACCGGCGTATGTTTTCAATAAATATACTACTGCCGTTACTACAATGATGGCAATAAGGGAACCCGGAATTTTCTTTGAGAACCGGGGGGTAATGGCAATAATGATGATACTGGCAATACTCACAATAGTGTTCCACCAATTGATTGTATCGAAATGGCGGAAATAAATCATCCATTTTCCGATAAAGTCTCCCGGTACTTTCTCTCCACCAAAGTTTAATCCGAAAATATCAGCAATCTGTGTTGTGAAAATGGTGACGGCTATACCGCTGGTAAAACCTACAATAATCGGGTAAGGAATAAATTTAATAATTGCGCCCAATTTAAAAACTCCCAATAAGATAAGGAGTATGCCGGCCATCAGGGTAGCTACAATCAATCCTGCTTCTCCGTATTGCTGGATGATGCCATAAATGATGACAATGAATGCTCCGGTAGGTCCTCCGATCTGTACTTTGCTTCCTCCGAGCAACGAGATGATGAACCCCGCAATAATAGCCGTGATAATTCCCTTTTCGGGTGATACGCCTGATGCGATACCAAATGCGATGGCCAGAGGCAAGGCTACGATACCTACAATGATACCTGCCATCAAATCGGCCATAAACGTTTCTTTAGAGTAGTTCTTCAAGGCTGAGAATAACCTTGGTTTGAAATCAAACACTTTCATTTCTTTCTTTACTTATATATAATGTGATAAATGTCGTTATAATCCTTGTTTTGCAAAGTCGAGGTTGCAAAATTACATAAAATAAATGGTAATAAGATGTTTTTGAACATCTTATTTATTTTTGATCAGTTTTGTCTATATTGCAATAGATATTATTAATGAATAAAATTCCGGGTTTTGTGAACTAAATCCTTATATTTGCGTTATTAATAAAGGCAAGTAACCGACAAACGTAATTACCAATCTAAAATATATCAGATTATGACTAAAAGTATTAAAGGCACTCAGACAGAAAAGAATTTGCTGACATCATTTGCAGGTGAATCACAGGCAAGAATGCGTTACACTTATTTTGCAAGCGTGGCTAAAAAAGAAGGTTACGAACAGATTGCAGCTATCTTTACAGAGACTGCCGATCAGGAAAAAGAACATGCAAAACGTATGTTTAAGTTCCTTGAAGGGGGTATGGTTGAAATCACTGCAAGTTATCCTGCTGGTGTTATCGGCAACACTCTTCAGAATCTGCAGGCTGCCGCAGCCGGTGAACACGAAGAATGGTCTATGGATTATCCTCATTTTGCAGATGTTGCAGAGCAGGAAGGTTTCCCGATGATCGCCGCTATGTATCGTAATATCTCTATTGCGGAAAAAGGTCATGAAGAAAGATACCTTGCTTTCGTGAAGAACATTGAAGTTGCATCTGTATTTGCCAAAGAAGGAGAAGTTATATGGCAGTGCCGTAACTGTGGTTATATCGAAGCAGGTAAGGAAGCTCCTGAGGTATGTCCTGCATGTCTGCACCCACAAGCATATTTCGAAATTAAGAAAGAAAATTATTAATAGAATCAGACTGTATTTTGGAGAAAGGTGGAGCTGTTTAATTATGGCCCCACCTTTTTTCTATGCATTAATAATACTGTTTCTTTATTTACCGGCGTGTGGATAGTCAACCGTGTAGTGCAGACCACGGCTTTCTTTACGTTCCATAGCCATGCGCATAATCAGATAACCTACATTAATCATATTGCGCAGTTCACATATTTCTTTAGATGCCACGCTGCGTTTGAACAGGCTTTCGGTCTCTTCGTATAGGATATCCAGGCGGTCCCAAGCGCGTTTCAACCGGAGATCGCTACGGACAATACCAACATAAGTGCTCATAATCTGATTTACTTCTTTCATACTTTGAGTAATAAGTACCATTTCTTCCGGTGAGCGGGTACCTTCATCATTCCATTCCGGAATCTCTTCGTTATAAGAATATTGGTCAATCACCGATAAACAATGTTTGGCGGCAGCATCTGCGTAAACTACTGCTTCTATCAACGAGTTTGAGGCTAACCGGTTGCCTCCATGTAAACCTGTACACGAACATTCGCCGGCAGCGTACAAACGTTCAATAGAGGATTGGGCGTTCAAGTCTACCTTAATACCTCCACACAGGTAGTGTGCGGATGGTGCTACGGGAATATATTCTTTGGTAATGTCGATTCCTAAGCTGAGGCATTTCTCGTATATGTTAGGAAAATGTTTTTTGGTTTCTTCAGGATCTTTGTGTGTTACGTCCAGATAAACATGGTCGTCCCCACGATTTTTCATTTCATTGTCAATGGCACGTGCCACGATATCACGGGGTGCCAAAGATAAACGTGGATCATATTTTTGCATGAATTCTTTTCCGTCCATTGTGCGGAGCACACCGCCATATCCACGCATTGCTTCCGTAATAAGGAAAGAAGGACGGTCGCCCGGATGGTAAAGAGCTGTCGGATGGAATTGTACGAACTCCATGTCTTTTACGGTTCCCTTAGCCCGGTATACCATGGCGATACCGTCTCCGGTCGCTACAAGCGGATTAGTAGTGGTCTGGTAAACAGCCCCCACTCCACCTGTTGCCATTAGTGTCACTTTGGCCAGATACGTATCCACTTTACCTGTTCGGGGATCGAGTATATAAGCTCCGTAGCATTTTATGTCCGGTGTCTGGCGGGTGACAGTTACTCCTAAATGGTGTTGTGTCAGGATTTCTATGGCAAAATGATTTTCAATTACCGTAATATTGGGATGTTGTTGTACAGCTTGAATCAAACTGTCTTGAATTTCAGCGCCGGTATTATCTTTATGGTGTAAAATACGAAATTCCGAATGGCCGCCTTCCCGGTGTAGATCGAACTCCCCTTTTTCATTTTTGTCGAAGTTTACACCCCAGCTGATCAGTTCTTGTATTTGCGCAGGAGCCTCACGCACGACTTTCTCTACAGCAGTACGGTCGCTGATCCAGTCACCAGCAATCATTGTGTCTTCAATATGTTTCTCGAAATTGTCTACCAGCAGATTGGTCACTGAGGCCACTCCTCCTTGGGCAAAATAAGTGTTTGCTTCTTCCAGCCCACTTTTGCAAACAAGGGCAACTTTTCCTTTATGTGCCACTTTTAGGGCAAAACTCATTCCGGCGATACCGGAACCGATTACGAGGAAATCGAACTTTTTAACCATAAGTTTTAGTGTTTATCACCGCAAAGCTACAAAATAAGTTTTTTCGTTGTGCTTTTCGTTGCCATTAATTCATAATTTTACTAACTTTCCGCCAAAAATCTGACAAAATGAACCGTATTTTTCATGCTCGCATTGTCTGGTACCAGTATTTTCTGCTGGTTGTATTGGGCATTAATGCTTTTGGTTTCTTATGGTGTAAGAATATTATATTGGCTACTTTGATGATGTTGTTTCTGATTGTTATCATCGAACAGATCATACATACAGTTTATACTGTTACCACTGACGGTTTGCTGATACTTAACTATGGGCGGTTTATCCGTAAGAAAACTATTCCCATAGCAGAAATTACTTCAGTCCGCAAAGTGCATTCTATGAAATTCGGAAATTTTGCAGTGACAAACTATTTATTGATAGAATATGGAAATGGAAAATATGCTTCTGTACTTCCGGTGAAAGAAAAGGAATTTATAGAACTGATTGAAAAAACAAGAAACTTAATTTAGTAAGCTATGAAATACCAGGTTATTATTATCGGCGGGGGACCTGCCGGTTACACTGCTGCCGAAGCTGCTGGAAAAGCAGGTTTAAGCGTGTTGCTTTTTGAGAAACAGAATTTAGGAGGAGTTTGTTTAAACGAAGGGTGTATACCTACAAAAACATTGCTCTATTCGGCAAAGACATATGATGGGGCTAAACATGCTTCAAAGTATGCTGTAACAGTTTCTGAGGCTTCGTTTGATCTTTCGAAGATCATTGCTCGTAAGTCGAAGGTAGTACGCAAGTTGGTTTTGGGGGTTAAATCAAAATTAACGTCTAATAATGTTACTATCATAAATGGAGAAGCAACAATCTTGGACAAAAACAAAATCTGCTGTGGCGAAGAAATCTATGAATGTGATAACTTAATTCTTTGCACAGGATCCGAGACTTTCATTCCTCCTATTTCCGGAATCGATACGGTAAATTATTGGACACATCGGGAAGCATTAGACAATAAGGAATTGCCCGCTTCGCTTGCTATCGTAGGTGGTGGAGTGATTGGTATGGAGTTTGCATCATTCTTCAGCAGTCTGGGTGTGAAAGTGACCGTCATTGAAATGATGGACGAGATCTTGGGAGGCATGGATAAAGAGCTTTCTGCTCTGTTGCGTGCTGACTATGCCAAACGGGGCATTACATTTCTGTTGAGTACTAAAGTTGTCTCGTTGGCACAATCAGAGGAGGGGTGCTTAGTTTCTTATGAGAATGCAGATGGTGCCGGAAATGTGACTGCGGAGAAATTGCTAATGAGTGTAGGTCGCCGTCCGGTAACAAAAGGTTTCGGACTTGAGAACCTGAATCTTCAACGGACAGAGCGCGGAAGTATTTTAGTAAACGGGCAGATGGAAAGTTCATTGCCCGGAGTATATGTATGTGGGGATTTAACCGGATTTTCTTTATTGGCACATACGGCAGTTCGTGAAGCGGAAGTAGCCGTACATGCAATTCTCGGTAAAACAGATACAATGAGTTATCGTGCTATTCCCGGTGTAGTGTATACCAATCCTGAAATAGCCGGAGTCGGGCAAACAGAAGAGTCCCTTATTGCGAAAGGTATTGCTTATCGTGCTGTAAAGCTTCCTATGGCATATTCTGGACGTTTTGTTGCCGAAAATGAAGGGGTAAACGGTGTATGTAAAGTATTGCTTGGAGATGATGATACGATTTTGGGAGCACATGTTTTAGGCAATCCGGCTTCTGAAATTATCACATTAGCAGGTATGGCCATAGAAATGAAACTAAAAGCGGCCGAATGGAAGAAGATTGTTTTTCCCCATCCTACTGTTGCCGAAATATTCCGTGAAGCATTGTAAGAGTTACAAGTTGTAAGTTACGGGTTATAAGTATCATGCGTATAATGGCGCAATTACTCGTAACCCGTAATTTATGACTTGTCATTCGTTGTTTATAAGCATTATGAAGAAACTGAATTTATTTATTTTATTCTCTTTTTGTTTTTCAATTATTATCCGGGGGCAGGTAGATTTCGCCGCAATTGATTCACTTATTAAGAAGGAATTGCCCCAAGGTTCCGAAGTTGGTATTTCCGTGTATGATCTGACTGCAAAGAAATCACTCTATACATACCGTGATGCCAAGCTTTCGCGTCCGGCATCTACCATGAAACTATTAACTACTATAACCGCGCTTGCCCGGCCGGATGCAGATGAACCTTTCCGGACCGAAGTGTGGTATAAAGGTACTATAGAACATGATACGCTCCGCGGAGACATTTATGTGATTGGCGGATTTGACCCGGAGTTTGACGATGAAGGTATGAATGCATTGGTGGAGGAAGTGATAACTTTTCCTTTTTCAGTATTGAAAGGGAGAATCTATGGAGATATATCGATGAAAGATTCTCTTTATTGGGGAAGCGGTTGGGCATGGGATGATACTCCCTATTCTTTTCAGCCTTATTTGTCGCCATTGATGTATCATAAAGGTGTAGTGAAAGTAACGGCTGTACCGGGAACGATACGTGGTGACTCGGCGCGCCTGAGTTTTGAACCATCGTCCTCTTATTATACTGTGATCAATGAAACTGAGACACGTACTCCTTCTGCCGGTAAGTTTTCTGTTTCGAGAGGATGGTTAGAGAATAAAAATAATCTTATTGTCAGTGGAAATGTAGAGAATAGAAGAATTGGTGATGTGAATGTGTATTCTTCGCAGGACTTCTTTCTGCATACCTTTGTCGAACGTTTACGTAATAGAGGGATAGAGATTTCGGAGCAGTATGCTTTCGACAGCTTTCAGCCCGACAGTCTTTCTACCCGCATGGCACGTTGGGAATGTCCCGTTCAGAAAGTAGTAGACCAGATTATGAAAGAAAGTGATAACTTGAGTGCGGAAGCATTACTTTGCCGTTTAGGAGCACAAGCTACAGGCAAAAAGCAAGTTTCGGCTAAAGACGGGATCGATGAGATCCATCGGCTGATTAAAGATTTGGGGCATGATCCGGACAATTATAAAATAGCTGATGGTTGTGGATTGTCAAATTACGATTACCTCTCTCCTGCCCTGTTGGTTGATTTTTTGAAGTTTGCTTATTCGAGAACGGATATTTTTCGGAAGCTCTATAAAGCTCTTCCGGTTGCAGGTATTGATGGAACACTTAAGAATCGTATGAAAAAAGGGTCGGCATTTAAGAATGTACATGCCAAAACGGGATCTTATACTGCCATTAACACATTAGCCGGTTACCTAAAGATGGCTAACGGTCATCAGGTGGCCTTTGCCATTATGAACCAAAATGTATTGTCGGCAGCCAAAGCAAGGAATTTTCAAAATAAAGTATGCGAAATACTGGTAAATTGTAAATGATGAACGATGAACACTTTGTAGAAGTCACAGTCGGTTCATCGTTCATCGTTTATCGTTTATTTTTCGTATTCTGCCCAGTTCACGTTTTTCATATCTCCGCTTTTAGCCAGTTCGGCATGCATTCCCAAAGCAGCTTGAATGGCGTGAGGAGTCTGTGACTTATTACCGGCCAGTTTCAGATAATCCCATAAGATTTGTTTATAATCCGGGTGTGCACAGTTTTCGATGATTGCCTGTGCTCTTTCCTTCGGACTTTTGCCACGCAAATCGGCTACTCCCTGTTCGGTAATAACGATATTAACGGAGTGCTCACTGTGATCCAGATGAGAAACCATCGGAACGATGGAACTGATTTTGCCTTCTTTAGCCACTGACGGACAAGTAAAGATGGAAATATAAGCATTGCGTGTAAAATCGCCCGAGCCGCCGATACCGTTCATCATCTTGGTTCCACCGATATGGGTAGAGTTTACGTTACCATAAATATCTGCTTCAATGGCGGTATTGATAGAGATGATTCCTAAACGGCGGACTACTTCCGGACTGTTAGAGATTTCAGACGGACGGAGAATCAGTTTATCACGGAAGAAGTCCATGTCGTCATAAATGCCTTGCAGACAGTCATTGGTTACGGTCAGTGAGCAGGCACTTCCGAATTTTACACGACCTTCACGGATTAATCCGATCACAGAGTTTTGGATAACTTCGGTATACATTTCGAAAGCAGGGATTGTTTTATCGCGTCCCAAGGCTCCTAAAACTGCGTTGGCGATGTTACCTACTCCCGATTGTAACGGAAGGAATGTGGAAGGAATAATGCCACGTTTCATGTCGGCAGCCAGGAAGTCGGCCACATTCTGACCAATCTTATCAGTAATAGGATCGGCAGCCGCAAATGAACGGGCTTCATCCGGCCAGTTTGTTTCTACGATACCTACAATCTTTTTCGGGTCGACTTGTATATAAGGTAGTCCGACGCGGTCACTCGGTTTGTAGATTGGAATTTCACGACGGTAAGGCGGGTCGAGCGGTTCGTACACGTCATGCATTCCCATCATATTTTTGCTATGTGCACTGTTCAACTCAATGATGATCTGATCGGCCAGTCGGCAGACGGTTGGTGCAATTCCACCGGCAGCTGTCAGATAGATTTTTCCATCCGGAGTCACTTCACAAGCTTCGATGATAGCTACATTCACTTTTCCCATGAATCCGTAGCGCACTTCTTGTGCCATTTGTGAAAGGTGAATGTCATTATAGGCAATCTCACCGTTATTCACTGCTTTACGGAAATCGGGATTGGTTGTGTAAGGGGCACGATAACGGATAGCCTTTACACGTGATAATATACCATCACATGAGTCGCCGGTAGAAGCTCCGGTAAAGATGCCGATCTGGAAAGGGTTTCCTTTTGCATGTTCCGCTTCCGCTATTTTCGCTATTTCGGAAGTGACAGCTTTGGCCGTTCCTGCGGGGGTAAAACCGCTGAGGCCGATGTTATAGCCATGTTTTACAAGGCTGGCAGCTTCTGCTGCAGAAATGGATTTGAATGCCATAATTATAGTATTATTTTCGTGTTAGGAATAATCTTTCAATATTTTCTATTCAGAATTTCGGACCAGATAATGGCTTTTCGGGCTTCTTCAGCCGAGCGAATGGTAAATTCCGGATCATCTGTCGGGGATGTTTCCATTTTCGGAGGAATTGTTTTATTTTTCTTCACTTCCGCTTTCGGAGGGAGCGGTTGGGAACGGAATGTTTGATGTTTTCGCGGTGTTTGAAGGACTTCGGCCTCTTCCGTATCCGGAATGGGTACGAAAGGTTTTTGGGCAGATCTTTCCGTTTTGCTCTTTTTGATCTGTCTGATAAGAGGTAATGCGAAAACAGCCATAATGACGAGGACTTTTAAAATATCATCCATAGTACTTTTATTTTCTACAGTCCGCCAAAGTTATACATTTAATCTGATTGATACCAATATTTTGGCATGAAAAAAGGGCAGCTTCACAGCTCCCCTTAATTTTTTTAACCTAAACCTTAACTATGAAAAAATCTAATGTTTCTTTCATTGCACAAATGTGTGAAATAAAATTAATAGTGCCAAATCCTTACGCCATAAATGTTTGTTCTATTAACATAAATTATCCTTTTGCCTCTGAATCGATAAGCAAAAGTGTTATTTTGGTTTCATTTCACAACTTTTTGAGGATGAAGCTGTATCTTTGCAGGTACAAATTTAAATTCTGAATTTATGAACGAATTGACGGGAGCGGACTTTAAATCCGCAACTGCTGATGACAACAAGAAGTTGTTTATCGAGACTTATGGCTGCCAGATGAATGTGGCCGATAGTGAAGTAATTGCCTCTGTGATGCAAATGGCCGGTTATTCGGTTGCCGAAACGCTGGAAGAGGCTGATGCGGTATTTATGAATACTTGCTCTATCCGTGACAATGCCGAGCAGAAGATTCTGAATCGTCTGGAGTTTTTTCATTCGATGAAGAAAAAGAAGAAGCATCTGATTGTAGGCGTGTTGGGATGTATGGCCGAGCGAGTGAAAGATGATTTGATTGAACATCATCATGTAGATCTTGTAGTGGGGCCGGATGCTTATTTGACTCTTCCGGAACTGATCGCTTCTGTGGAAGCGGGTGAGAAGGCAATGAATGTAGAGCTTTCGACTACGGAAACCTATCGGGATGT
Source organism: Bacteroides sp. FSHCM14E1 (assembly GCF_019633785.1). Lineage (NCBI taxonomy): Bacteria > Pseudomonadati > Bacteroidota > Bacteroidia > Bacteroidales > Bacteroidaceae > Bacteroides > Bacteroides sp. FSHCM14E1. The sequence goes on from NZ_JADKYL010000016.1 coordinate 95,082, forward strand.
GATTCCTTCACGTATCTGCGGTAACCATATCTCCGGATTTGTATCCATCATGCGTGGTTGCAATAACTTCTGCACCTATTGTATAGTGCCTTACACCCGTGGTCGTGAACGCAGCCGGGATGTGGAAAGTATTCTGAACGAAGTGGCTGATCTGGTATCAAAAGGTTACAAAGAGATTACTTTGTTGGGGCAGAATGTAAACTCTTATCGTTTTGAGAAGGAGGGAGGAGAAGTGGTTACCTTCCCAATGTTGCTTCGTGTGGTAGCTGAGGCGGCGCCGGATGTACGTATCCGTTTCACAACTTCGCATCCCAAAGATATGAGTGATGAAACTTTGGAGGTGATTGCACAAGTGCCTAATGTATGTAAACACATTCACCTTCCCGTGCAAAGCGGTAGCTCGCGTATTCTTAAGTTGATGAATCGTAAATATACGCGTGAATGGTATCTGGATCGTGTATCGGCTATTAAGCGTATTGTCCCCGATTGCGGGCTTACTACGGATATATTCTCCGGTTTCCACTCCGAGACAGAGGAAGATCATCAGGAGTCACTTTCGCTGATGGAGGCTTGTGGCTATGATGCGGCATTTATGTTTAAATATTCCGAGCGTCCCGGTACTTATGCATCTAAACATCTGGAAGACAATGTTCCCGAGGAGGTAAAAGTCCGTCGTCTGAATGAAATAATTGCTTTGCAGAATCGTTTGTCTGCTGAATCCAATACCCGCTGTATCGGAAAGACCTATGAAGTATTGGTAGAAGGTGTTTCGAAACGTTCGCGCGATCAGTTGTTCGGCCGTACCGAGCAGAACAGGGTGGTTGTATTCGATCGTGGTACTCACCGGATAGGCGATTTTGTGAACGTAAGAATTACGGAAGCCAGTTCTGCCACGCTGAAAGGTGAAGAAGTTTTCGGATAATCCGTAGTTTTGCATATAAAATAAAAGGTGTAGTCATTGAGAACGTATGGCTACACCTTGTTTGTTATATGGCTACAATGTTTTATCTTTGTGCGTACCTTAGAAAATAGAACACCATGAAGAACAAACTATTTATTTTAATTGCACTCTGCATTTCAATTCATGTTTTAGCTCAAGAACCTAAAAAGGAAATTCCTTTAAAATATGGTGCCACTAACATCGGCAAGCGTCAGGACGAAGCTATGAAGCGGTTTCGCGACAATCGTTTGGGAGAATTCATTCACTGGGGACTGTATGCCATTCCCGGTGGCGAATGGAAAGGTAAAGTATATAATGGAGCTGCCGAATGGCTCAAGTCGTGGGCTAAAGTTCCTGCTTCTGAATGGCTGGGGCTGATGAAACAATGGAATCCGGTAAAATTTGATGCACGCCAATGGGCGAGAATGGCCAAAGAGATGGGAGTAAAATACGTCAAGATAACAACGAAACATCACGAAGGATTCTGTCTCTGGCCGAGCCGGTATAGTGAATATACCGTAGCGCAGACTCCATCTAAGAAAGATATCTTAGGCGAGTTGGTAAAAGCCTACAATGATGAAGGTATCGACGTGCATTTCTACTTTTCGGTAATGGATTGGAGCCATCCGGATTATCGTTATGAGATTTCATCGAAAGAAGATAGCGTTGCTTTCAGCCGTTTTCTCACTTTCACCGATAATCAGTTGAAGGAATTGGCTACCCGCTATCCGACGGTTAAGGACTTTTGGTTCGACGGCACTTGGGATGCAAGTATTAAGAAGAATGGTTGGTGGACAGCTCATGTAGAGCAGATGTTGAAGAATCTTGTGCCGGGAGTCACTGTCAATAGCCGGCTTCGTGCCGATGATTATGGCAAGAGACACTTCGATAGCAATGGCTGTCTTATGGGAGATTATGAATCGGGGTACGAACGTCGTCTTCCTGATCCGGTGGAGGACTTGCAGGTGACTAAATGGGATTGGGAAGCTTGTATGACCCTTCCCGAAAATCAGTGGGGATATCATAAGGATTGGTCGCTGAGTTATGTCAAGACTCCGGTAGAAGTAATCGACCGTATTGTGCATGCTGTATCGATGGGAGGGAATATGGTAGTCAATTTCGGTCCTCAGGCCGATGGTGATTTCCGTTCGGAAGAGAAGGAGTTGGCTGTAGCTTTGGGTAAATGGATGAAGAAGTATGGTGAGTGTATTTATGGCTGTGGCTATGCCGGATGGGATAAACGAGACTGGGGATACTATACCCGTAAAGGTCAAGAGATTTATATGGTTGTATTCAATTGTCCCTATTCGGGTTTCCTTGATGTAAAGGTTCCGAAAGGCACAAAAATAGAGAAAGCCGCTTTACCGGACGGACAGGAACTGAAGGTTGTCGAGACCACCCGGAATGAATATAATGTAGCTATGCCTTCGCAAAATCCGGGAGAACCCTTTATAATCAAATTGCAAATTAAAGAAACTTCCTCTACGACAGACAAGTACCGGGATGCATTGACATAGTAGAATTTCCTTATCTGTGCGTTCACCCGCAAAAAGGTGACCAATCATTAAAATAAAATATTATGAGAAAACTATCTTATTTAATTATTGCATGCTTATGCCTGTGCAGTAGTATTTCTCCCTTGATGGCACGACAGGTTACCGCATTCAATACCGGCTGGCAATTTAAGAAAGGTCCTTTTGCAGCCGATCCGATGCGGGCTGCTTCACAATGGGACGGAAAGTGGGAGACTGTTGAGATTCCACATACCTGGAATGCCAAGGATATGCAAGTTCAATCGGGCTCTTTCTATGAAGGGGTGGGTTACTATCGGAAAACACAGTTTTTTCCTCAAGATTTGAAAGATAAACGTATATTTCTGCGTTTCGAAGGAGTAGGGGCTTGTTCGGAAGTATACGTCAATGGAAAATTGGTCGGCACTCACAAGGGTGGCTACTCTGCTTTTGCCTGTGAAATAGGTACGGTCCTTCAGTTCGGAACAGAGAACGAGATCGTTGTTAAAGCCGACAATAAGGCCCGTCCCAACGTAATTCCGGTCAATCAGAATCTTTTCGGAGTATATGGTGGTATTTACCGTCCCGTATGGCTGATTGTAACTGAGCAGAATAACATTACGGTTACCGATTGTGCCTCTCCGGGTGTTTATATTACCCAAAAGAATGTTTCAAAAAAGTCAGCCGATATAACTGTGAAGGTAAAATTGGATAATGCCAGGCTCCAACCTGCTGCTTTGACTCTTGAAAATGCTATTTATACGCAGGATGGGCGTAAAGTAAGTGTACACAGCCAGTCGTTCGACCTGACTCCGCAAGGAACACAGACCTATACATCTACTTTTAAGATGAAAGATCCGCACCTCTGGCACGGACGCAAAGATCCCTATCTCTATAAGGTTGTCTGCAAGCTGATGGCAGATGGAAAAGTAATTGACGAGGTGGTGCAACCTCTTGGTGTGCGTAAATATGAGATTGTGGCCGGGAAAGGTTTTTTTCTGAATGGAGAAAAGTATCCGATGTATGGCGTAACCCGCCATCAGGACTGGTGGGGACTGGGCAGTGCGCTTAAGAATGAACATCATGACTTCGATCTGGCTACAATAATGGATGTGGGGGCTACTACTGTCCGTTTTGCCCACTACCAACAGTCAGATTATCTCTACTCCCGTTGTGATACACTGGGACTGATTATCTGGGCCGAAATACCTTGTGTAAACCGGGTGACCGGATACGAAGCGGAAAATGCCCAAAGCCAGCTTCGTGAACTAATCCGTCAAAGCTTCAATCACCCTTCTATTTACGTATGGGGGCTTCATAACGAAGTATATCAGCCTCATGAATATACAGCTGCCTTGACCCAATCTCTTCATGATCTTGCTAAGACGGAAGATCCGGATCGTTATACCGTTTCGGTCAATGGATACGGACATATGGAACATCCGGTCAATTTGAATGCGGATATACAGGGTATGAACCGTTATTTCGGTTGGTACGAGAAGAAGATACAGGATATCAAGCCTTGGGTAGAACAACTTGAAAAAGAATATCCTTATCAGAAGCTGATGTTGACTGAATATGGTGCCGATGCCAACTTGGCCCATCAAACCGAATATTTGGGTGACGCCCTCAATTGGGGCAAGCCGTTCTATCCGGAAACATTCCAGACTAAGACACACGAATATCAGTGGAGTGTCATCAAAGACCATCCATATATCATCGCTTCTTATCTTTGGAATATGTTTGATTTTGCCGTACCGATGTGGACACGTGGCGGTGTTCCCGCACGTAATATGAAAGGCCTGGTTACCTTTGACCGTAAAATAAAGAAAGACTCTTATTTCTGGTACAAGGCCAACTGGAGTGAGAATCCGGTTCTTTATCTCACGCAACGTCGTAATGTCGATCGTGAAAAACGAATGACTACCGTTACTGTCTATTCTAATATCGGGACTCCTAAAGTATATCTGAATGGAAAAGAACTGGGCGGTATTCGCAAAGGATATACTAATGTGCATTACATCTTCGATAATGTGGCACTTGCTGATGGGAAAAATGTTCTGAAAGCTGTAGCCGCAATCAAAGGAAAGGAGTATACCGATGAAATCGTATGGAACTATTCCGGTGAGAAAAACCGGGAAGTAGATTCTTATGAGAATAAGAATGAACATTCAGGTTTTTGATAATAGATTTGTCCCACGTACCCGGGCTTATGAGCCCAGGTATGTGTGACGAGATCATGAAAAGGTTATAAACCCTTACGGGCATTATAAAATCTCTTTGATATAGCGCGTAGGCGGCACTTTATAGAACTTCTTGAATCTTGCTCCGAAATATTTAGCATCGCAAAAGCCTAAATAGGTTGCTATTTCTGTAACGGTGTATTTTTGTGTAACCAGTAAAATTTTGGCTTTATTCATTTTAAAATAATACATGTACTCTGCAGGTGCTTTATCTGTAATCTCTTTTAATTTAGTATAGAATGTAGTACGGCACATTCCCATATCGGCGCTTAACATGTCGACCGTATAATTGTCTGATGAGAGATTCTTTTCCAGAAGCTTATTTACTTTATCCATAAATAGAGTGTTTTCTTCACTCTTCGCAGTTGTCTCAGGGAGGTCGGCAGGCAAATTGGTTTCCAGAAGCTGTTTGATACGTTTATGCTTATTTATAAGTACTTGTATATCCGCTTTAAGCCTGCAAATACTGATTGCACGTGGTGCCAATTTATCTACTCCACAATGGATATGGGTGAGATAACTCCTATTATCATTGAAGTTCATCAGGAGAATGGCGGGAGTTTGAACCATGCTGGCATTTGATTTTATCCGGGAATAAATTTCTTTTCCGCCTATACCGTTCACTATTTCATCAATAATGATAATATCTGGTGTTCGCTGACCGGAGAAATTGGATAAACGTTCCGGATTATTAAGAATAGTTATCCGGAAGAGGGTTGAGAGGGCTTCATTTAAGTAGCTGCTCAACTCATTGTCTGACATGACTAACAGTACGTGTGACCTATTTTTATCAGAACGGCCCATCTTGCCATCTTTTATGGTAGGAATTTCCACTTCCGGACATTGGATTGTATTGCAGCAACCGTTTATGGGAACGATAACTTGAAAAGTAATAATTCGCCTATGGCAATCCCCGATTAATTTTCCACCATGTAAGCGGATTATCTTCTTTATGATTTGAAGATTCCCACAGTGGTATATCAACATAAGGGCAGAGAGTAGAGAAAGTAACTTTTTATTGTCCTGTTTGCATTCTGGTCCATTGGTAATCCGGAGGCTCCAATGGTTGTTCAGGTGAGACACGTTCATATTAATGCAACCTTTGCAAGGTGTGGCATCGATTATTTTACTCAACAGGCATTGTAAGGCCGCAGTCATGGTAATTTCGTCTACCCGGCAACTGATATAGCCGAAATCTTTGCTGACGTTTAATTGTATCTGGCGAGTATTGGCATAACTCTGGCATTGATTGGTGATTGAGGTAATGAAAGTGTAAAGTTCAAACTCAATGGGAGAACCAGGATATATTTCATTCTCTATATTGCTGAATATTCCAATATTCTGGTAGCTGTTCATGATGTGGCTGGTGTAGCCGAGCACTCGCTTTAACTTTTGAGATGTAGGTTCAGGAAGGTTGTCAGAGGCGATTTCTTCCAGTAAGTGATGCATCAGAGTCAGTGGGGTTTGAGTTTTATGAGCTATGTTTTGAACAATGCCCAGTTTTTCGTGGGAAAAGAGTTTCGTGTTATACATGATTCTATAACGTATCATGAGAACAATAAACAACCCTATTACCAAACCTTCAATCGGGTATATCCATGACATTTGCCATAAGAAAGCAGGTATAAAAGTAGCTGTTTGGTACTGACTTGTAAGGTCGAGTTGTACATCGGTTTGCATACAAGGACATACATCATTAAATTGTGTGTCCAATAAGATCAACTGTAAAAATAGAATAACTGGTTCCATAACTGTATTTAGATAATTATTAATATTGTTTTCATAGTTAAACCATCATTTTTTCAAACTTCTTTTTTGGGGGGAATTCCCAATTAGTCGTTGGTGCTGCAATTATAGGGCTTTTTGTACAGCTTGATTGGGTATAATCTTTTAAAAGATATGGGTAATATCTGGTAACGGATTTTAATGTATATATTTACGATTGTTTTAGACTTTGCCGTATGGAGGGGATTTTATAGTTGTGAGGTAATCAGGTTTATTTTCATGATCTATGCTTCACTTATCAGATTTTGCCCGCTTATTATTTATATTTAGATACTGATTGATTACATAAAAAATGGTAGAAATAACTCCCGGGGATAAAAATAACTCCTGGTTACATACTTTATGGTACCTTCTGATAGTGGAATAATCGTAATGTCAGAATAGCTCCCTTTATGTTTGCAGATGCTTTTATGAATGTTTTATCATTTTCTAAATATTTGATATTTAGACGGTTGCTTAATGTCGAGATCTTTTCCTTAGACAATTTTTTTGTTTTATACATTGAGTTGGGGGAGAGTGAGGCTGTTAAAACAATATTACCCTGACACCCAGCCTCGATTTCTTATCTGTTAATTGTATGTGCTTCTTTTAATTAAAAAGAATGTATTACTTTTTATTACCTGTTAATGGGTTGGTTTTTAATAATGTGATGGTATGTAATAAATTGTAATGCGTTGAAATGGACGTATTATGTCAAAATTTCTTTTTTAGCCTAATCGTTAAATTATTTTAGAATTTAATATGGGAAATGCGGTGAAATAAATAATCTTTTGATTATTGTTGTTTGAGGTAAACATTTAGGGTTCTATTTTTTATATCAATAACCGGGCGATTGTATGTTTATCCTCTGTTAATCAGTGAAATTGGTAGTGAGATTTTGAGATAATATTGTAAAGTATTACATTTGTTTGCAAAAACAAACTACGATGAAACGCTCTAGATTATTTTTATGGATTTTGGGTATAATAATGCAAGCATTCTTGGTCAGCATTCATTTCTATCAGAAAAATGTGGAGGCAATGCGCACCGAATCGGAAGACCTTTTAGTAGAAGTGCTCGAGAAAGAGTTGCACAGAAAGCAGCAAGAGTTGAATCTGTTTTATGTTTCTAGAGTAGTAGTCGATACGGTTCCTTTGATAATTCGTGTTACGACAAGTGAAGGAGTTAAGTCTTATACCGTGGACGCAAAGAAAAGCAAAATGAATATTTCACAAAATATGGCAGAGCGGTCTTGGCATTCAGTTGTCTGCACAAAAAGTTGCCTATCTACAGACACTTTACAACAACTTTGGAATAAAGTACTCAAAAGACATAAAATCTTGGCTAAAACCGATGTACACATATCAATAACTCATTTGGATAATACTATCTCCCATTTTAAATGTAAGAATTGCAATGACCTTTGTTCCGGGACACACAAAATTACTTTTTATGTAGGTAATAGATGTGAACTTGAGATTATTGGTTTCTGGTCCTATTCATGGTGGGCTGTATATCAATATGATAGTATTCCATTTGAAGTAATAGGGATTGTGGCAGCCGCTCTTATCATTATTTTCTGTGGTTGGTATCTGGTGAAGAAGTATATAACTAAAATCCGAAATGATAAAAGACGTTTAGCTAATGATCGGGATCGTGAAAGAAAAGTTCGAATACAATTGGAAAAGGATCAGAAAAGGTTGGAGGCAAAACAAAGAGAATATGAAAAACGGATTAAAGACCTTTCAGCAAGAGGCGAAGAGCGTGAAGAAGAACGAAAAAATATGGAGAAAATACTGAAAGAGTATGAGATACAAATTCAAAAGCTTAAAGAATTAAGAGAGTCCGGAAAAGAACCATTACTTTATATATTGAGTCCGAAGGTCACTTTTGATTCTTATGCAAAGTTATTAATTTGTGGTGATCAAACAATTCCTCTTACTTCACAGGCCTGTAGACTTTTGGATGCTTTTCTGAATGCTCCTGAATATATTTTAACCTACGAAGAGTTATTGGAATGTTTGTGGAAAGATGGTAGTGGAGGCATGGTTCGTTTGCGTGTAGCTATTTCTCGTTTGCGTATTGTGTTGAGTGTAGATCCTGAGATTACTGTTTTTCAGAGGGATATTGATAAATATCAATTAGTACTGCCGGAAAAGGAATAATTTAGGGAACCTTTTATACTATGTAATAAATTGTAATGCAATATATGATATTTTATTAAGTAATGGCTTTTAACTTTGCAGTGAATAATTAAAACATATATCTTATGAAAATGAAGAACTATTTGAAAGCAACTTTTCTTTTGGTTGCTATCGTCTCGATTTGGTATTTAAAACCGGTGCAGAAATTTCAGGATGTAGATCCTCTTTTATTGCAGAATGTAGAAGCTTTGGCAAGTGGAGAAGAATCTTCGCAAACTCATTGTTATGGACGCGGATCAGTAGATTGTCCTGTTAGTCATGACAAGGTCGATATTGTATATGACGCATACAGTATAGGAGATTAAAGCAGTATTCAGTATTTAATCTTTGAAGATGAATTTATCAAAGGGAGTGGAAGTATTTCTATTCCCTTTAAAACAGGCAAATCAGTCACTTCCTAAAGGACTTTAAAGTAGAAACCTTTAGGTCTGAAAGCTAAGTAAAGCTTTTAGTCCGCCTAAAATCGGATGCTTATGAATAAAAATGTCAGTGTATTAATCTTAATAGGGATTATTCTTTGGGGATGTCATCCGGCAAAAGAGAAGGTTGAGTTTTCAAACGAAGTTATTTGTAGCGATAGCATATCACGGGAACTGGTTGTTTTAAATGATACGTTTTTATTTTCGTATCCTTTGCAAATAGAACTTATAGACTCAATGCTACTGGTGTTGGATAATGTTAATAATAACTTCTTTCATCTGTTTACTCTAAAGGGAGTACCTGTAAAATCATTTGGAGAAAAAGGTCAGGGGCCTGCTGATTTTATAAATGTGGGGGCATTCAATTTATCTGAAGATGGAAAAAACATGTATGCATACGACTCTTCAATGCGTAAAATAGTGAAATATGATGTCTCTTCTTTTTTAAAAGATTCATTGAAATCTGAAGTTATGCAAGTGAATTATGGTAGCTTACCACACTCTGAAGTACCCACAATAATCTATGATATGCTTTCTCTTAAAGATTCGGATTTTCTTGTAAAAGCGAACCATAAGGATCTTCGGTTTGGATTATTAAAAGATGGAAAGATTACTCAATTATACAATTCTTTCTCTGATTGTTTAAATACAAATAATGAAGAAGAAGTATGGTCGGTTTTCTGTAGTAATACCAAAACCAAGTTAAAACCGGACAGGACGAAGATGTTGAATGCGACCTATCTGGGAGGGATCTTGGAGCTATTTGACTTGGACGAAAATTGTCGTTTGTCATTGAATAAAACGCTTTATATTTACGAACCTAAATATGGTATTGCTGAAGGAGCAATTCCGGCGTATGTAGTTTCCAATGAAACGACTCAGATTGGTTTCGAAGATGTATATGCAACAAATAATAGTATTTATGCATTATTGCATAATAGAGGAAACGAAGCTTTACCTTCAGAGATTACTGTATTTAGTTGGCAAGGACTTCCAACAAGTAAAATTAAGGCTAACCATGGTCTTGTAAATATAGCTGTGGATGAGAAAAACAATCTAATCTATGTAATTGCGGAAAGTGAACAGAATGCTTATGAACTGTCTTGCTTATCTTTAAATTGATATGTATTCTACAATTTTCAAGAATAAAGCAAGCTGTCTATAAACGGTTTTCCGCTTAAATAGATTCACTACGGGGTGATGCTACTAAAAAACAGAAAGAAGTTAAGAAACCAATCTTAAAACGGCAAATCACTTTACTAAAAGCTCTAAAACGCGAGAGGTAAACTTGCTCAGGTCAGTAATTAAAGTTCATCTTAGCACGCAAGATGTACATCTTACGCGCCAAGATACACATCTTGCGCCTTAAGATGCGTATCTTGGCTGTCAAGATGAACTTAGACTGTATGAAGAAAATATTTTTCTAAGAATCATAAGATACTTTAATCTGCATCTTGTGGAATTTGAGTGTTAACTTCAATAACTTGCCATTGTGTTTCTTCTAAATCCGTACAATACATATATTGTCATGAATAAGCAGTATGTTAGTTATTATTTCTTTCAAAGGAATAAGAAGTTGATGCATATAAAGGCAGAAAACCTATTTATACAAGTGTTGAAAGATGAAATGAAAAAGAAAGGGGAAGCATTGGATTTATTTTATTCTTTTTCAGGGATATCAAGTGACACGTATTTCGATTATGACCGAAACCGGATCCAGACAGTATAAAGTGGATGTTGCGAAGAGCCGGAAAAATCTTTCTCAGATATCGAGAGAACGTTCATTACACTCTGTTATTTGTTCCGAGAAGCAGTTATCTCCCATGACTTTGAGTCAGACCTGGGCGGATAGCCTGCAAACACGACATATTCTGGCAAGAGTTGCGATAGAAATAGTAACTACAGACTTGGAAAATAGGATCTTATATAGAAAAAGCCAAACTGTCAACCTGTCTCCAGAGTTGAAGTTTGTTGTTTATTTGGGGGAGAGATGTGAAATAGAGGTTTCCGGTTTTTTATTTTATACTTGGTGGTCGGTTTGTAGATATCATTTCTTTCCATTTGGGGGGATCGTTGGTATGACTTTGTGTTTGATTGTTTTTTTGATCTATTTGTTTAGGGTGAGAAAGCACTTGTTTAAAACACAGTCTGAGTGCGGACTATTGGTGGAGAAGCTAAACAAAAAAGAAGAAAAATTAGAAGAGTTAGAAAGAATGCGGGATCAATATGCGCAACAGGTTGAAATGCAGCAATCTGATGCTCGGGAAAAGAACATGCTGTTGAAGGATCTGGAGCAAAAGTCAAAGGCGTACGAAGGGCAAATAGCGGAACTAAAAAAGGCAAAAGAACTGTTGGGAACAAAATCCTTGATCTATAAATTGAGTCCTATACTGACCTTTGATGTATATAAAAAGACACTGGAGTGCAATGAGGAAATAATTTCACTTAATCTCCAGTCCTATACTCTCTTGCTGGTTTTCTTAAATGCTACTGATTGTCAATTGACACGTAAGGAAATCGAGATGTGTTTATCCAGAGGGAGCCGGGAGTGTTTCCGGACAGCTAAGCACCGCTTAGTTAAGGTACTTCAAATTGATCCTTCTATTTCTATTGTTCAGCACAATAGGGATCTTTTTCAGTTGCAACTGCCGGAAATTGAGGTCTTGTAACGCTTTGTAACGCACTATATGGTGAGTATAAGAAAAATATGGCTTATATTTGCACGTATTTAAAACGTATATAGACATGAAAAACACTTTGGTATAGCTTCCTGCATTGTTAATCTAATCTAATAAAGTTATGAAGAATATCTTGTTAACACTTCTCTTGTTTATACTTTTTTCATGTAAAAGTACTGGAGATAAAACCGACTGTGAAGTATTACATGTCGATTTGGTTGAACGCCCTGTTCCAATGGAAGAATTATTTTCTAAAATATCTGTCATTCCATTGGAAACCAATGATAGTTCCTTTCTTGTAAGGCCTGTGAAAGTTATTATTAAAGATAACAGATATTATATTGTTGATGAAGGGGTTCCGGCTGTGTTTTCTTTTGATGAAGAAGGGCATCTTTTGCATAAAATAGGTAAAAAGGGACAAGGCCCCGGAGAGTATCGTGAAATATACGATGCCGTTATTAAAGAAAAAGAAAATGCAGTGTATATGCTATCTCCATTTGGCTCTCTTTATGTGTATTCTCTGGATGGAAAATTCATAAAAGAAATAAAACTGCCAACGAGGACGAATTATCAATTGATAGAGGAGCTGGAGAGTAAGTATTTCATTACATGGACACTACCTGCTTCTGAGAATGATAATTGTATCAGCGTTATTTCTAAAGAGTCTTCCAAGAATGTGAAAGAATTTTGGCATGTGCCTCCCGTTTTCACTATTCTGAATTCTAAACCTTTCTATAATTATGAACATAAAGTATATTTTTCCAATCCTTATCAAAATGAAGTATATGAAGTAAGGACAGATAGCTTACGGGTTGCATACCGTTGGGATTTTGGAAAAGATAATCTTGATTTGAAGGAGTATGGATTCACTTTATTAGAGGATAAAAAGGTTGAAGAATATAAATTAATGTTGCAGTATTTACGTGATTCTACTGTGCCTTATTTTTTATGCGATCAATATCAGAATGATAAATTCTATTATATCATGTTGGTGTTTGGGCTTAAGCATTCGAAAAATCTATTTTACCGGAAGGAAGACGGCAAAAGTTTCTTTTTTGAAAAAACAACAGAAGACATTCATTTTGAA